>JBOHTB010000027.1:0-66175 GCA_050733435.1 Gemmatimonadaceae bacterium | reverse complement strand
ACCTTAGGATGCGCAAAAGCCCTGCATCCGCACTACGACGAATGAAGCTCTCTGCATCCTGTTCCGGCTTGGGTGTTTCCTTGAGGCAATTGGCATCGCGCATCTTGTCGACGATTTCTTCCCAGGTTCCTTCAAATGTATTGCCATCGTCGAGCTTAATGCGGTGGGACTCGGGCGTGGATTTCACCTCGGCAAAACTCGAAAGGAGCGCGCCGAAAAGCTCCAGCTGCCCTTTCGATTCCGTCTGAGCCGCGTCCATGTGCTTCGCCTCGATCTCGGCGAGCATTTCATCGATGTCGTCGAGCTCGCCCGAGAGATCGCGAAGCCGCTCCTCCCAGGGGCGGATCTCTGGATCGTTGTCGCGCAGCTTGAAGAGCATCTTCTTCAGCTCGATCAATCTCCAGATGCCGAGCTCGTCCCAGTGGTCGTCCGGATTTGATTTGTCCAGCTGATAGTGCGCCGCCTCGTAATCGCCGCGGTCGTAAAAAATGTTGCCAAGGTAGATGCGCGCCTCGGTGTGATCCGGATCGATTTGGAGCGCGCGACGAAGAGTCGCGATGGCGATCTCGTCGTTTCCAAGTCTGTGCTCCGCGTAGCCGATGCACGACACCGCTTCAGCCGCATCCGGCGTCTGTTGCGCGGCGATCTCGAAGAAATGCTTCGATTCCTCGATCAACCCTTCGCGGAAAAGCGCGCGGCCGATCTGGAGCATCAGCTCCACATCGTCCTGATAACCGAGCTCCAGCGTGTGACGGAAGCTTTTGAGCGCGGACTCCTGCTGGCCGAATTTAAGAAGCGTCTCGCCGAGTCCGGCTAGTGCGTCCTCGTGATCGGGGTCGAGGACGAGGGCCTCCTCGAAACTCCGTCGGGCCCAGGCGAATTCTTCGCGAGCATGGTGTGCGTAGCCAACTCCAATGTGGAGCTCCACCGCGTTCGGGTAGAGGCCGAGTCCCTCTTTGAGTACGTCCAGAGCTTCGTCATACTGTCCTTCGTTATACAGCTGATGCGCTCTCTCGTCGTACTCTTCAGAACTCAAAAAAGGTGTTGGCATGACGACGCACCCTCCGAGGAGTCGAGTATGAATCTATTGTACTCTTTAGACACAGCATTGTTCAAGGTAGTAACATCCGAAGGAATCACGGCTCAGGTGACGACCGCGACGTTCTCGGAGTACCGCTGCCAGCTGCCACTCTCGAGAGCCGCATCGATTTCGTGCACGGCCTCTTCGAGCTCCTCCTCTTTCGTAAAGAAATGAGGGGCAATCCTGATACCAGCGCCGACGCGATAGTCGACAAGGATGTTTCGGGAAAGTAGATGCTGGGTGACCTCATGGCCATGAGGCACATCCACGGCGACGGTTCCACCTCGCCGCTTTGGATCGCGCGGAGCCCTGATCGCGTAGCCCCTGGACTCCGCGAGCGATATCAGAAGTGACGTCAGACGGACGCTTTTCTCCCTGATGGCCGCGATCCCGGCGCGGCGAAGGATCCGAGGACCTTCGGCCGCGGCGTAAAGGGCTGGAATTACCGGAGTCCCGTTGAGCCAGCGGAAGGGGCCGGTCGTGTACTCCATGGATTCCTCGAAGGCGAACGGTCTCGAATGCGCCTGCCATCCCGTGAGCGCGGGCTTGAGAGAATCGCGCACCGCTGGGCTCGCGTAGAGGAAGCACCCGCCGGGTCCGCCGCAAAGCCACTTGAGGACGCCGCCGGTCAGAAAATCCGCGCCGCTCCGTTTGACGTCGACTGGAATGATTCCTACGCCGTGAAACGAGTCGAGCGACACGAGTGCACCCATTTCATGCGCCCGACGGCAGATCGCATCGGCGTCCATCACATACGCGCTGCGAAAGAGGACGTGCGATACCGCGACGAGCCGCGTGCGCTCGTCGATCGCGTCGAGAAGCTTCTCCGTATCGATTGTCAATCCGTCATCGGACCGAACGACCACTACCCTCGCTCCGAATCGCTCCGCCAGCTCGGCGAACGCGTAGCGGACCGATGGAAAATCGAGCTCGGTCATCACGATCGTGTCGCGACCCTTCGGGAAATCAACGGAGGAGAGCACCGCGGTCTGCGCGATGGTGACGTTGGGCATCATCACCACTTCGCCGGGGCCGGCGTTGATGAGTGGCGCGATCTCGTTCCCGACATCGACGGGCTTCTCCCACCAACCGTGCGTCCAGGCCTTGACGCCAAGCTCGCCCCAGTCGCGCGCGTATTCGGCGAGCTTGGCCGGAACGGTGCGCGGCATCGGGCCGAGCGAGTTGGAGACGAGATAGCGCGTCTTTTCGAGGATCGGGAACTCGTCTCTGAATGCGAGAAGCGGATCGGCGATGCGCGCGGTCCCTGAATTCATGTCCGGTGGATCCAGCCCGCGCCTAACGGCCCTTTCGCGACGAATCGCGAACGGCTTTGAATTCAGCGTCGGCGTTCCAGGTCGGGACGGTATCGGCGTTAGCGAGCTGGAAAGCGAACCGATAGACAATCGAAGCGAGCTGCACGGCCCCTCTAAGATCGAAGTCGGGGCTGTACTCATCGGAGGGCTGGTGATACCGGTGGGCCGTGTAGTCCTCCTGTTGTTGCAGACCCCATCCGGCCGGGCGGCCCACATAGTCAACGCCGCCACCAATGGAGACCGAAGGAATTCCTACCTTCGCGAAGGAGAAGTGGTCGGAGCGATAGAAGTGTCCCTGCTCGGGATGCGCGTCCGGCGAAATTCTTACGCCTTCAGCTCTCAGCATCTCGGCGAGAGACGGCCCCAGCGAGCTTTTGTTGTCTCCCATGACGTTCAGATCCCGAACGCGACCGTTGACCGGTACGATGTCCATGTTGAGCGCAGCGATGATATTCGACGCAGGAACGGGCGGATTTTCACCGAAATACTCGGAGCCAAGGAGTCCCGCTTCCTCCGCAGTGACGAAAACGAACATCTGCGAGCGGCGCGGCTTCACGCCTTCGGCGGCGGCGTGCGCGATCGTCAGTATCGAAGCGACCCCGGACGCGTTGTCGACGGCGCCGTTGTAGATCGAATCACCATTGACGACCGGCCCGATGCCGAAGTGATCCCAATGGGCGCTGTAGACGACAAACTGGTCGCGTACCTTCGGATCGATTCCGGTTACTACTCCGACGACGTTGTTTGCCGACATGTGCTCGAGGCTGTTCTTCATCGATGCGTCGATGATGATTCCCGTCGGGACCGGGCGGAAATTGCGCGATTCCGCCTGCTTGCGGAGCTGGGCCATCTTGAGACCGGCCTGTGCGAGGAGTGCGGTTGCTGCGCTGTCGGTGATCCAGCCGCGCACTCCGATCGGCGCGGGAAGAGAAGGATCCCGCGGCAACAGTCTGTGCTCCGTAGAATTCGAATTGACGACTACGTGCCAGGGGTAACCCGCGCGCTCGGTGGTGTGCACGATGAGCATTCCAGCGGCGCCCCGTCGTTCAGCCTCCTCGTACTTGTAGGTCCAGCGTCCGTAGTACGTCATCGCATTTCCGCCGAACAGGTTCGGCTCGGCAGCGGTGGCGGGTGGGTCGTTGACGAGCACAAGGAGGATTTTTCCGCGGACGTCCGTGCCTTTGAAGTCATCCCACTTGTACTCTGGTGCACTCACTCCGTAACCGACGAAGACCAGCTCACCACGGGCAGTGCTCGTGGCGATGGCGGAGCCGGGGAACACGACGACGTCTTCGGTTGATCGGAGATTCGCAGTCGCTTTACCCGACGCGGTGACCTTGATTGTGGCAGGATCAGATTTCACGACATCGATCGGTACGCGCTGGAAGTAAGAGGAGTCGCCGACTCCCGGTCTCACGCCGAACGCTTCGAGCTGGGAAGCGATGTACAGTTCGGCGAGTTGCCCGCCACGAGTCGCCGGCGCTCGTCCCTCGAGCAAATCCGACGAGAGAAAGCGCAGGTGCGCGTCGATCTCCTGCGAAGTTATCCGGCTGACGCCGCGATCGGCCTGTGCGTGGGCGCTGGCGGCGCAAACGAGCGCGAGCGTCGTCAGGAGCACGATGGGACGGGGCATGATTCCTTTTCTGTGGGTGTGATGTTGTCAGTACATTATACTCTCCCGCACCTGACCTGAGCATGGCCCGAGCAACGCCCAGCCGACCGAAGCGAGCAGTTCCACCGAAGCCGAAACGCGCGCGCAAGATCGCGCTGGTGCTCGGCGGAGGTGGTCTCAAGGGCTTCGCCCACATCGGTGTCATAAGGGCGCTCAAGGAGCTCAAGATCGATCCGCTGGTGATCGCGGGGACGAGCATCGGCGCTCTGATTGCCGCGGCGTACGGCAACGACATGCCCGTCAGAGAGATGGAAGACAGGGCGCGCAATCTGAAGCGCCGCGATCTCTTCCGGCTCAATCGAATGGGAATGCTGCTCGAGCGGACGAAGTCGCCGTCGATCTATCTCGAAGATCCTTTGCGCAACGTCGTCCAGGGAGTGGTGAAGCAACCGAGCTTTCAGAAAATGAAGAGACGCGTTCTGGTGAATACGGTGGACATCCAGCGCGGCTCGCAGGTCGTATGGGGACTTCACGGGCTGCGGGACGTGAGCGTGATCGACGCCGTGTACGCGTCGTGTGCGCTGCCGGGATTCTATCCGCCGGGATACGTGGGCGGCCGGCTGTGCGTGGACGGTGGTGTGCTCGACAATCTTCCTGTTTCGATCGCGGGAAGGGGAATGGATGTGGTGATCGCGGTCGACACGGGCTCGAGCGACCTCGAGCCGGAAAACGACATCGCGACGGCGGGGTTCACATCGATCTACATGCGCGCCGCGACGACTATGATGCACGCGCTGCAGCTCGTCCCGTTCGGGCAGTGGACAAAGCCGCCGATGATTCTCATTCGACCGAAAGTCAATCACATCGGGTGGTTCAGTTTTTCTGAAACGAACGAAGTGCTCGAGGCCGGATACACGGCGGCGATGGACGCGCTGCAGCATTTCGAGGAGTGCTGCGAGAGTGGAAGCGGCGTTTTTCCGAGACGCGCAACCGAGATCGTAGTTGACCCCGAGAAATGCATCGGCTGCGAGCTGTGCGTGGCGCTCGCTCCGCACCTCATGGCGATGGACGGGCGCAGAAAGGCGTATCCGGTGACGCCGATAGTGGAGTGGTCACCGGCGGACGGGGATTTCGTGCATCACTGTCCGACCTACGCAATCGAGGCGACGAGGCTGGAGCGGGGCGATCGGCGCGGAGGACGGACGACGGTAGATCCGACGAGCGAGACTACCGAAAAGGCGGGGTAGGCGTTTTCGAACCGTCCATCCTTGGAACTGCGACAGCAAGTGCAACTGCAACTGAACACTACACGCTGCCGGGTGAGCACCGAACCCCGCGACGATTGTGTTAGATTTACGTTAGCCTGTCGCGACTCGATGAGCGCGGCAGTGGCTCCGCGCACACTGGCCAGCGCAAGACGCGGCCAAGTTCGGAAAAAAAACAATGACACACCCGAATTCCTTCGGTAGCCGATCAACGCTGGACGTTGCGGGTCGGCAGTACACGATCTTTCGGCTTGACTCGCTCTCCAAGCTCGCGAACGGGAACGCAGACAGACTCCCCGTCAGCCTCAAGATCCTCCTCGAGAATCTCCTCAGAAACGAAGACGGCAAGTTCGTGAAAGCCGACGACATCCGCGGGCTCGCGACGTGGGATGTCAAAGGCAAACTCGAAAAAGAGATCGCGTTCCGCACCGCACGAGTTCTCCTGCAGGATTTCACGGGCGTTCCGGCAGTCGTCGATCTCGCAGCGATGCGCGACGCGCTCGCGCGACTCGGCGGCGATCCGCGGCTCATCAACCCGCTGCAGCCGGTCGATCTCGTCATCGACCACTCGGTGCAGGTCGACGAGTACGGATCGGAAGCGGCGCTCTTGATCAATGCCGATTTCGAGTTCCGCCGCAATCAGGAGCGTTACGCATTCCTGCGATGGGGCCAGAAAGCGCTACATAATTTCCGCGTGGTTCCCCCAGACACGGGCATCGTGCACCAGATCAACCTCGAGTATCTGGCCAAAGGCGTTTTCACCGAGGTTGTCGGCAAACAGACCTACGCGTATCCCGACTCACTCGTCGGCACCGACTCGCACACCACCATGATCAACGGCCTGGGCGTACTCGGCTGGGGTGTCGGTGGAATCGAAGCCGAGGCAGCAATGCTGGGCCAGCCCGTGTCGATGCTGATCCCGGAAGTCATCGGATTCAAGCTGCACGGCAAGCTCCCACCCGGCGCGACGGCGACGGACCTCGTGCTCACCGTCACCGAGATGCTGCGCAAGAAAAAAGTCGTCGGGAAATTCGTGGAGTTTTACGGAGCGGGACTCTCGAGCCTATCGCTCGCGGATCGCGCGACGATCGGCAACATGTCGCCGGAGTACGGCGCGACGATGGGCTTCTTCCCCATCGACGCCGAGACGATCAAGTATCTCAGGTTCACGGGACGCGACGAAGCGCAGGTGCAGCTCGTCGAGGCGTACTGCAAGGCGCAGGGAATTTTCCGCACCGACGAAACCGCCGATCCGATCTTCACCGATTCGATCGAGCTCGATCTCCGCAGCATCGAGCCGAGTCTCGCTGGACCGAAGCGGCCGCAGGATAGAGTGCCGCTCAGGCTGGCGAAGAGAATGTTCACGGAGGCACTGGTCGCGGATCTGGATCGCACGGGAACTGTGGCCGCAGTGGCGGCGGCCAGGCAAGCAATGCAGGTGGCCGCGTCGCCGCAGCTTTCGCCCTCGGTTGTCGCGACCGATCCCGACGAGCAGGCTCGCGCAAACTCGAGCGTTCCGGTGGAGATGAACGGGGAGAAATTCTCGATCCGCCACGGTTCGGTTGTTATCGCGGCGATCACGAGCTGCACGAACACGTCGAATCCGAGCGTAATGCTTGCGGCGGGATTGCTGGCCCGAAATGCGGTCGCCAGGGGTTTGATGTCCAAGCCGTGGGTGAAGACCAGTCTCGCGCCTGGTTCGAAGGTGGTGACGGATTATTTCCGCGCCGCCAAGGTGATGGATGCGCTGGAGAAGCTCCGCTTCAACGTCGTCGGGTTCGGCTGCACCACGTGCATCGGTAACTCGGGTCCTTTGCCGCAGCCGATCGCGGACGCAATCGAAGCGAACAAGCTCGTCGTAGCGGCGGTGCTTTCGGGAAACCGGAACTTCGAAGGAAGAATCAATCCGCTCACTCGCTTCAATTATCTCGCATCCCCGCCGCTCGTGGTGGCCTACGCGCTGGCCGGCAGGATGGACATCGATTTCAACACGGAGCCGATCGGTGTCGGCAAGAGTGGACCTGTCTTTCTGCGCGACATCTGGCCAGCGCCCAAGGAAGTCGAGGACGAGATCCTTCGCTCTGTGAAGGCCGAGATGTTCAAGGCGCAATACTCGAATGTGTTTCACGGCGACGATAACTGGCGCAGTCTGCCGGTTCCCGAAGGCGATCTCTACTCGTGGGATCCTGATTCAACCTACGTGAAGAACCCGCCGTTCTTCGAGGGGATGAAGCTCGCGCCGCCCGGCATCCGCGCGATCGAGGGAGCACGCGCCCTCGCGATGTTCGGCGACTCGATCACGACGGACCACATCTCGCCGGCCGGATCTATTCCGGCAGCGAGCCCGGCCGGCAAATGGCTGATCGAGCACGGCGTCAAGACCGCTGATTTCAACTCCTACGGATCGCGGCGCGGAAATCATGAAGTGATGATGCGAGGCACGTTCGCCAACATTCGATTGCGGAATGAGCTCGCGCCCGGAACGGAAGGAGGATGGACCGCGCGCAAGCCGGGAGAGAAAGCGGTCACGATTTACGACGCAGCGATGGAATACGAGGAGAACGGCGTGCCTCTCGTGATCATCGCCGGCAAGGAGTACGGCACCGGCTCATCGCGCGATTGGGCTGCCAAGGGAACGCTGCTCCTCGGCGTCCGCGCCGTGATCGCGGAATCGTTCGAGCGAATTCACCGCTCGAATCTCGTCGGGATGGGAGTACTCCCGCTCGAGTTCATTAATGGTGAGACCCGCACGACTCACGGACTTACGGGATTCGAGACTTACGACATCGAGGGCATCTCCGAGGAGATGAAGGCGCGGACGGTCGTGACGGTTCGGGCGCGGTCAGCCGACGGAAAGGAGAAGACCTTCAGCGCGGTGGCGCGGATCGATACTCCGGAGGAGATGAGCTACTACCGGCACGGCGGAATACTTCCGTACGTGCTCAGGCAGCTTGTGCAGAGGGAGAAGGCTTGAGCGGGAAGCGGGAAGCGGGAAGGGGGACGCGGGAAGGGGGACGCGGGAAGCGGGAAGCGGCACGACCGAGGGCTCGGACTAACTGCGAACTGCAACTGCTCTCACTCACTGATGCGGGCTGTCAGCTTGGAGTTGCGTGCCCTGGGCGAGGGATCTTGACAGGTCAGGTGGCGCAGGGGCACAGGCAACTGCTTTCGCCTTTAGGCCACGAGAGCTGCCACCGGCTTTTGCAGCGCTGAGCGATTAACTCTCAGCGATTAGCGGCTAGCGGAGGGCGGGATACAGACCGGGAGGATGGGTGAGCGCTAGACCGGAAGGATGGGTGAGCCGGAGGTCCTCGCTCCGACGCATTGAGTCCGGAGTTCTCAGTCAGTCCGCGTCCTCGGTCCTCAATCAGTCCGCGATCAGCAATGCACTTGGTCCGGGTCCTCGGTCAAGCGCTTCCCACTTCCCGCTTCCCGCTTCCCGCTTCCCACTTCCCGCTTCCCGCTTCCCGCGTCCCGCGTCCCGCTAAACCGGCTGAGCGTCCTTTCTCTTTTTGATTCTGAATCGCGGGATCGACGCATGGATCTGCTCGGCGAGGTCGGCCTCGATCCGCTTTGGATCCAGCGGCTCCAGCATCGCCTTGAGCTCGGGATCGTCCGCCAGCACGAGCCCGAGTCGCGAGTAAAGTCCGGCGACCAGGTGCAGCGTCTTCGTGACCTCCTCTTCGATTCGGAGATTCACCTGGAGAGTCAGCTCCTCCCGCAACTCACCGATCTTCGACTCGCGGCTCTGAGTCATCAGCACGAAGATCGACAGGAAGATCGCCTCGAGTGAGACGATCGTCGTGAGCATCCCGTACGGATAGGGATCGAAATGCGGCAACGGGATGCCGGGAATATTCCAAAGGATCCACAGGACGAAAAGGATTCCGTGAATCACCAGAAAAGGCGTCGAGCTCGCGATGCCGATCATCCTGTCGGCGAGTATCTCCATGCTCGAGCGATTTGCCGAGTGCTGCGCCTTGATCGCGCGAAACGCAGTGTTGAGACGAGTACTGCGCCGCAGCCGCCGTTTCTCGCTGACGTTGCCCTTACTCGGCGTGGATTCGGGAACTGTCGTCGGGCTGGTTTCGTCTCGCTCCATGTCGCGACCTCACGGATGCCCTAACTTAACGCAATCACCCGGCCACTTCCTGTGTACGATGAACGGGTTAACCTTTCATCAATGTCGACTTCGCCTTCGTTCACAGTAGGAATCGTACAAGAAGCAGTGACCACCGACGTCGACGCCAATGTCGACAACGCCATATCACGCGTGCGCGAAGCGGCCGAACGCGGCGCGCAGATCATCTGCCTTCAGGAGCTCTTCAACGCGCCTTACTTCTGCAAATCGCAGAAGCACGAGCGCTTCGACCTTGCGGAGCCGATCCCCGGTCCGACGATAGCGCGCATGCAGAAGGTGGCGCGTGATCTAGAGGTGGTCATCATCGTCCCCATCTTCGAGCGACAGGCGGCCGGCGTCTACAGAAATTCCGCTGCCGTCATCGACGCCGACGGCTCCCTCCTCGGCGCTTATCGCAAGATGCACATCCCCGACGACCCGCTCTTCAACGAGAAGTTTTATTTCACGCCCGGCGACTCCCACATCGCCGACGATGGCGATCACAAGGGCGAAAGCGGATTTCGCGTCTGGAAAACGCGCTACGCGAACGTCGGCGTGCTCATTTGCTGGGACCAGTGGTATCCCGAGGCCGCACGCATAACGAGCCTGCTCGGCGCCGACATCCTCTTTTATCCGACCGCCATCGGTTGGCATCCGTCCGAGAAGAAGGAATTTGGCGAAGCGCAGGTGGACGCGTGGCGCACCGCGCAGCGCGCTCACGCAATCGCGAACGGCGTGTACGTCGCCGCACCGAATCGGGTCGGGCACGAAGACGAGCCGGGAACTGCTGGAATCGAATTCTTCGGACACTCCTTCATCTGCGATCCGTTCGGAAGAATTCTCACCGAAGCTGGAACGGAGCCGGCAGAATTGATTGCGAAGTGCGAGACGTCTCTGATCGAGAGCACGCGACGCAACTGGCCATTTCTCCGCGACCGGCGCATCGACGCGTACGCTCCGATCCTGCATCGGTACATAGGCTGATGCGGCGGGTCGGGCTCGGCGCCCTTAGGTGCGCGTGTCTGAACACCAGCGCGCTTGCGGCGAACACCAGCGCGCTTGCCGCGAACACCCGCGCGCTAGGTTGGTTCTGCGCTGGCAGCGCCTTGCTGGCTGGACTCTCGGCCAGCGCCGCGGCACAAACATCGTCTACGGTTCACACGCTAATGCCCACGCCGACGACCGTCGCCTGGGGATACTACGACGCGGCCGCGCCGCCGGTGATGCACATTCGTTCGGGCGACGAGATCGTCGTCGGAACGCTGATCACGTCTACGCCTGAGCGGCTCGAGGCCGCGGGAGTGAAACCCGCCGACGTCGAACAGTCACTGCGCGCAATCACAAGCACGGTGACCAACAAAGGACCCGGTGGCCACATCCTGACCGGGCCGATCTATGTCGACGGCGCCGACTCCGGCGATGTCCTCGAGGTGCAGATCGAAAAGATCGATCTCGCGATTCCGTACGCGTACAACGGCTTCGGAGTGAATCGCGGATTTCTACCGGAGGATTTTCCTTACTCGAAGACGCGAATCATTCCTCTCGACGCATCGCGCATGGTCGCGCATTTCGCGCCCGGGGTCGACATCCCGCTGCACCCTTTTTTCGGCAGCATCGGTGTCGCGCCTCCGGCTTCGAGGGGAAGAGTAAGCAGCGCGCCACCTGACATCCACGCCGGCAATCTCGACAACAAGGAGCTCGTCGCGGGAACCACGCTCTACATTCCGATCCATACACCCGGTGCTCTTCTCGAGATCGGCGATGGACACGCGGGCCAGGGCAACGGCGAGGTGGACATTACGGCGCTCGAGACATCGCTGCGCGGACGTTTCCGGGTGATAGTGCGAAAAGACATCCACTTCCCGTGGCCGCGCGGCGAGACGCCAACGCACTGGATCGCCATGGGAATGGACAAGGATCTTGTGCAGGCGACGAAGATCGCAGTAAGACAAGCCGTCGATTTTCTGATGACCGTGCAGGGGCTTTCACACGACGACGCTTATATGCTCACGAGTGTCGCGTGCGACGTCGACGTCACGGAGCTGGTCGATGGCAACGTCGGCGTCCACGTTATGATTCCAAAATCGCTTTTCCCTCGGGGCGCGGGAAACAACATGGTCCCGGTCACGCGCTAGTGCCGAAGACCCGGAAGGGCGCGGCTCCGACACGGAGCGGCGCTTTGTCCATGGATCTCTCGCTCCGGCGACGGATGCCCGCAGAATGGGAGAAGCACGACGCCACCTGGATCGCGTGGCCCCACCACGAGCTGGACTGGCCAGGAAAGCTCGCACCCATTCCGTGGGTGTACGCCGAGATCGTGCGGGCGTTGAGCGAGTACGATCGTGTCGAGATTCTTTGCCACGATGAAGCGGTGGCTAAGAACGCGCGAGCCCTTCTTGGTGCGCACGGCGTGAAAGAAGGGCGCTACCGGGTCCACCTCGCTCGGAACGATCGCGTCTGGCTTCGCGATTCTGCGCCCACCGGCGTGCTGCGCGCGGATGGAGTCGTGGAGCTAGTCAACTGGGGATTCAATGGATGGGCGAAATACGACAACTACGCGCAGGACGCTCTGATTGGCGCTGAGATAGAGCGCATCACCGGACTTCCGCGCGTCCTACCAAAGCGGCCGGACAATGGCGAACGACTGGTGCTCGAAGGAGGCGGCATCGAGGTGAATGGCGCCGGCCTCATGCTCGTCACGGAAGAGTGGCTGGTCACCGACAAGCAGGTCCGGAACCCGGGAATGACTGCCGGCGAATACGAGCTGGTGTTCGCGGAATATTTGGGAGTGAGCGACACGATCTGGCTCGGGGAGGGCGCAGTGGGTGACGATACCCACGGTCACGTAGACGACATCGCCCGCTTCAGCTCGCGCGACACGGTGATCCTTGCCTACGAGCAGGACCCGTCCGACGAAAACCACGCCCGCTCAGTCGACAATCTGCGCCGGCTCCAGCTCGCGGCGGAAAAGCGTGAGCTGCGCATCGTGACTGTGCCGTTCCCGCGTCCGGTCATCATGAACGGAGAGCGATTGCCGGCGAGCTACGCCAATTTCTACGTTGCCAATGGCGTCGTTCTTGTACCAACCTTCAACGACCCGGCAGATCGCGTGGCGCTCAACGGCATTGCTGAAGTCTTTCCGCGCCACACCGTAATCGGCATACACTCCGTGGATCTGGTGTGGGGACTCGGCACGCTTCACTGCCTGACCCAACAGCAGCCATCTGGCGCGAAAAGAGGGGCGAGGAAATGAAGATCACTCTCACGGGGGAGGAATCTCTCTCGATCGAGGCCACCGTCGGCCAGTTGACGATCGAAGCACCGACCGCTGACTTTCAGTATTCGCCCTTTCACATGCTCGCCAGCGCACTCGGCATGTGCACTTTCTCGGTGATGCAGAGCTGGGCCGCGAACAAGAATCTCATCGCCGACGATCTCAAGATCGGCGTGAGCTGGAAATTCGCGGAGGGCCAGCACCGTGTCGGGTCGATGAAGGTCGGACTCGAATGGCCGAGCCTGTCTCCTGAGCTATGGCCACGCGCGGTGCGAGCCGCGGGCCTGTGCGGCGTGCATCAGACTCTCACTCATCCCGTTCAGATCGCCATCGACGCACCCTCTGCGCAATCCCGGGCAATGGAAGCGTCGGCGTGACGGTTCCGGTAGTTCGATTCACCATCGCCGGAGAAGAGACGCACGAGCATTTGGCGCCGACGATCGGGACGCCTGGCCGCCGGTACACAGTCATTTATGACGGCCACTGCAAAGTGTGCGGCAAGATGGTCAGGATGCTGACGAAGTGGGATCGCAACCACGAGCTCGAGATAATTCCGTCGCAGACACCTGGAATCCGGCAACGCTTTCCGTGGATTCCGCCGCGGGCGTATGTCGATTCCGTTCAGGTCGTGCGCACGAGCGATGGGAAAACGTGGCAGGCCGCGGCCGCGCTCGAGGCGCTGCTCAAGGTCCTGCCGAAGGGCAGATTGATTTCGTGGCTGTTCAGCATCCCTTTCGTGCGGCCACTGGTCGATCTCTTCTACAGATGGTTTGCCCGCAACCGATACCGATTCGGTTGTGGAGAGCACTGCCAGGTGCGGCCGCAGGATCTGGATTACGGAGACGATTGAGGCTCGACTCGCTGGCAATCGATGATCGCTGACCTGGTATTGCCACCCGGTCCTGACCGCCCCTGATGGGGAAGTCGTCAAAGAAGCTGAGCGCGGGCGACAAGGCGAGACTGGTCGCTCCGGTCATTGTGTACGCGGTCGTCGCATTTGTCGTGTTAGAAGCTGGGATACTTTCACGTCGGCAAGGTGACGGCCGGCTCGGTGTTCGGATTCTGGCGCGCTTCGGTACTCGTCTGGGTCGCGTCGATCTGCCCACGGGTGAACTACCAACCAGAGAGCTACCAGCGAGAGAGCTACCAGCGAGAGAGCTACCAGCGAGAGCGCTACCAGCTAGAGCGCTACCAGCTAGAGCGCTACCAGCTAGAGCTGCCTGCTGCCAGCCCGGAGCTGCCAGCATTCAGCTGCAGGCACATTTGACTTTTCGTATTCGCGTTTGAGGTGCGGAAGAACTCACTCTTTGCGCCACGAGGAAAAGCCAAAGCTTCGAACGACAGAATGCCAGGCCGACAAGTCTCCTTGTTTGCAGCTGGTCGCTGGTCGCCTCAGGCTGGTCGCTGGCAGCTTAGGCTGGCAGCCTGTACGCCGCCGAACCCTGCCGCTGTAGCTCGCCCGCAGATCCACGAGGGGTGCGATGCTCAGTTGAAGCGGGTCTTCCTCCAGAGCGACGTTCCCGCCGCGGCCAGCATTCCGAGCGTCGCTATCACCAACGTGACGCCCCAGCCGATATGCAACGCAATCTGCGGCGGACGCGCGACGACGGCAAAACCGATGATGATCGCGAGCGCCACGAGCACGACCGTCCAGTCGATCCAGCTTCGCCGCCGGACCGCGCCGCTCGCATCTTCGCCCGCAATCCGCGCCGCGGTGTACTTGGGATCCACTCCGTAACGGTCGCCCTCGCGCAGGGCCGCGTCCTGCCAGTGTGCGTGCTCCTGCTTGCTAACCGACGAGAGCGCGATCACTCCGGCCCCGATTGCCATCACGACAGAGCCGCCAATTACCTGCGCCAGAACTCCGTGAGGCGCGCCGCGCAGCTCTCCGAAAACGAGAATCCCCCACAGCAAGCCCCAGAGCTGATTGGTGTTCGAGAGCGGAATCCCGCGGGTGATTCCAGCGTACTTGACGGCGTACTGCTGGAACAGATCTCCGACCACCCACACGAACCCTCCGGCAAGGAGCCAGAACAGAACGTGACGTGCGCCGGAGAGCTGGCTCCACAGAGGGGCACTGCCCCCCGAGTACGTCAGCGCGAGAGCGATCATCATTCCAAGCTCGCCAACCGTGAAGAACGTGATGAACGAAAGCGGGCTCATTCCGGTGAGGTACGCTTTTCGGTAGGGGATGTACATCGTTCCCCACAAAACCCCGGCGGAGAGAGCCGCGACGACACCACGCAATGCGTCGCGCGGTGGTACCTGCGCCGCCGACGCGAGCGCCAGCGCGGTGGCGCCGGCGAACATCAAGAGCGCGCCACCGAGCACGCCCGCCCAGCGACGCCAGTCCGCGCCGCGAAGCTCCTGGAAAAAAAGAATCCCCCAGACGATCCCGAGCAGGCTGTTGCTGTTCCAGAGCGGGAATGCGATGCTCAGCCCGACGTTTCGGACGGCGAATATCGTGAGCGTATTCGCGACTGCCCACAAACAGCCGGCGAGCACCGCCCACACTATGAGGTGCGGAGCCTGACGCAGGTCTGCGGCGATGTATGAAGTGCCCTGGATCAGTGCGGGGAGCGTCCACCTCGCCAGAAACACGCCGATTACCATGCTGAGCGAGATCACCACCGGCGAAAGTCCTAGAGTGACGAGTTTCGTCGGCGCCTCGGCGGCGCCGAGCCACGCACCGGCGGTGAGACCGCAAAGCATTCCCGCTCCCTGCAATGTTCGGATCCGAGCAGGGTCCAACGGACGTAGAGCGCCTGCCGCCGCCGAAGTTTCGGCCGGGATGGCGCTCAAGAAATCCAGCGCAGAACGAGGAGGCCGACTGCGAGGACCACGACGGGAACCCAGAAATGCACGTCACGCAGAACGAGACTCACCCACCCGGTGCGGCCGGAACCGTGGTCGTTCGTCATGAATTACTCGTCGCGGAAAGAGATGTGGCACGCGCGCGCTGAGTACGATGCACGAGCCGCCAGGGAAAGAAATAAACCGCGTAAACCACGGCGTAAACTACGAAGTTTTCGAGGCCCGCGAAGTGCGCGATGAAGAAGAAGAAAATCAACGCGTGCATCCGCATCACGTTTCGGTAGGGATCGGTCATCAAACTGCCGAACCCGTTTGGCCCGGCGATGGACGTCGCGGAAAAGCCGCCCGCGAAAAGAGGCCTCTTCAAGAATGCGGCGCGGTGCGAAAGAAAAGCCGAAGGCAGGAAAATCCAGTAGCGTCGCGCAACTTCGATGTAGGTGGCCATTACCGTGTGACCGACCCGCGCCGAGCCGCCGGGGAGCGTGATCGGGAAAAACGATAGCAGAATCTGCGAGTGCACGTAGTGGAACCCGCCGAAGTGGACGGTGAAGAAGGCGAGAAAAAAAAGTGCGACAGCAGCGATGAGTAGCGAGAGACGCACGGGAGCGCCCGGGTTGGCGGCTGTCAGCGCCGTGTCGCGCCAGGAAGCGCGCGTCAGTTCGATTGCCGGCTGGCAGATTGCCCAAACGATCGTCGAGTAGCCGACGACCAGACTGGAGAGCCAGAGACTCCAGACGAGATCTCCGGTGTTCCATCCAGCCCACCGCGCAACGGCCAGGCCCAGCGCAAAGGCCAGCGCGTCTGGCCAACCTGATTTCCAGTCGTCGAGCGAAATGTCGAGAGCCATATCTACGCAGGAAAGAGTTGTCCGGAAATCGGACCACAGGTCGGAATAGTCTCAATCGACTCCTGCCAGCCACTTCCCGTAACCCGGGGAGCGGTCATTTCCAGGGACTTCAGCTTTTCGCGGAATACCATGTACATCGTTGTGTTTTGGGTGCTAATTGGATGCTCGAGCCGTCCCGCGTCGCCTCTGTGATTTGCTGCGTCGCGGCATTCCGATCCACAGAATCCTTCACCGATCAAAGACCATGAACCGACGAGATTTCGTCCAATCAGTGACCGCCGCGGGCCTGGGCATCGCAGCTTCTTCACGCCACGCATTCGCGCGGGATCGCGCAGCGCCGCCCGGCGCGGCTCGAAGACTCGATCGCATCGGACTCGAGCTTTTCTCGGTTCGGAAAGCGATGGCCGCCGACCCCGACAGAACCCTCGCTGCCGTCAGCGCGATTGGGTACAAGGATGTGGAAGTCCTCTGGTCATTCGGGAATTTCGGTCGCACTCCCCAGCAGCTGCGGACCACGCTCGCCAACGAAGGATTGCGCGCGCCATCGGCGCACATATCGCCCGAGACAATCCTGATTGGCTGGGACCGTAGTCTCGACACCGCGAAATATCTCGGACACCAGTACCTCATCGTCCCGAGCCTTGGCGCCGACCTGGGCATGACCCTCGACGACTGGAAGGAGTGGGCTGATCACTTCAACACCGCGGGTGCGACGGCGCGGCGAGCAGGTGTATGGCTCGCGTTCCACAACGAATCCGAGCACATGAAGCCGATTGACGGACAGATCCCGTACGACGTCTTCATCAAGCGCCTCGACCCGTCCGTGGTCCGACTCCAGCTCGATGTCGGAAACATGGTCCTCGGCGGCGGCGACCCGATGAAATACCTCGCGCAGTACAAGGATCGCTACTGGGCGTTCCATCTAAAGGACGCCCTGCCCGATCGTTCCAGCGATACCGAGCTTGGCACCGGTACCTTCGACTTCAGAAAATTCCTGGCTGCCGTGCCCGATCTCGACAAGAAACCCACCTACGTCGAGCAGGAGAACGGTCGGGACGAGCTCGCGAGCGCACGCACCGATTTCGAATACCTGCACGGGCTGGATTTCTAGCGGCTCGGGGTAAATTGGGAGTTGTATGCCGGCAACTCCCTTTCATCTCGGTCCTGGCCTTCTCGTAAAGGCGGCAGCGCCACAGCAGTTCTCGATGGCGGCGTATTCGCTGGCGCAGGTGGTAATCGACATCGAGCCCGGGTTCTTCCAGCTGCGGGGGGAGTATCCAGTGCATCGTGAGATGCACACCTTCCTGATTGGCGGGCTCGTTGGACTCCTTTGCGGACTCATCGTCTCGCGGGTCGGTGTGAGATTGGCGCGCCCGCGAGACGTCGTCCGCGAGGCGCTGGCTGCCGAGTACCGATTATGGGTCGGGGTGCCAAGTGGAATCTTCGGCGGTCTGCTGCACGTGCTGATCAACGGCGTGATGTACCCGGACGTGCGTCCTTTTCTGCCCTTCTCGGTGGCGAATCCGTTCTACGGCCTCGTCACCGTGCGCGTGGTCTACATGTTTTGCGTCCTCACAGCGGTTGTGGGAGCTGCATTGCTCCTCGCTTGGGAATGGCGGCCGAAACGCTTCTAGCGAAGGCTTGCGGCAGTTCAGGGTTCACTGCTAACTACTCCGAATGAATCACCCGGAATTCGCGACGACCGCGCGTGAAAGAGAGTAGCCCGGGGCCTTCAACCCTCCTGCAGGATTTCATTGCCCAGCAGAACGCCAACGTATTTCTGAGAGCGTTTTCGTTCTCGACTATCCAGCTGCCGGTCGTTTCGCCCGACGACGTCGGGCTCGCGGATCAGATCCTCATGATGGATGAGATCGGATTCATCTTCCAGCTGATGGAGCGGGAGCAGAAGGTCGCATCGCGGCTTGGTGATCTGGAAAAATGGGTGGTGAACCACGTCGTTCGACGCGGGGCGAAACAGATCCAGCGCACACGCGATCTCCTCGCGAGCTACATGGGGCTTTCTCTCGTCAACAGCTACGGCCATCGTGTGCTCGTGACGCCCAAGGAGCCGGAGCTGCTCGTGAGCGTGATCGTCTATCGCGTGCCCGCGAAGTCGCGAGCATTTCGGGCGGCACGGTTCAAGAAGAACAAGAAGGGCGGATTCGTCCACATCCTTCGCGACCTCGACTACTTCCAGATCGCGAGCCATTTCGTGACGCCGGCGGAGCTGGTGGATTACTTCGAGTTCAGGCGCGACATCCTGATCAACTGGGATCCGCAGGCCACCGCGGTGAGCGAGGCAGCGCTCATCGGTCAATTTCTGCTCGAGGATTATTCGTCGCAGCCCGACGAGCGGTTCGAGCGCGCCGCCCGAGCGCGTGGCGGACCGACTGCATGCGAATTCTCCTTCGTGCTGGACAGCCTGGCGACGAGCATCATCACGCAGGAAAGCGACTACGCCGACACGGATTGCTACGAGATTCTCTCGGAGATGGGTCGTCTGGACAGGCACGAGCTGCGCGCGCTGAAAGAGCAGGTGCGCCTCGCGCTCGAAGCGGTGCGCGGCGATCGGTTCGAGCTGCCCTTCAGAATGGCGTCGGCTCGGACCGGCTGCGGATTCCTCATTCTGCCGCTGGCCAGGGAATTCCGCGATCGAGCCATGGACGCCCTGCAAAGTCTTTCAACGGCGTCCAAGTACGAACTCGACCTCGACCGGCAGGTGGGAATCGGGATGTGGCGGAACAGCGAGTTCGTCGACATCGACTGGACCTACTTGATCGGGAAGAACATGCCCGATCCAGCGCTCGAGGAGCGCCTCGCGCGGAGCTATCCGTTTCGGAGAGCGAGCGAGCAGCGGTTGCCACCCATTTTCACCTGAATCCAGGTTGCACGGGTATTATGATTATCCGCGAACGACGGCCTGATCGGAAAATACCGACGATGGCCATGCCTCGGGCCGAATCCGAGACAACCTGCGACGGCCCTCACAATTTCTGATTGGGATTTTAGATGCGGCTTCTGCCTGGCACTGCGTTGCTCTCGTTTCTCGCGCTTCCCGCCTCCGGTACTCCGCCCGCTGCGACACCGGTCCTCCGCTACCTGACGGTCGGGTCGCATCGAATCGAGTTCGATGTTCCCGGCCCGCGACGAGCCGAGTTCTCGAGCGTCGCGCGCATCCTTGGCGGAAAGGGAGACGCCGAGGATACGAGCGTGCCCGCGCTCGTTCGCTGTTATGTCCTAAGCGGCCCCGCTCCGCACATGATTCTGGCGTTCTACGGCGACGAAACGGCCGACAGCGCTCTGACCGATTTCGATCTGGCGCCGGCATCGCGGAAACCGGGGCTCGCTGGAAAATGCAGTCCGCTCTCGGTCAGCCCGCGACAGGTGGTTACTGACCGCGGCATCAAAATCGGGCTTCCCCGCGCCGACGTCGAAGAAGTGCTCGGCCACTCGCATCGCGCGATCGATGGCCAGCCGATTTACGAGGTAACCGGGCCACGCACCACCCGGTCCGGTGGAACCGCCCGCACAGAAGATATATCGTCGAGCATCACCATCACTTATCGGCGCCAGATAGTGGTGGCATTCAGCGGCGGAATCAGCGAAGGCCGGTGAGTCCCGAAGGGGAACAATCCGGCGTCCTTTTCAGTCTTATATAGAGTGATGTTTCCCTGGCTATCGCACATTTTCGCCGAGAACCAACGATGAGCCGCACAATCCCGAATTACGCCGCTGCACTGGTTGCAATTCCCCTGGCGCTTCTTTTTCTCGGCGCAAAGCTCACCGGAAGCTCACCGGCACCCACGAACGGTCCGCTGGCAATCCCAGCCGTCGGGACCGAGCTCGTTTCGGGTGCGGCTCAAGACACAGCCGTCTTCGCTGGGGGCTGTTTCTGGGGAGTCGAAGCAGTGTTCGACCATGTGAAGGGTGTGAAGACTGCGATTTCCGGATACGCCGGAGGAACTGTCGCAGCTCCGTCGTACGAACAGGTGAGCACTGGAGAGACCGGACATGCCGAATCGGTCGAAGTGATCTACGATCCTTCGCAGGTCTCCTACGGCAAGCTCCTCCAGATTTTCTTCTCGGTCGCGCACGATCCCACGCAGCTCAATCGTCAGGGGCCCGATCGCGGTACTCAGTACCGGTCAGCGATCTTTTACCGGAATGCGCAACAGGAGCAGGTTGCGGACAGCTACATCAGGCAGCTGACGGCGGCGAAGACGTTTTCCCGTCCGATAGTTACGCAGGTCGCGAAGCTCGGAGGTTTCTATCCCGCCGAGGAATATCACCAGCATTACCTGGCCCAGCACCCCGATCAGCTCTACATCGTGATCAACGATCTGCCAAAGATCGCCGCGCTCAAGAAAGAGTTTCCGAGCGTATATCAGGACTAGTCGCACGGCGTAAAACGGGTCGGGCAGTCCCTTCCCGTATTCGCGGCTCAAAATGAAGCCGCCACTCCGACCCGGGCGAAACTTCAATCGGTCGGGGGCGTAGGGCAGGAAGATCTTTTTTTGGAGCACCATTGGAAATCATCCTTCCTATCCGTCGCGCCCACACATGGCTTCCGCTCTCGAGCGTGGTCCTGGGATTTCTCTTCTTCATAGCACTAACTGCCCCGCTCACCGCCCAGGACTCTAACACCGTCCGCGTCAGCGTCCACGTCCCCGATTCGGTCGCGCACATCGTCGACAGACAAAGCGCCGATCACGCTCGCTTTGCGATCGTCAGCACCGATGGTAAAGCCGCGCTCCTGCTCATGGACACCACCATCGTCGCACAAATGACGGATCGCGGACTCGCGCAGATGAATTCGCGAGAGGCGACGGACACAATCAAGAGCGACGTCTCCCGATTTTTCGCGCGCATGACGCTCGGCGCCCTCGTGCCCCTGTTCGATCACGGAATTGCCTACCATCTGCGCGATCTGAGTGATGCGCGTTACGATGACGGGCGCCTTTTCCTGATTCGCGCCAATGGCGAAGAGGTGTTTCACGACGTGGAAATTGGAAAGACTCCCCTCATGGAGAGCTTCTCTCCGAGCGACGCGTGTGCGTTTGCCGCGAGGGCGAGGGAGGCACGGGCGCGAATCGGCAGGTAGCGAGAGCCGCCCCGACCCGCGGCCGGTGCTTCGCCGCGGATACCGAGGTTCGCATCCACTGCGCAGTTGGCCAGGAGGTCGTAGATTCACGGCGGCCCACCCGGCCAACCAAACCGACGGAGGCGTCCGATGAACTACCCGCCAGCGAACTTTCTTGCCGTGCTCGTCGCCGCAATAGTCATCTTTGTGCTCGGCGGATTGTGGTACTCTCCACTTTTGTTCATGAAACGCTGGATCGCGCTTCAGGGCAGAACCGAGGAGCAGATGCGCGCCGAGGCCGCGGCGGCCAACATGACGCTGCTGTACATCAGCGCCTTCATTACCTCGCTGCTCATCGCGTCTGTAATGGGGCTGTTCATCGCGCATCTCTCCGCTGTAATTCCAATGAGCGCCGCGCACGGTGCGCTGTTCGGCTTCTTCTCCTGGCTCGGCTTTGCCGCTTCGACCAGCTACGCAACCGCAATTTTTTCCGGAAAGCCGAAACAGCTATGGTTCATCGACTCGATGTACAACCTCGTATCCTTCGTACTCGCTGGAATTATTCTGGCAGTCTGGAGATAGCACCACATCGCAACTGAGAGGAGACATTCATGATGGGACCAATCAGACTTCGATACCTGTCGCTCGCAGTCATCGGGCTCGCGGTTGCCAGCGCGCCCGGTGCGATCGCACAGCGAAGCAATCCACCGATGCCGAGAGCGCAGCCCCTGCCGCGCCGGAACGGAACGTTCACGCTGAGAGCGCCGGACCTTTTGTCACGCGGTCGAATCGCGGCGTCACACGTCTACAACGGAATGGGCTGCAGCGGCCAGAACATCTCGCCGTCCCTCGAATGGTTTAACGCGCCGGCCGGCACCAAATCTTTCGCGGTCACGATCTACGATCCGGATGCTCCGACCGGCAGCGGATGGTGGCACTGGGTGATGTACAATATCCCGGCGAATACGACGTCGCTGGCGGCAGGCGCTGGCAACGGCCGCAATGCGCCGAGGGGCAGCGTACAGGGAACGACGGACTTCGGAACTCGCGGGTACGGCGGTCCGTGCCCGCCCGCGGGCGACGCGCCGCATCACTATCACGTAAAGGTGTTCGCGCTCAAGATCGACAGAATCGACGCGCCGGGAAATGCGACCGCGGCGTTCATCGGGTTCAATCTGAACGCCAACAAGCTTGCGACAGCGGAGATTATCGGCCGCTACGGCCGCTGACCGAATCCGTGGGCGGCCTGAGGACGTCCTTCGCGAAGACGTAGAAATTCTTGTCGACGCGAAAATCCTCGGGCCGGCTCAGTCGCACGGAAGTGGTTTTCCAAGTCTCAGTCGGGCGAATCCAGGCAGTTGCCGTGGGCGATGTCATGACTCGCAGCGGCATCGCGAATCCCGGCACGACGTTGCTCCAGCGATAGGACAACTGCCGGCCCTGAAGCTTGTACTCCAGCACCGGGATTTTCGTGGTCCGCAGGTACTGATCGAACACCTTGCTCAGGTCCCGGCCCGAGTGTGCGCTGATATAATCCTCGACTTGCTTGCCAGTCACAGTCTGGTGCCAGAAGGTCTTGTTGAGTCCACGCAGGATTCCACGCCAGCGCGTGTCGTCGTCCACCAACTGGCGAATGATCAGGAGCATGTTGGCGCCCTTGTCGTACATGTCGCCTGACCCTTCGTGATTCACCCCGTAAACGCCGACTATCGGCTCGTCGTTTCTAATCAGTTTTCTCTGACCGATGGTGTACTCAGCCCCTGCCTTTTTTCCCTGAGTGCACTCGGTGAACAGACCCTCGGCATAAGTCGCGAAGCTCTCGTGGATCCACATGTCGGCGGCATCCTTCATCGTGATGTTGTTGCCGAACCATTCGTGCGCACTCTCGTGGACGATGATGAAATCCCAGAGGAGACCGTGACCGGTCGCTGACCGATCTCTGCCGAGGTAGCCGTTCTTGTAGTGATTGCCGTAGGCGACGGCGCTCTGGTGCTCCATTCCGAGGTGCGGCGTCTCGACGAGCTTGTAACCGTCCTCGTACCACGGGTACGGTCCGAACCAGCTCTCGAAGCACTTCAGCATAGGCTTCACTTGCTGAAACTGTACTTTGGCAGTGTCGACGTGGTAGTCGAGGGGCCAGAAGTCGAGAGTGAGCTTGCCCTTCTCTCCGTTGTATACGTCGCTGAAGTGCGCGTAGTGCCCGGCGTTGACCGCGACGTCGTAGTTGTTGATTGGGTTCCGGACGAACCATTCATAGGTCTTCCAAAACTGCGACGCCGGCAGTGTATTCGGTTCACTGGGAATGACGTCCAAGATTCGAGCTTCGAGCCCGCTCCCGCGCAAGCGTCCGTTCGACACATCGATCAAAGAGCTGGGTATCGTGATCGCGATTCGCTGGCTGTCGGGTTCGTCGGAGTAGATGTCCTTGTTCGGCCACCACGCACTCGCTCCGAGCCCCTCGTTCGCTGTTGCGATCCAGAGCCGCGCGAGACTGTCGCGCGCCCAAATGAATCCGCCGTCCCACGGCGGTCTGATGGCGACGATCGGTTTGCCATGGTAGTAGACGGAGATTTTTTTCTTCGAGCCGATTGGTTGCGGCCCGATCAGCTGCACGAAAAAAGCGTTGCCATCTCGCCGGGCGCCGAGCTCGGTGCCGTCCTGAACGATGCTGTCGACGACGAGCGGCATCTGGAGATCGATCTGCATCTCGCGCGCGGGTTTGAGCACGCGGTAAGTAATCGCGTTGTAACCGGTGATGCTGCTGTCAACCGGATTCACGGTCACGTGCAGGTCGTAAAACGACGCGTCCCACCACGCTCGCTCGGGGGTGTTCGAGCCGCGGATGGTATCTGCGTGGGTGAAAACCGGTTTGGCGGTGTCGACCTGAGACGCTGCGATCGAAGGGACGAACGCGATGGCTAGCAGGAGAACGACGGCACCAGGTACCTGGTACCTGCTACCGCCTCTCGCGTCGCGCCGTTCGAGCACCGCTCCCCGCTTCCCGCTTCCCGCTTCCCGCTTCCCGCTTCCCGCTTCCCGCCTCACCTGCGCGCCTGCCCGATTTGATATTCAACCGGCGGCTCCGCGCCGAGAAGATTCTTAACGAAATAATCCCACCGTCGACGCACCATGTACGGCTCGTTCCCAAAACCGTGGGTGCGATTCGGCAACAGGATCAAATCGAAATCCTTGTTCGCCGCAATCAAGGCGTTCACCACCAGCAGCGTGTTGTACGGCGGAACGTTGTTGTCCATCGTTCCGTGCGCGAGGAGAAGTTTCCCCTTCAGATTTTTGGCATAGACCTCGTTTGCTTCGGGCGCGTAGCTGTCGCTTCCGTCCGCCGATCGTACTAGCAGGCCCTGGTAGCGCTCGCCCCAGTCGTCCTCGTATTCGCGTTGGTCGTGGTTCCCTGCCTCCGAGATACCGACCTTGAAGAAATCCGGGTAGCGGAACATCGCATCGGCAGCGGCAAATCCTCCGCCGGAGTGTCCGTAGATTCCCGCACGATCGATGTCGATCCACTTGTATCGCTGCGCCAGCTCCTTCATTCCCGCCACCTGGTCCGGCAGCGTGTTGTCACCCATCCGCGCGTAATACGCATCGTGAAAGGATTTCGATCGCCACGGAGTTCCCATCCCGTCGATCTCCACCACGACGAAGCCCAGCTCCGCGAGTGCCTGCGCATCGCCGCGCGCGGGCGAAAAGCTGCGGCTGCCGACGCTTCCGGTCTGAGGTCCCGGATAGATGTGGTTGATGATCGGGTACTTCTTTGTGGAATCGAGATTCGTGGGCGTGTACATCAGACCGTAGAGATCGGTCTTGCCATCCCGCGCTTTGACAGTGATCGGCTGCGGCGGCTTCCAGCCCGTGGCAAGCAGACGCGAGATGTCCACCTTCTCAAGCGCGAGAACCACCTTGCCATTGAGATCGCGCAGCACCGATGTCTGCGGGACCTCCGGTCGAGAATAGGTATCGACGAAGTAGCGGCCAGTTGGAGAAAGCGCGATGTCGTGATCGGCATCTTCGGGAGTGAGAAGCGTCAAACCCCTGCCGTTCATTCCGACCTTATAGAAATGACGGAAGTAGGGATCGCGTCCCGGCTCCTTTCCATTCCCGACGAAGTAGAGCATCCGGTTCTTCTCGTCCACTCGCAGCAGCTCGGCGACGTCGCCCTGGCCCGTCGTGATCTTGTTCTTCAGTTGTCCGGTCGTAAGGTCGTAGAGGTACAACTGGCCCCAGTCGTCGCGCTCGGAAAACCAGATCAGCTCGTTCGTCGCAGGGAGAACTCGCCAGTTGGCCATCCCGTTGCCGGATTCGTACTGCGTCGCGACATCTTCGTGCATCACGTCGCGCACCGCTCCCGTTGAGGCATCCGCCACGCGCACAACCTCATGCTTGTGATCGCGCGAAGTCGATACGAAGGCGACGTGCGATCCATCGGGATACCATTGTACGTCGGTCCAGCCTTCGTCCCCGCGGCAGATGATGTGGTCGCAAAGCGTCGAGCGATGCTGGTCGGCCGGCATCTGGAGTCGAATCACCCGCGGCGCATCCACGTCGATGATCACGCGCTGGATGGTCGTGACGATGCTGTCGCCCGGGAGCGGATACTTCCACTCCTCGAGCGTGGGATGCCCGATCCGCGTGCTCACCAGATACATCTCACCAACGCCGCGCTGGTCCTGCTGAAAAGTCGCGATCCTCCGCGAATCCGGAGACCACACGAGAATGGGGCGATCGCTCCTGATCCAGCCGGCGTTGTCGGTGGCGTAGCCGAAATCCTTGACGCCGTCGGTGGTGAGCTGGGTCTCGCGGGCGGTTGCGACGTCCCGCACCCAGAGGTTGTTCGCGCGAATGAAAGCAGCGCGCTTTCCGTCGGGCGAAACTATCTCGGGAGCAGCGCGGACCGGCCGCTGCCCAAATTCCGCTCGAGCGCGAGACAGCTCGTTGGCATCGATCGCCGCGCCGCACCGTTCCGTCTCCGAGCTGCACACGCTTCTGAGCGCGCGCGTCGGATCGACGACGACGAGATCCACACCGCCTGCACGACTGCTACGATACCAGAACCGATCGCCACCCAGCCACGAAGGCTGCACCCCGAAACCCGATACCAGCGGCATCACGTTGTTCCGAAGGAATTTCTCGGCCCGCGCGTAATCCGCGGCGGTGAGCCGCTCAGGTGCCGGCTGTGATGACGCGGATACTGCAGCACCCGCGACAAGCGAAAGCACAAACCCGATCTTTCCGGCGGGGCGTAGCATACCTGTGAGCGTAATTCCGATTTTCCCTGTGCGCATGTTCATCGGTTATCTCACTGCCCCGAGCCTGGAGCCGCAGCGGCTCGCGGCCATACGTTGTCGCTGGGGTTACGATCGGGGAATCTTCCGTCAGGATCCAATGTCACTCTTGTAATCGGGCGGCCGCCAAAATCCATGACCGCGTCGAAAGTCCGGCTTCCAGAAAACCAGACCGAAGCTGGATACGTGACGATCGCGGTGTTCGCATCGGGGAAGGTCGCATTTGGCGCTGCCCTCGGCGCTGCCGCACCGGGCGCGAATTCGATCTTGAGGACCACCGGTGATGGCATCTGCCCGTCTTGGCGGACCGTGACGATCGTACGGTTGCCCGACGTTCTGACGTTCTGGATCGATCCATCGCTCGATTCCGTCGTGAAGAGCCAGTAGTACCAGAACCAGCCGAGATCCTGGTGCAGTGCGTTGCTCATGAAGAACGCGTAGTCCCACGGCGATGGATGCTTGAACTTCCACGCCTTCGCGTACTCACTCATCGCCCGTTGCACTGCGGTGTCGCCGACGATTCCACCCAGCGACGACAGCATCATCGGAGCCTTCCCATAGGCAGCGAACGAGTAGAGCGGACCGGCGTAATTCTCGTCCCACATGAGGGGCGCCTCGAGCTCATTACCGCTGATGCGGCCGTAGCTCATGCCGATGCTATCGAGCTTGGGAATCTGATGCGCGTAGTCTGCGTCGGAGAGAATGTTCATGTACTGGTTGAATCCTTCGTCCATGAATCCGTACCACGTCTCGTTGACGCCAACCATCATCGGCCACCACTGGTGCCCTGTTTCATGGTCGGACGCGAACACTGCCGACATGATGAACATCGGGTATTCCATTCCCAGCTCTGGCCCATCAACCATCGTGATCTGTGGATACACGAACGGCATCCAGAGCTTCGAGTAAAACTCGAGGGCGTGTCTCACGACGGGTCCGCCCTGCGCGTACTGCTGGGCGTGACCGGGAAGGTACATGATGTTGATTGGCACCGGACCGCGACCAGGAATCGTCGCGCGCGTCGCATCCCATACGAACTGGTTCGAAGTGGCCCACGCTACGTCGCCAACCGTGTCGGCGACGAAATGCCATACGAGATGACTTCCCGCTGCGGTCGATTTGCCTGGACCGCGCTCGGCTGCCGAGACTATGGTTCGGACTGAATCGGATTCCAGGACGTGCGACAGGCGTTCGCGCGCAGTCGGCGTGAGAACTTCGGTGGGATTCTGCAGTACGCCCGTCGCGCCGACTATCCAACCCGCCGGAACTTCGATACTCACATCGAAGTGCCCGTAATTGTTATAGAACTCGGCAGCTCCAAGGTAAGGCTCGGTATCCCAACCACGAAGGTCGTCGAACACCGCGACGCGCGGATACCACTGTCCCACCTGATAGAGCGAATCGGCCCAGCGTCCCATTCTGTCGCCACGTCCGTTGTCCACCCGAGGCACGCGGAAATGCCAATCGGCTTCGAGAGTTCCGCTGCTGTGCGCCGCGATCGGAGTTGCCAGCGGAATTCGCGCCGAGGTGGTCTTGAGAATCGTCGACAATGGCGTGGTGCGTCGCCGAGTTCCGGGAATCGCCGCACCGACGGTGTCGCCGATGTCTAGCGTCTGACCGTTGGCAACGAGCCGCGTAATCTGCATCCCGTCGGTGAGCTCGCTCGCGGGCTCCTCCCTCGGCACGTCCGGCCTGAAGAAGTTCTGATCGAGACGGAGCACGATCGCGTGCATTGCCGAATCGCTGTTGTTCCGAATGGTGACGGTCTCGCGCCCCGTGATTTCTGACGTCGTGGGATCGAGACTCGCGGTGATCTTGTAATCGGTCCAGAGCTGCCAATAGTTCCGGCCCGGCCTTCCCGTAGAGTCGCGAGTGCCAGCGGCGAACGCGCGCTGGATCATTCGCGTCATCGGGATGTCGCGGCGCACAGGTCGCTCGGGAATTGTCCCGGTCGTTGATTGGCGTCCCGCAGGTGCGCCCTGTGAGTACGCGGGCGACGGGGCGACAACGAATGCGAGAGCGACGGGAACGACGAAAGCCACGAAAGATCGTGCGGACATCAGTGCTCCTGAAGTTGATTGCCGGCGAGAAGCCAGCCGCGAATGGTTTGACATGCGAAAAGTAGTTCATCGACGCCCCACAGCGTATGATTCCGGTGGGCAGTCAAGGAGACCAGGATGGAGTTCCGGCTGGAGGATGGCATTCCCGTTCTGGAGAGAACGCCACGGGTTCTCTCCGTGCTGCTCGAGGATCTGCCGCACGGATGGATCGATGCCAGGGAATCACCTGAGGCCTGGAGCCCGAGTGAAATCCTTGGTCACCTCATCCACGGCGAGAGAACGGACTGGATTCCACGCGCCCGGATCATTCTAAAGCAGGAGAGTTACCGTCGGTTCGAGCCATTCGATCGATTCGCCGAGCTCAAGACGGATCGCACGGTGCGGGAGCGGCTCGAGGAGTTCGAGACTCTACGCGCCGGAAACGTCGCCACGCTTCGCGGCTGGAATCTCAAGGAAAAAGATCTGGAGCTGACGGGAGAGCATCCGGAACTCGGAACGGTGACGCTGCGACAGCTGCTCGCAACGTGGGTCGTGCACGACGTTTCGCACGTGGCGCAGATCACGAGAACGATGGCCAGGGAATACACGGAAGCGGTTGGTCCGTGGACCCAGTACTTTCGGGTGTTGCAGAGGGAGATTCCACAGTAGAGACTCAGACTCGACTATGCGCTACGTGATGAAGCAAAAGCTCCTCTCCTGGGGCGACGACTTCACGATCAAGGATGAACAGGGCAACGATGCCTATTTCGTGGACGGCAAAGCTCTGAGCTTCGGCGACAAGCTCTCGTTCCAGGACATGAACGGGAAAGAGCTCGTCTACATAGAGCAAAAGCTTTTGAACTGGGGACCGACCTACGAGCTATGGCGAGGCGACCAGATGCTGGCCGAAGTGAAGCGCGAGCTGTTCACGTTCATCCATCATCGCTTCACCGTCGACGTGCCCGGTCCCGACGACCTCGAAGCGGAGGGGGATTTTCTTGACCACGAGTACGTGTTTACGCGCAGCGATCGCAACGTCGCCACCGTGTCCAAGAAATGGTTTACATGGACGGATACTTACGGAATCGACGTCGCCGATGGCGAAGACGCAGTCCTCATTCTTGCTTCCGCGGTCGTGGTCGATATGGTTTGCCATCGCGACGACGGGAAAAGGCGCTGACTGCTGCTAGCACGACCCTACGAAAAGGCGCTGACTGCAGCTAGCGCGACCCTACATGGAAGTCGTGCTCGAGCACCATGTTCGATGGCAGAACGACTTTCTCTTCCACAGTGCTGCGGCCCGCGATACCGACCTTTGCCGTGATCTGCGCGCCACGCGTGAAGCCGCACATCAGATAGGACCCGTCACTTCCGCTGTCGGTCTCGACAATGCGCTGCTGATTCGTCGACACCAGTTTCCCATTCTGCTCGACCCACAATATCCGCCAGGTCGCCCAGACGTGCGCGCGTGGAACCGGATTCCCGGAGGCGTCCCGTACGTAGCCAGCCGCGATGCCCTGTGCTTCCGTACCCGTCTCGTTCTGTCCGCACAAAGTCCGGCGAATCGTTCCGTACGAAGGAACGAGAACGTTTGCCTCACCATGTGAGCCAGCCGGCAATGAAATGCTCTGCACTCTGTCGGCGACGTGATAGAGCCGGAGCCTTGGATGCTCGAAGACGATCGAGTCCGAGATCGCGCCATCGACAGCGAGCGCGTAATGCCCACCGGCGCCAGTCACGGTCTTGAATCGACCACCACCTGTCGAAACTTCGACGCCGCCGAGTGGGCGCGACGTGGTGCTGTCATATACGATGCCCGTAATTACGGACTGAGCAGCAGGCGGACCCGCTGCGCCGTTCGCAGAATCGCTCTGCGTCGCCACAGTAGATGACGCGCCCGGAGCCGCGGGCGCTGTCGCAGTGGACGCGATCGTACCGATCGCATTCGCTGGCGCGGCGGTGCCTGCAGGACGCGCCGCGCCGCCAACTTCCTGGTATCCGATAAGAGTGTCGCGCACCGTGCCCGGAGAGCCGGGATCCGGCGATGCAACTTGCGCTACTCGCGGCATCCGGATGTACCATCTCGGCACGATCCACTCGCCGCCGGGAAGTTGCTGAAACTCCACGCGTCCGTTCGTCCGTGCAATGCGCAACGGAATCGGCAAATTGACGTAATCGAAATTGACTGACCGAAGCAGATTCGACTTTGGATCGAGCCAGAGCACTCCCGTCAGCTCCGGCTGAAATCCGATCCGCGCCGGCTTGAACTCGAGCCCAGTGAGGCCGATCTCGGGACCATAGCCGCGAATCGCCGCGTAGCAGTGTGACTTCACGAATTGATCTGACACCAGCAACGCGGCGTCCGGAGCGCGGTAAACCTCGCCACCCGCCACAGCGCTGCGGCGTGCTGAGTCGACTTGATCCCACGATATCCCGACCGGCGGCCTTCTGCCTATGTGCAGCCGCTGCTCAGTTCGCTCGCTGACAACTGCCAGATCCCGGTCCAGGGCTCGCTCGTAAAGATCGACATCCATCGCGACGAGACCCTTCGCCTCCGTCATCGCGCTTGCGGTCAGGGCCTTCCGGATTTCGACCCACAGATCGCCAGCCGGATTGCCAGGAGCGCCGAGCTGCTGGCAGGAAGTCTCGCTGCGAGCGACGACAGTCGGCGGATTGCGGGTCGGCTCGACCCCTGCGCGGACGTGAATCGGCGAGCCCGTCACGTGCAGCAAAACTGAATTCCAGGTGTCGTAACCGACCTTGTCCACGCGCAGGACGTAAGCGCCGCTGCCCGGCGCATGAAGCACCGTGTGTCCGCCCTGATCGCTGAAGTTCCCGAGCACGCTGTTGCCGTGATCGTCGAGCAGCAGCACACTGGCTCCGACAATCGGTTTGCCAGTGGACAGCTCGACGACCTCTATGAGGACGTCCTGCGCGGCAAGCGGAGTCGCGACGACCATTGCCATCACGACGGGGAAAATCGACCTGAAATTCATGGGACCAGCGATTATGGGATCGGGCCGGCCGGTGAGCCCGGATGGCCTCCATAAATGACGCTCGATCAGCCCCGCGGTCTCACCGTCAGGTTGTATCTGCTGATGACGTTGCAGCCATCGATTTGCGCCGGAACGAACCGCGCCTCGGTGGCAAAGGTCGAAACGCTGCGCAGGAATTCAGGATCACTCGCACCGGTTACGACCAGCGCTGTAGTGTCCGCTATTCCGTCAGGACGCACCGGGAATTCAACGTAAACGCTGTCGCCGGCACCAAGTGATCCTGGAGAGCGCGGAAGAGTGCGATTTCCGGCGAGGTGAGCCATCGGCAGCGCATCCACCGATACGTACTTCGACAGGCTGTCCGATATCGCGAAGCAACGTTCGGCTTCTGGCGATGGCGCGAGCGACGGAGCCCTCGACGCACAGGCTGCACCCACCACAACGAGAAAGCTCACCAAGGGAAGTTTTGCCATCATCGAATCCTGTTCGGACGCCGCGTCTAGAGAATGGCTTCGGTCCCGGCCGGCTCGCTGGCGACCGTCTCCGGCCTGTGACTCCGCGCGCGCGAGTGCTCGTCACGCTTTCTTTCCGCGACGAGCGCTTTCACCCACTCCTCGACTCGTTCTGCCTGGTGGCTGTCGAGATATGTCTCTTCGTGCTGCACTTCCATCACCGCGGCTCCGCCACTTTCAGCCACCATCGCCTGGACCATGCTCTCCCACGCGCTCGCCTGCATCCCATCGCCGACCGTGCGCATCGCGAACCAGTCGACCAGATTGGCGGGGCGATCGTAAACCTGGACCTCGAAGCGCAGAAGATCACCACGTCGTTCCGACAGAAATCTGATCGCGCCAGCCAGTGGATGCCCCGCAAGCGTCACGAGCGTGGCCGAGCACGACGCGAGCTGCTCGACCCTGACCTGCACGTTCCCGCGAACCGGAAGTGCCATAGTGAGCGTGGTTCCCTTCGCCAGGACTGCCGGAGTCCCCGGCTCCGCGCGGAGATCGAGAAGCGGCGTGAGCTCGGCGAAACGAAGTCTGAACCGCGCGAACAACTCGTCGGGTGCGAGGCGGCTCCCGGCGATGTCCAGCCAGAACCGTTTTCGCTTGAGCATGCCGACTCCCTGATCGGGTGTCTGCTCAGGCTGTATGTCGGCCAGCTTCCTTAGACCGCTATCGAGCGTTGTCGGCGGGATATGGAATACGCCGACAAGTGCGTTCGCCCCGGGCGTCGTGATCACATTGCCTTCGCTCAGCATTTTCAGCTGGCTGTCGTTTACCGGCACCTTGGCACCGAGCAGACTTGCTATCGTCGCTCCGGCGCTGATGAGAAAGGCGGGAATCGGTATCCGTGCAGGATTGCGACCCGTGATCTCGCTCATCCTGTCCAGGAGATCGTTGAAAGAGGTTTTCTCCTCACCGGCGAGCTCGAGCGCCCGACCGTGCAGATCAGAGCGTCTGACGCATTCGCCGATCGCGGTCGACAAATCGCCGACCCAGATCGGCTGGAATTTGTCTTCGCCCGTGCCAACGATCGGCACCACCGGCAGTGTGCGCACCATCGTCAACAGGAGCGAGATGACTTCGTCTCCGGGACCATACACGTTGCCCGGTCGCAGGATTATCCAGCCCCCCGCGAAATTCCGCACAATGTCCTCGGCGCGACGCTTCGATCTGTGATAGGGCGACTCGCCCGTCTCGGCGCCGAGAGAAGAAACGAAGATGAAGCGGCCAACCCTGCAGCGCTCGGCTTCACGGACGATGGCGCGCGTGCCTTCGACGTTCACGCTTTCGAAAGTTAGCGGCCCCGATTCCTGAACCACGCCCGCCATGTGCAGCACGAGATCGCAGCCCTCGGCGCAGCCACGCAGCTCGTCGTGCTCTTCGATGCTCGCCGGCCACGACTCGACCCCGGCCGGCCACTGTTTCGCGTCGTCCGACGCATTGCGACTGAGGAGGCGAACGGTGTTCCCGCCCGCGAGAATCTCCGTTACGACAGCGCGTCCGATTACTCCGGATCCGCCAGTCACCAGCACTTTCATCGTCATTTCCCCTGTATTGCCGTTTATAGGGGCAGAATGGGTGCCATTCGCGTGACGGCTCGAGCTTCGGCCTCGTCCTTCGAGTGACACGAAGTCCCCGAATCGGGGGAAGGGGGAGCTGTTGTCCAAGGCCGTATCGTCCCTCGCACTGCTGGCGCTCGCCGCGTGCGTGGGAACCAAAGATCCGTATGTCGTCGGTGCCGCTGGACCCTGGAAGGAGGGATATGGTCTCCAGAATCTCCAGGGTATCCAGCTGGCGGCGGAGGAGATCAATAAAGCCGGCGGTATCAAGGGCCACCCGTTCCAGATAATCAGCCGCGACGATGAGGGCGATGGTACCGTAGCAGCCAAGATCGCCCAGGAATTCGTCAGGAACCGCAAGATCTCCGCGGTCATTGGCCACGTGAACTCCTCGGGAATGTTGTCTGCGGCGCGCGTCTACGATGGAGAGCTCCCCGCCGTCGCGACCAGTGCGACCTCGCCTGATCTCAGCGGAATCTCGAGCTGGGTGTTCCGGATAATCTCGAGCGACTCGCTGAACGGAATCGCGCTCGCCACTTTCGCCTCGAAGTTCGCTACCCGCAACACACCCGCGACCGCGGCGGTTCTCTACGAAAACAATACTTACGGGCGAGGGTTGGCTGATTCGTTTCGCCAATCGTTCCACGGGCAGTTGCTGAGCCTCGATCCGATAAACGCAGATCTTCCGAATGCGGAGCCCTACATCGCGTACCTGAAAACGCGCAAGCCGCGAGTGGTATTCGTTGCCGGCAGGGTCGCGTCCGGACTCAAGATTCTGCAGGAAGCAAGAAAAGAAGGGTTCGATCCGGTTTTCATTGGCGGAGACGGCTGGCAGGGCATCGTCGCGGACACCGCGACGGCGGAAGGCATATACATCGGCATGTCTTTCACACCCGAGGATCCCGCGGCACCGGCGCGCGCCTTCGTTGCTGCCTTCGAGAAGAAATTCGGGACCGCGCCCGATGCTCATGCCGCGCTCGCATACGACGCGACGAAGCTGATCGCGCGCGCGCTAGCCGATCGCGGCCCGAATCGCAGGGCAATTCGCAATTATCTGCACTCGCTGAATCGCGAGAACGCCTACGTCGGCCTCACCGGGCCGACAATGTTCGAGGACACCGGTGATCCGGTGGGGATGCGATTCCGCGTGATGCGCGTTCACAGCGGCCTCCTGACGCTCGCGGAGGCAAAGTGAAGCTCGGCTACCGTTTCCAGACAATCCGCGAAGTCCTCACAGTAGGCTTCTCGTTTCTCATTCTTCTCCTGCTCAGCGCGGGCGCGGTGGGCTGGGTTTCGATGACACGAATGGCCGACCAGGTGACGTTGGCTCTGGCGGAGGCACAACAGGATGCGAAGCAGGCGTCGGATTTTTCGAACGTCGTCACACAGGAAGTCCAGGCAGCCAACACTTACCTCAGCGATCAGGACGCGAGGTCGGACGCCGACTTCCGTCGACTGGGCTGGGAAGCGCACAGGCTTCACAGAAGCTTCAGCTCCCGCCCTGACGTGCTGGCCGAACAGATCCTTCGCACCGTGGCCATCGATACGACCCTTGCGCGGGTGGAGTCTGCGTTCGCGTTGTCGCACCGGCTTACTGACCTCGGTCGGTTCGATGATGCACACGCGGAAGCGCAGCGCGCACGAAAGCTCGTACCGTCGCTGCTCGAGCAGCTCACGGGCCTCGAGCATGCACGCGCCCAGCAGCTCTCCAGAACGTCCGACACTCTGCGCGCGCAGTCGGTCGCGAGATCGAGGCTCCTGGTGTCGGTCATCATCGTAGCAACGCTGATTGCGATAATGATCGTGATGCGCACGGGGAGTGCAGTCGGAAAACCGTTGCGCCTGCTCGTCAAGCACGCGGTGCAACTGAGCCACGGTGATCTTCAGCAGAACATCGAGGGCGACATGCCGGGTGAATTCCGGACGCTCGCGGACGCGATGAACCATGCGACGATCGCGTTGTCGCGAATCGCATCCGGAGCGGCGAAGACAGCCGACGAAGTCGCCCAATCCGCAAGCGATCTTGCCTCTGCGTCCAAGCAGATCTCTGCGTCGGCCGGTGAAGTTGCCGACGCCGTGGAAGAAGTCTCGCACGGCGCGGAATCACAGGTGGCGCAGCTCAGACAGGTGAACGAAGCTCTGGACGGAATTCGCACCCGCGGAGACAATCTCGTCGGCGGCGCGCAGGAAGTTCACAGCCTCGCCAGCGCCATCGAGGCCGAGGCCGAGTCGAAGCGCGTCGAGATCGACCGCGCGCTCAAGATTCTTTTCGATGTGCGCAGCATCGTCGAGCAGGCCGCGGGACAGGTGCGCGAGCTGAGCACCACTGCCAGCGACATCAACAAGTTTGTGGTGTCGGTTGGCCGAATCGCCGAGCAGACGAACCTCTTGTCCCTGAACGCGGCGATCGAAGCGGCGCGAGCCGGCGAGGCTGGTCGCGGATTCGGCGTCGTCGCGGGCGAAGTGAGAAAACTCGCGGACCAGACTCAGGCCGCCGCCGACGACGTTGTGAAGATGACCGAGACTGTGACCATGCGGGTCGCGGCTACATCGAAAGCGATGGAGCAGGGCGTGACGCAGGTTGGCGAGATCGAACGGGTAAGCCACGATTTGGATGCAGCGCTGTCGACGATTCTCGCGGCGGCGGAGCGTACACGCGCGGCCGCGGCGGGTGTGACGACTGCGGCGACCGAGAACGCGCGCGCGGTAGATTCCGCGGCGGCAAACCTCGGTCTCGTTGCGCGGACCGCGGAGAGTCATGCGACCGCGGCAATGGAAGTGAGCGCCTCGACCGAGGAACAGAGCGCCGCTTGCGAGCAAATGAGCATGGCGTCCACTCAGCTCTTTCACGGTAGTCACATGTTGATACATCTAGTGTCGGAGCTCAAAACCACCGTCGTTTCCTCTGCTCCCGCCCCTGAGCCAGAATCTCTGGGGGCGGTCAAGCCCATCCCGACGCCACCGCATCCTTCGCCACGGATCAAGCGGGTCGCCTAAGCGACCCGTTTTCTTTCGGCGCTCGCTGTCTTCGGCGGAGCTCGTTGGAGATCGTTGCGCGGTCGGACGGTGGGTGTATCCCCTTCGGCCGCTACACTCGCTCCGGCGGAGCCCCTAACTGCGCTCCCTCGCTCTGCTCGGTCGCGGGTCTCCTTGGTCCCTCGTTTTGAAAAGCGGCCTGCGAGGATACACCCACCGCCCTCCCACACACTGCTGTTCACGCACCGCCCTGGCCCGCGCGTAAACTCAGGGGTCGCACCCGCGGTCCGGCTCACCTGTCTGGAATGCGGCGGCTTCCGTCGGCCGGCAAATCACCATGACCACCCTCTCAGTGTAACTTTCGCGAAGAGAGTTCTCATGAATCGACCACAAGATCACGCTGAATTTCCGTCGACGCCGAGTGCCGTCGTTCTTCTGAGCGGCGGGTTGGATTCGACGACCGTGCTGGCGATCGCTAAGCGCGAGCGCTTCGCAGTTGACGCGATCACGTTTCGCTACGGCCAGCGTCACTCGCACGAAGTCGACGCCGCTCGAGCCATCGCGCGCGACGCCGGCGTGACGCGACACCAGATCGTCGACATCGACCTCGCGGCCTTCGGCGGATCGGCGCTCACTTCGGACATCCCGGTGCCCAAAGATCGCGATCTCGATCGCTCTTCCGCCGATTTGGATATTCCGATCACCTACGTTCCGGCGCGAAATACGATTTTTCTCTCTTACGCGCTGGCGCTAGCCGAAGTGAGCGGAGCGTCGACGATCTTCATCGGCGTCAATGCGCTCGACTACAGCGGCTACCCCGATTGTCGGCCCGAATACATCGAAGCGTTCGAACGAATGGCAAATCTCGCCACGCGCGCCGGCGTCGAAGGCCGCACCCGACTCACAATCCGCACACCGCTCATCTCACTCACCAAGGCCGCCATCATCGAGGTCGGGGTCTCACTTGGCGTTGACTATTCACGTACCACCAGTTGCTATGACCCGGGTCCGGGCGGTGAGGCCTGCGGTAGATGCGACGCCTGTCAGCTGCGACTCAAGGGATTCAGGGACGCTGGCCTCGAGGACCCGATCGAATACGCGACTGAGGCGTCGCCTCGTTCCGCTGCTGATCGCGATGTTCGTGCGGGGAGACCGACGCTATGATGTACACGGTGAAAGAGATCTTCTACACGCTTCAGGGAGAGGGAGCGCGCGCCGGCCGCGTCGCGGTGTTCTGCCGGTTTTCCGGCTGCAATCTCTGGTCGGGTCGTGAAGAAGATCGGTCGCGCGCGGTGTGCCAGTTTTGCGACACCGATTTTGTCGGCACAGGACCGGACGGCGGCAAATTCTCAAGCGCGGAATTGCTCGCGGACGCAATCGACCGGTGCTGGTCGCCGTCAGGCGCACGAGATTCCGAGCTCGCGGCTCTCGCCTCCGGCGCCTCGCATATCGCATCCCGCGCCTCGCCTCTTGCGTCCCGCTCCCCGCTTCCTGCGTCCGGAGTGTCGGTTCCCGCTTCCCACCTCCCACTTCCCGCTTCCCGCTTCCCGCTTCCCGCCTCCCGCCATAATTCCGAGAGCGCCGGAACGAAGTACGTCGTGTGCACAGGAGGCGAGCCGCTGTTGCAGCTCGACGAAGTTCTGATCGAGTGCCTGCACGATCGCGGATTCGAGGTCGCCGTCGAGACTAATGGAACACGAGCCGCGCCGTCAAATCTCGATTGGGTCTGCGTGAGTCCAAAAGCAGGAGCGCCGTTCGTACAGACATCTGGCGACGAGCTCAAGCTCGTTTATCCGCAACCGGAAGCGCCGCCCGAAAATTTCGCGCATCTCCAATTCGACCACTTTTTCCTGCAGCCAATGGATGGACCTGAGATCGCGCGAAATACGGATCTCGCAATCGACTACTGCCTGAGGCATCCGCGCTGGCGCTTAAGTGTGCAAACGCACAAGCTCGTTGGGGTGCGCTAGAGCCATCAACTGCGATGCAGCCGCGGACATAACTGCAAAAGGACGGGTCGGACGCTGGACAGAACTGCAACCGAATGGTGGGAGGCGGGAGAAGTTCAGAGGGTAGATCTCAGTTCACTACGCCCAGACTTTCCTACTGGCGATCCTGCCACAGGCACTTGGTTGTGCCATAATCGGCAACTGAAACGTCTCGGCGTAGTGAACTGGGATCTATGATCTGAGCCACTCCCGCCTCCCACCAGTTCTGTTGCAGTTCTGTCTCACCAGTTCCGTTGCAGTTCTGTCCCCGCCCACTCTGCTGCAGTCTTCGACAGTCGGAAGTGGTCCGTCCCCGACCGTTCAGACCTAGGACCGCAGCGCCGGTCCGAGCGCTCCAACCCTTCTCTTCCCGCTCGCGGTCAGCGCCATCGCTCCTTCGGCGAACGCATCGAGGTATTTGATTCCCGAGCCCGTGTTGAAGAGGACGACCTTCTCTTCGGGCTTGACGTCTCCGCGCTCGAGAAGCTTACGCAACGCCGGCACGCACGCGCCGCCCTCGGGCGCCGCGAAAATCCCTTCCATCCGACCGAGTTCGCGCGCTCCCGCAATCAGCTCGGCGTCACTCACTGCGACGGCTGCCCCTCCCGATTCGCGCAGCGCATCGAGAATCAGAAAATCACCGATCGCTTTCGGCACTCGAAGACCCGAGGCGATCGTCGCGGCGTTCTGGAATTCCTCCGCCGACCGCGCGCCAGCCTCGAACGCGCGTACTATTGGCGCGCATCCTGTCGCCTGAACCGACACCATCCGCGGGCGCTTCTCACTTATCCATCCGAGCTCCTGCATCTCATCGAAAGCCTTCCACATCCCCACGAGTCCCGTACCACCTCCCGTCGGATAGACGATGACATCCGGCAGAGTCCACGACATTTGCTCGGCGATCTCGTAGCCGAGGGTTTTCTTTCCTTCGACGCGATAGGGCTCCTTGAGCGTCGACACGTCGAACCACCCCTCCGATTCCTTTCTGCGCCCCACCTCGGCGCCGCAATCCGTGATCAATCCATCCATGAGCGTTACGTGTGCGCCAGTCACCTCGCACTCGATGATGTTCGCGCGGGGCGTATCTCGCGGCATGAAGATGTAGGCGCCGAGTCGGGCTTTCGCGCAGTACGCCGCAAGCGCGCCCGCGGCGTTCCCCGCTGACGGTGCCGCGAGTTTCTTTACGCCGAGCTCTTTGGCCATCGAGACTGCGACGGACATCCCTCGCGCTTTGAAGCTCTGGGTCGGATTGAGTGATTCGTCCTTCACGTAGAGATCAGGCATGCCGAGCGATTCGCCAAGCGTTTTGGCGTGGTGCAGTGGGGTCCAACCCTCACCCAGCGTGACGATGTTGTCTTCGCGTCTGACTGGAAGAAGCTCGCGGTAACGCCACAAGTCCGACCTGCGCGCGAAAAGCGTCTGCCGGGTCAGGAACTTCGCGATCCTCTTCAGGTCGTACCGCACGAGGAGCGGCTTCCCACACTCGGTGCAGACGTTGTGCAGCTTTCTCGCCTCGTATTCGCGATGGCAGAACGAGCACTCGAGTTTTTTGACGTGCATTCGATGTCGCTCGACGAGGGAGTGTGCGGAGCTCGTGATGCGTATAGTTTAGGAAAAGCTATATGTTTGCCCTACTCTTTGCCGGGCGATTTCTTTCTGCATTGCGCCTGGTCGCAGCGCTTCTGCTCGCCACCACAATACCATTGGTCATAGATCACCGCGCCCGCCGCTCGACCCGCGTGCTGCACTAGATGTACATCGGACACGTTGGTGCCGCGCTCGCCGCAAAGCGTGTGCGCCGGAGCATCGGGCTCTTCGTCCTTCTCGTAGCGACATACACGCCCGACTGGGTTGACTCCGGCCTCTGCCTGATGGGCAGATACTCGTCGCGCGAGATGCTCTCGCACTCGATCCCTGCGGTAGCGGTTTTCGCGCTCATCGGACTTCTACTTTACGGACTGACAACAGGAGACTGGAAAGCGGCGCTCGTCATCGCGGCTGTGATCGTGTCGCACATGCTCCTCGATTGGATCACGGGTTCGAAACCGACGTGGCCCGGCGGGCCGACTATCGGGCTCGTGTTGTACAATCATCCGACCGCGGATTTCGTTGCAGAGGGAACGGTGATCGCAATCGGAGGATTTCTCTATGCGCGCACGCTACCGCCGCGCCGACGTCCGTGGATCGACGTCTCGATAATGCTGGGAGCGCTCCTCGCGATGCAGCTCGCCATCGACATCGGCCATCAACTGATGAAATCGCTTCCGAAATGCTGACGAGCGATCTGCGCGATGTTGCGCACCAGGCGATGATCGACGCAGGCTTCGATCCGGACCCTGATCCGGCGATGGAAGCAGAGCTCAAGGACATAGGCAAGCACCAGGACACGGGAGCGAAGCTCACCGATCTCCGAAATCTTCTCTGGTCCTCCATCGATAACGACGATACGCGCGACCTCGATCAGATCGAATTCGCGGAGCAGCTCCAGAACGGCGATGCGAGACTGGTGATCGCTATCGCCGACGTCGACGCTGAAGTTCCGAAGGGCTCGGCGATCGACGCGCACGCGGGGGCACAGACGACGACCGTCTACACCGGCGCTGTGATATTCCCGATGATACCACTCGAGCTCTCAGCGGGAGCTACATCGTTGTTTGAGTGTGCGGACCGGAAATCGATCGCGATCGACATGGTAATCAGCTCGAGCGGCGTCGTGACTTCGGCCACTCTCTATCGCGCGCTGGTAAACAACAAGGCCCAACTAGCGTATGGCGAGACAGGGAACTGGTTGGATGGAGCGGGGCCTACGCCAGAGCAGGTTTCTAAGCTTCCCGGACTGGACGCGCAGCTTCGGCTCCAGGCGAAAATCGCGAAGGCACTGCGCAAAACGAGGCTCGATCACGGCGCACTTGAGATCGAGCCGATCGAGGCGCGCGCGGTTTCGCAGGACGGCACCGTCACCGCCATTGAGAAATCTCTCAAGAATGCGGCGACTGATCTAATCGAGGATTTCATGATCGCGGCGAATGGCTCCGTCGCCCGATTCCTGGAAGCCCACCACGTCTCGGCGATTCGAAGAATCGTTCGCAGCCCTGAGCGGTGGGCGCGAATCGTCGATCTCGCGCGCGAGCTCGGAAAAACGCTCCCTGCAGAACCGAACGCACCCGCGCTGCAGGAATTCATGCTGGAGCGCCGATCGTCGGATCCCGATCATTTCCCCGACCTTTCGCTCGCGGTGGTGAAGTTGATGGGGCCCGGCGAATACATCCTCGACCAGCCGGGTATCGACGAGCCCGGACATTTCGGCCTGGCGGTTCAGGACTACACACACTCGACGGCGCCAAACCGGCGGTACGCGGACCTAGTGACGCAAAGAGTTGCGAAGGCGGTGTTTGCCAACGCTTCCCCGCCGTATACCGATGACGAGCTCTCGACGATCGCGCGAAACTGCACGCTCAAGGAAGACGCAGCGCGGAAAGTGGAGCGCACGGTGCGTAAAGTTGCCGCCGCGCTGTTGTTCAGTCATCGGATCGGTGAGCAGTTCAAGGCGATCGTGACGGGCAACAATTCGCATGGGACGTTCGTGAGGGTAGTAAATCCACCCGTCGAGGGAATGCTGGTCCGCGGAGCGCAGGGTGTCGACGTCGGTGACGAGATCGAGGTGAAGCTGCTCTCGACAAATCCGAAGCGGGGATTTATTGATTTCGGGCGGGTTGGGAACGCGCCCACGCCACATCCACCTGGCAAACGATGATTTCTCTCGACCGTGACGTATCCGTGAGCGCCGTTTCTGCGGCGGAGGAGAAAGTTGCCATAGCGGATAAGACAGCCCTGACTGGCGCGCTTGAGGATTGTTTTGTCGAAGCTTGAGAATTTTTTTGTCGAAGCCTGAGCTTCCCTCCCGCAGTGATGCGCTCGCACTCGTGCACGAGTACACCGCGAGCGAGTCGCTCCGAAAGCACATGCTTGCGGTCGAATCCGCGATGCGCGCCTACGCGGCAAAGTTCGGTGAGGATGAAGACGTCTGGGCCCTCGCGGGTCTCGTCCACGATTTCGATTACGAGCGATTTCCGAACAACGCCCACTCTCCGACGGAGGAGCATCCGTCGGAGGGAGTAAGGATTCTGAGGGCGAAGGGTTATCCCGAGGACATCCTGGTGGCGATCCTCGGACATGCGCACTACACGAACACGCCGCGCGAATCACGCATGGCTAAAACCCTCTTCGCCGTCGACGAGCTTACGGGCCTCATCACCGCAACGGCGCTTGTCCGCCCGACGAAGAGCGTGCACGAGGTTGACGCCAAGTCCGTACGGAAGAAAATGAAAGACAAGGCGTTCGCCCGCGGTGTGAGCCGCGAGGACGTCGTCAACGGGGCGAGCGAGCTGGGCGTCGATCTCGACGAGCACATCGCGTTCGTGATCGGGGCCATGCAGGCGCGCTCGGCCGATCTGGGCCTTTCTGGTTCATAGCACACGAATAGCCGCGCCGCATGGTCACATAGCGCGTCTCGCGCTTATGGATCTCGTGTTAGGGAGGCGAGGGTGTCCTCTTCGGCAACAACGGTCGCTGGTCGGAGCCGCTAACTACGCTCCCTCGCTCTGCTCGGTCGCGCGTCTCCTCGGGCGCTCCCTCAAGTTGCCTGCGAGGACACCCTCGCCTCCCTGCGCAGAGTCCTTGGCGCGCTATGCAGCGCATTCCTTTGGTTGCGCGGGCAATTCGCACCCATTGACTAGACTATCCCATCTCGACTCTCACCGCGCCGGCTGAATCCGCGAGGAGGCGGCGCGAGAATGTGTCGCGTGAGAATCGCTCTTCCACCGCGCGCACGGATGGACGCGCGGGGGAATTCAGATAAATGTGGCAGGGAAGGAGGGCGAGGGTGTCCTCGTAGGCGCTTTCCAAAGCGAGCGCGAGGAGGAGACCCGCGACCGAGCGGAGCGAGGGAGCGCAGTTAGGGGCTCCGACCAAGCGAGCGTAGCGCCGAAGAGGACACCCTCGCCCGACTGCCGAGCGCAAAAATCTATAGCCGCGCGGGCTAGTCCATTGCGAATTCGCGATTGAAGATCACGTCGAACGCGAAGCTCTTTGGACGCGTCTTTTTTTCCATTATCTCCGCGATCCTCTCGAGGCGCGCTGGAATCCCCATGATCTTGTCCTGCGCCGCACGACCGAGATCATTGAGTCCTTCGACAGTATCGATCGACCAGTACTTGATCAGCTCTTCGACGATTTTCAGATAGTCGCGCGGCCCATAAATCCCCGCGCGCCGGACGACGTCGGCCAGCTCGCGGAAGTGCGGCATGTTCACGCCGGGCATGTCGATCGCCGGCATGATCTTCGCCGCCGCGGCGAGACCCTGATTGGGATCGCGCTCCAGCACCGCCTTGAAGACCGAGCGATAGAAGGTGTAATGCCTGGCTTCTTCCTTCGCGACGTTCTGAAGCACCGTGCCGATCATCGGCTCGTACTCCGAGGCGTATTTCCCTGTGTTCGCGTGCGATACCTGCGTCGCCCGCTCCTGCAGCGAAGTGTAGACGAACACACGATACGGATCCTTGTCCCACTCTGGCTCGAACCCCGCCTTGATGTAGTCGAACTGCATTTTCTCGATCACGACGGGATCGAAGATGCCCGCGTCACGGGTGTAGTCGTGGAGGATCGCGCCGTGTCGGTCTTCTTCCGCCGTCCACATGTTGTTCCAGCGAGCCCAGATGCTGTCGGTGCCGAGGTAAACGGCGAGCAATCGATGAAAGTGCGGAAGCCCTTCTTCCGTGAGAAGATTGAGCGCGAGCGCAACGCGCGCGGGATCGCTTATCCCGCGCGCCCTCTCACGCAGCGCGCGAAGATGATGATCGGGATCCTCACCCGGTGGTGGCTCGAGAAGCTCCGCGGGAAACCACAGAACGCGCTTTGCCTCGTGCGATGCCATCAGCTCCTGCACGACTGGCTCGAGATCCGCAAGCACTTCGATCTTCGACAACGTTTCTGCTTCGACTGGATTCACTATGATCCCTGGACCTTGGTGTAGATCGATGACGAATACGCTGGCAACTTCGACGCGCGCTCGCAAGTGGAGCGTCCTCGGCGCCGGACGTCACACAAATGAGCGACGAGAGGTAATCCACAATTCACCGGATGCTCGTCCTCCCTCTGAAATTGCGGCCTGCCGCTTGCGCACAATCCTATCACTTCGATCGTCGCCTTCCTCCAACGGCTGCCACTTACGCGGAGCCGCGGAGAAGCCGCGACGCCCTCAACCTGAATTTATCGCGGCAGGAGATTGAAATGGCAGACCAGTCCAACAACAGGGGCAATGTGATGGAACAGCGAGGCGAGAGCAATGGAGCCTTGGACGGCAACGGCACCCAGCGCGGGGGAGCAGGCGGCGTGATCTCACGTGGCGGAAACATGAGCGGGTCCGTCGGTCGCAACGCGAACGCGGGAGCCGACAGCTCCCTCCGGGAGGGTGGCGGCGCTGTCAGCGGAAATACCAGCAGGAAGACGCCGCGCGGATTCGCGGCTATGGACCCCCAGGCGCAGCGAGCGATCGCCGCCAAGGGAGGGAGAGCCGCGCACCAGAAAGGCACGGCCCACGAGTTCACCAGTGAGGAAGCGCGCGTCGCCGGAAGAAAAGGTGGCGAAGCCTCTCGCGGTGGAAGAAGGTCGAGCGGAGCAAACAGCAATAGCTGAAATCCCCTAGCCGGGACGGAACGCAAGCGAGGCACGGGGATTCCCGTGCCTCGCTTGCATCCACAGTGCGCGAAACCCGGAATCATACCGGAATAGCCGCGACAAGCTCGACATCATCCCCGGAATACCACGACGCGGTCGGCCCTAGAGTTGCATTACATGCGTTTCGTAGAGCCGAGGCGACGAATTTTCCAAATGATGGATCCCGAGCCGCACGAGCAGTCAACCGCAGGCGACCTGAGCGCGTTCTCGCGCAGAGCGGCAGGCGCTCCCAGGCGAAATGCCTCCACCCGTGAATTGTCAAAGCGGAAATCGGCGACGGACCCCGACGATCGCGTCGATTTGGTCGACGGCCGCAATCTCGGAGACGAAGAGCTCCGCCGCGAAAACGAGCGCATCACCACACGTCTCGGGGAGATCGATCGCGAGCGTCGGAAGTATTACGAGTTTTTTGAGTTCGCGCCCGACGCCTGCATCGTCACCGACGAGCATTGCACCATTCGCGAGGCCAACACCGCCGCCAGCCAATTGCTCGGAGTGACCCGTCAGCTGCTGGTCGGAAAGCCTCTCACGACGTTTTTCGATGGCGCCGCTCGCGCGAACCATCGTCACCAGCTTGACCAGCTATGCGGACTGGAACGTATAGACGACTGGGAAATATCAGTGCAGCCCCGAGGAGGATATCCCGTTCCGGCGTCTGTCTCGATCGGTCGCCTCTCTGCGAGCGCGCTCGGCAATAGTGGCTTCCGCTGGATCATCCGCGACATCACCAGGCGACAGACCGCCGAGCGCGAAGTCCGGAAACTGAATCGCGAGCTCGAGCTGCGGGTGGCATCGCGTACCAGTCAGCTCGCGTCGTCAAACCGCACGAAGGAAGAGCTGCTCGAGAGCGAGCACAGAGCGCGGGAGCAGGCGGAAATTGCGAACCGCGTCAAATCCGATTTTCTTGCCCTGTTGAGTCACGAGTTTCGAACTCCTCTGCAGGCGATTTTCGGGTACACCGAGCTTCTCGAGCGCGAGATCCACGGGCCGCTCAACGAGCTGCAGCAGCGTGATCTCAAACGCATTCAGCACAGCCAGCAGCACTTGCTCGGCCTGATCAACAGCATACTCGAGTACGCCAAGCTGGATAGCGGCCAGCCGCTCGACATCACATGCTATCCAACTGTGATGAACGAGACGCTGGCGTCGGTGGAAGCGCTGGTCGGTCCGCACCTCGAGGCGAAGAGCCTGCGCTACGAGTACAAGTGCGCCGATCCTTCGGTCATTGCGCAGGCGGATCCGGCAAAGGTGCAGCAGATCGTTCTCAACCTCGTAGCCAACGCGATCAAATTCACTGACACCGGCGGGAAGATCAGTGTGGAATGCAGTCTCGACGGTGGCGACGTCGCCGTGCACGTAACCGACACGGGCCGCGGAATTCCCGCTGACAAACTCGACGCGTGCTTTGAGCCGTTCGTGCAGATCCGTCCCGGCGGAACACCGTTCAGTGGAACGGGATTGGGTCTGCCAATCAGCAGGCACCTTGCGATCGCAATGAAAGGTTCTCTCTCCGCGACCAGTGAGCTGGGGAAGGGATCGACCTTTACGCTTCGACTCCCGCGCAGCATTTCTCCAGCATCGCGACGATCTCCGACATCGTCGTGAGGCCGCGGTCACGAGCGTAGAAAGTCCTGATCTCTTTGTATCGCTCCTCCTTCGGCATTCGCATCCCGATCTCCTTAACCCATTTCTGGAGCGCCGATGGTCGCGGTCCCCACCAGCCACATTCCTGAAATTTTTCATTCAGAAGAATCACGACCGGGATCGATCGAGACGTTCCCGTCAGATGCGCATCTATGATGTCTGGATTCGCATCGCGTCCCAGAATCCGTAGATCCATGTTTCTCACCGATTCAGCGAGCTTGGCCACGATCGGAACGATATTCACCGCGTCGCCGCACCAGTCCTCGTTGAGAACGAGCAGGTGCCAGTGGCCGCCGAGTGCGTCGACCCTCGCTGAATACTCTATGGGAATCTCGACGCGTTTCGATAGCGCGGCCCAGAGCGCCTGATTCTTTATGGGACGAGCGATGAAATCGGCGAATGTCTCTCCGCCGTAGTAGCGGGTTCGAGTAATCACTGTGTTTTGGCTCAGCGAAGCATGTCGACGTGGATGATGCCGTCCTCTTCATACGGAGCCGACACCGTTCGGAATCCGAATCGTGAATAGAAATCTTCGAGATAGCGCTGCGCGGCGAGCTTGATCGTCTCGCCGGGTGCGAGACCCTCGAGGCGTCGCAGGGCTTCAGACATTAGCGCTCTACCCACACCAGTGCGCCGAACCTCCTGTGCAGTCACCACTCGTCCAATGGACCCTTCGACGTACCGCACGCCTGGCTTGAATATCCGCGCGTAGGCAACGAGCCGTCGATTCGTCTCGTCTCCGAGCCAGCCGAGGAGATGCCACGCGTCCGGATCGCGTCCGTCGGCATCAGGATAGGGACAGTTCTGCTCGACGATGAAAACCCCCTCCCGAAGGCGCACGATCGAGTAAAGCTCCGCCACGGTGAGGTGCTCGAATCGAGACCATTGCCATTTCAGCCCGCGGGACGGCACATCGCGGTCGAATCGCGTCTCGCTGCCCGCGTCGCGTGAGGCATTCGCCAATCGATCAGTGTTCACCCGGGTAAAATAACATGGGGCCACTGAGCCGATCGTCGTTAACTGGCTCGCATGGGGCGTTCAGAAACGAAAACGTTGTCCGCGGTCGCCACAATCGTCCTACCTAAGGAACCGGGCCGGTGAGCTGGCCCACCCTTTGGACCCGTACCCGCCTAGGCTCATGAAGTCTCTCTCCTCGATAGCGCTCGCGACCGTGTTGGCCACCTCGGCTTGTGCGACACCACAGCCACCGGCTCGAATTGTCGCCGCGCCACCGCCCGTCAAGTACGTCGAGCCCCAAATGGGACTCAACAATTCGGGGCTCGATACCGCTCTGCCAAGAACTCTCGACAAAATCGTGAAGACGGCGATAGAGGAAGCGGTTGCTCCCGGTGTCGCGATTGCAGTCGGTCGCAACGGGCACATAGCGTACATGAAGGGCTACGGCTACATAGACTGGAATCAGCCGGGCTCTCCCGCGGTGGACACGAACACGCTCTACGATCTTGCGTCGCTCACCAAGGTGATTGCAACCACCACGGTCGCGATGGTTCTCGAGGAAGGCGGACAGCTCGACATCAATCGGACGGTCGCGTCATACCTTCCCGAGTTCAATTCGCCGGAAAAGGCCCAGATCACGGTGAGACAGCTCCTCACGCACAGCGGAGGAATGGAGGCTGGCGCCAACCTTTTTCAGACCGCGAAGGGACGCGATCAGTATCTCGCGCAGATCAACGCCCGGCCGCTCGAGTACGCGCCCGGCACCAACATGATCTACAGCGATTGGGACATGATTCTGCTCCAGCTCGTGATGGAGCGAATTACTGGCAAGACCCTGGACGTTCTCGCCGCGGAAAAAGTGTTCAAGCCGCTCGGAATGACCGACACCCAGTTTCAACCGCCGTTCACGCTTCGTCCCCGCATTGCGCCGACGCAGGTCGACGACTCGCGAGGCGGACTGTTGTGGGGCAGCGTGCACGATGAAAATGCGTGGGCAATGGGCGGTGTCGCTGGACACGCGGGGCTTTTCTCGACGGCCCGCGACCTCGCTCTTTTCTCCATGATGATCTTGAACGGCGGCGAAGGCGTGAACGGAGTGAGGATAGTCAAACCGGCAACAATCGCACGCTGGACCGCACGCCAGGGAAAGGAATCTTCACGCACCCTCGGCTGGGACTCCCCGGAAGGAGGCTCGAGCGCGGGACAATTCTTTTCTCCATGGAGCTTCGGTCACACCGGCTTCACGGGGACTTCGATATGGATCGATCCCGAGAAGGATCTGTTCGTCGTTGTCCTCACCAATCGCGTGAACCCAACGCGCAGCAACACTCGACACATCCAGCTCCGGCGTGACGTCGCGGATGCGGTGCAGCAAGCAGTGCTAGGGGCCCGCATCGTGAACTGGGAAAACCGCTAGCCTCGGATCGTCGCCCTCCCACACCATCGCGCCGGGCTCCTGACGTCCGGCCACCGAGACGAAGTTTCATCCGGATGAGGCGGATTTTGCCGGATTAAAACGGATCGCTCCTCTTGGCGTGAAAAGACATCCCTCGATGCAAACGAGCGCCAAGAGGCGCTCTCAATGCAAATAACAAATAAATCACAGCCCCGGCGCAAAGAGCCGTAGCGCCAGTACGACCTATCGGTCAAATCCGGCAAAATCCGATTCATCCGGATGAAACTTCGTCTCGGTGGCCTGACGCCAGGGGCCCGCCACGATGTAGAAGCGGTCTTAGAATTTTCTACTATCTTTCACTCGTCTCCTCCTCTCACTGAATGCCAGCCACAAGGGAACGAGTCCCGGTAGTAATCGTAGAATACGACGAAATCGCGCAAACGATCGCGACCCGTATTGCCCAGATCATCAAGGAGCGGCGCGTCGCCGGCGGGCACGCCGTCCTCGGCCTTGCAACGGGCAGCACACCGATCGGGATCTATCGCGAGCTGATAAAAATGCACAGGGAGGAAGGGCTCGATTTCTCCGACGTCGTGACCTTCAACCTCGACGAGTACTATCCCATGAAGCCGGATAGCATTCACAGCTATCACCGCTACATGTGGGAGAACCTTTTCAACCACATCAACGTCAAGCGCGAGAACGTTCACATCCCGCGCGGCGATGTCCCACGCGACGACGTCGACGACGAGTGCGATGCCTACGAGGCTGCGATCAAAGCGGCGGGCGGCATCGATCTCCAGATCCTCGGAATCGGAAAGACCGGACACATTGGCTTCAACGAGCCGGGCTCCGGCGTCGAGTCCCGCACCCGCAGAATTTCGCTCGACACGGTGACGCGTCGCGACGCAGCGGCTGATTTCTTCGGCGAGGACAACGTGCCAACCGAGGCGATCACGATGGGCGTCGCAACGATCATGGACGCGCGTGAGATTGCCCTCGTCGCAACCGGCGAGCACAAGGCAGCGATCATCAGGCGCGCGGTCGAAGGCGAGCCCGATCCCGACGTGGCCGCCACATATCTGCAGCAGCACCCGAAAGCCGTTTTCTACGTCGACTTCGCCGCCGCCGCGGATCTAACACGCATTAGAACGCCATGGGTGATAAGCGAAGTGAAGTGGACGCGCGCCATGGAGATCGAAGCCGTCATCTGGCTTAGCGAGACCACTGGAAAGTCGGTGCTCAAGCTCGACGAGATCGACTACCGCGAGCACCACCTGAGCTCCCTGCTCGCACGTTACGGCAAGGCCGGACCGCTCAACGGGGACGTCTTCAACGCTCTCATCGCCAAGATTCGCGGGCGCAGCAAGCTTCCGTCCGGAAAGCGCGTCATCGTGTTCTCACCGCACCCCGACGACGACGTGATCTCGATGGGTGGCATGCTCAACAAGCTGCACCAGAACAAGAACGACATCATCGTCGCCTACCAGACGTCCGGAAACATTGCCGTCTTCGACCACGAGGTTCGCAAATACGCCGACTTCCTCCGTCGCTTCGGCACCGATTTCGATCTCAACGATTCAGAGTCCGGCGCGCTCATCAACGAGGTCGAGGACTTCCTCGATTCCAAGCAGGTTGGTGAGATCGACGCGTTCCCTGTGCAGGTGATGAAGCGCGCCATTCGCGAAGCGGAAGCAGTCTCGGGAATCGAGACGTTCGGGATGAAGCGAGAACAGGCGCGCTTTCTCAATCTCCCGTTCTACCAGACGGGCAAGGTGAAAAAAGATCCCATCGGGCCGGAAGATGTTGGTCGGGTGCTCGACCTCCTCGAGGAGCACAAGCCGGAGCTGATCTTCGTCGCAGGCGATCTATCCGATCCGCACGGAACCCACCGCATGTGCCTCGAGGCAATCCAGGGCGCGCTCGCCAAATACTCCGGGCCCGCGCCGGAAACCTGGTACTACCGCGGCGCCTGGCAGGAATGGGACATATCCGAGGCGGACGTGCTCGTGCCGCTATCCGAAGAGGAGTTGCGAGCAAAAAAAATGGCGATCTTCAAGCACCAGAGTCAGAAAGACCGAGCACCCTTCCCCGGCCAGGACGACCGGGAATTCTGGCAGCGTGTCGAGGAGCGCAACCGAAGCACCGCTCACCGCGTCGACCAGCTCGGCCTCCCCGAATACTTCGCGATGGAAGCCTACGTCGTGCGGCGCGCCGGATCGCCCATCGAGCACGAGATGGTGACGACCAGCTCGCTCGCCGAGCGCGAGCCTTCGCGCGCGCGGGGCGCCACGGTCAAAGCCGGTCGATAGTGCCCGGCGCCCTGGGTCGCGCTCTTCGCTCCGTATAAATCGATCAGAAAGCGGTCTTGAGCCGCGGCGACCAGTCGGAGAGTCGCGCGTCCCCCGAGTCCGTGAGCTGGCGAAGCCTGCCGGTTTTTTCGTCGAGCACCCAGATATTTCTTTGATCACCGATCGCGCCGAGTCGACGAGTGATCGACATGTGACGACCGTCGGGCGCCCACGAAGGGTCCTCGTTCTCGCCCTCGCTCGTGAGCTGCCGCATCACGTGGTCCTTGACGGTGATCGTCCAAACCTGGAAGTCGCCGTTCTGCTGCTGGAAAGCGATCTCTCCGCCTGCCGGTGACCAATCGGGCCCGGTTCGATAGCTGCGCTTTCCAGGTACGACGGGTGTGAGCGGGCGAAGACCCGTGCCGTCGACGTTCATCGTAAAGAGCTGCGGTGTGAGCGGCCGTGGCGACATGAACACCATTTGCTTGCCATCGGGACTGAAGCTCGGCGACGTCGTTTCGAATCCTGAGCGTCCGACGTACGGAACCGCTACCGTGTCGTCGCCCTGAGCGCTCGCGCGGAATAGTTCGGCCGGAGAATCGCCTCCAGACGCCCACACGATGCTCTTTCCGTCCTTTGTGTACACCGGCGTGATGTTGAGCCCGCGGTTCGACGCCCCGAGCAGTTGCGGGCGCATCGTACGGAGATCGATCTGTGCGATCCGTGTCCCGCGATCGTCTGCATCGGCGTAGACGATCCATCTCCCCGATGGATGCCACGAAGGCGAGAGCGCGGCACCCGCAGTCGGGAGCGTGCGTTCGTTTGCGCCGTCGCTGTCCACGATCTTGAGCTTGGTGCCTTCGATGAAAGCGATCCTCGTCGACGCGATCCCGCGCGTTCCCGTGATCCAGCGCTCTACTTCGTCACTGACACCGTGAATCGCAAACCGACGTTCGACCGCGAGTGAATCTCGTATCGTCGAATCCTTCGCCGTGATGACAGCGAGGGTCGAGTCAAACCGCATACTGTCCTGGACTGCTGCCGCGCGGAGAAGCACGTCTCGGCGATCGAGCTCGCGCGCGAGTGAATCGCGAGCGGCCGCGCTGCGCCGCGCCGCGACGCGCTGTCCCGGATGCTTCATCGGTGTCGGCCGCTCCGCTTCGCGATCGAGACTGTCACGCATGGCCGAATCCGCGGCGAGCGCCGCGCCGGTTCGCCGAGTGCGTCTCGCCAGAATTCCCGAGAGTGAATCTCGAACTTCCTGCAGGCGGTCCTCCGGCAGTCGTGGCAGCCGGAACGTCGCTTGCTGCCGCAGAACGCCTCCGGGAGAATCGAAGACTTCGATGTGGATTCCAGTCCGAGACGGCCGGCCACGTACGACAAAATTGGCCCGGGTCTGAGCCAGGGGCGCGAAGTTGATCGTACTTTCACCCGGCTGCCATATGTCAGCCATCGTCAAGCTGTCGAGAACCAGCGGCTGGATCCGATCTCCGTAGTCGAAATCCCTCTGGATGATCGTGCGAGTGGAATCGCCAGGCGTTGTGTCGATTGGCAGGATGACAACCGCCGGCGGAACTTCTATCGGACGTTGTGGTCGCGGTCGGTGTACCGGACGCTTTTGTGCGTGCACTGCCGGAGCGAGGGCGCAGAATGCGTACGCGCTCAGCAAAAACTTGCGGAGAAAATGGATCATGTGGTGATGAATTTATCCCATCGAACGATCATGCATCGCGATAAAACAAAGCCGCGGAGATTTTACCCTCCGCGGCTCTGCTTCGATCGGGTGCTCGTTACTTCGCCAGGTGGAACTCAAACGGCATCTGCACGAGCTGTTGAACTTTCCTGCCCCCGATCTGCGCCGCCGAGAATCTCATACGGGGGAGCGCATCCTTCACGGCGGCGGTGAACGCGTCGTTCGTGGAATTCAGAATCTTGAGCGTGCCCGCCTCGTAGCGGCCGCTCTCGTTTACGACAAACTGCGCCAGCACTTGACCCTCAATGCCCGACTCTCTGAGCGACATCGGATATTCCGGAGCCTCGCCGCCGATTTTCGCGACCGGCTTCTCGACCTGGAACTCCATGTACGGGCCGTGCTCCTCTTCCTTGATCCCGGCCGATTTACCAGTATCGCCTTCCTTGCCCGTTCCGCCCTCGACACCATTGGCGGAGCCGCCCTTCAGCCCCTTGCCGCTGAAGTCGTTCTCATTAGTGATAGCCTTCGACAGGTCGATCGTGGGCAGGTTGGTCGGAATGTTCACCGGGGGCGGCAAGACCTTGAAGCCCTTCGGCGGCGCCGGAGGTACGTCCTTCGGCAGCTGAGGCAGGTTTACGACCTTCGGAGGCGCCGGTGTTTTCGGCTTGGGCGCTTGCTTCGGCGGATCTGGCTTTTTCGGCGGCGGAGGTGGCTCATCCTTTTTGACCGCCACAAAGTTGACCTTGGTTTCCCGGTTCTCTTTGACCTTTCTCACCCCTGCCCGGGCCGTCGCGAAGACCGCCAGAAAGAGGATGAGAGAATGCAGAATTATGCTCGTTATGGTCCCGCCTACGGACCGCTTTTTTTTGTCGGGTTTGGATTCGAGTAACCTCATGTTGCTCCCCTGTTTAAGCTGCTTCTATATAGAGCAAACAGGGGACCAGAATGGGCTCTTTTTCAGGCAGAAAATCAGCCGTTTTTGGCACGAAAATGCGGTCAAAACGGGCCTCGATCGCGGAGAAAAAATGGTTCTACAGCTGAGGTTTCGGCTGAGGTTTCGGCTGAGGTTTCCGTCGAGGTCCTGGCGCCGTTTGGCCTTTCATTCGCAGTGATTCCTGCGGCTCCACGGGTAGGCGGCTCGAGACCAGCCTCTGCCGCCGGAGCCATCAATCCTTATCGAGGTCAACATGCACAACGCACGCTTTCGAATGATGGCAACCATCGCGGGGGCGACGATGTGCGCCTTCGCAGCTGTCGCTAACGGCCAAACTCCAACGACGACTGGAACGACGAATTATCCGACCACTACAGGCACGACAACCAACGGCACAACAAACGGAGCCTTCAACGCGCCGCCCTCGACTGGAGCGGTCACAACGGACAATTCCGTAACGGCTCCGGTCGACAACACCGTTCCCGACAACACTACGGGCAGCCGTGGATTTCCATGGGGAATTCTCGGACTGCTTGGCCTTGTCGGACTCTTCAGAGGAAGGTCGACTGAAGTCCGCCCCGATGTCTACGCGACAACGACTCCTGGCTCGCATACGACGACGGTCGGCACCGGAACGGCTTATGACGACCGGACGGCAACGCCGAGGGCTGCGGCCGGGACGGGCCCGTCAGGGACGCGCGGCACGATGGGGGATTCGGGTACGAGGCGCTAGGAGCGAGGTTTTCGGGACGAGGATTTTCTCGTAAGAATTCGGCACACAGATTCGAACGCCTTCTGTCCCACGGTTCCTGCCCGCGGCCTGTCCCACACCATGTGAGCCTGATCGCGCGGGTCGACTTCGCCCTCGTCTTTGACGAGGACATTGTTTCCCGCGTACAGCGTGCTGCGAACTCTCTTGACGCGAACCGGCGCGCACCGCAGGTACGCTCGCTCGACCAGACGCGTGTACTGCTTCTTACTCTCGATCAGCCTCGGCGTTCTGTAATCCCAACTGGTGACGGTGCTCCAGGTACCGGGAGACTGAAGCGACGCACTGGCGGTGTCGAAGATCACGGTCACGTCATTGTCTTTGTAGACCTGACGCCACGGTGTCTGCGCTTTCGCTGCAACTGGCAGCGCAACAAAGCCGATGATAAGTGAGAGCTTGCTTACAGATCGTATCATGAATTCTCCTGGAGCCGTCGGTCGAGTCGCTCATTGTAATCAGACCGACAGCGGTGCGGGCTGATCTTTAGGTGGTTGGATTATATACACCCCGCACACGATATCGCCACTCACAGAGTGAATGACGGCTAAGATTTCTCGCGTCATCGGTCCGACGGTGATGGTCATTGCCGTCGCCGTCGCGCTGGTGCTCCTCGAGCGCGAGCTCAAGGCCTATCACTACCGCGATCTCATGCGCCAGGTGTGGACGCTTCCACATTCCAATCTCGCGCTCGCACTCGTGCTGACCGCGATCGCTTATTCCGTCCTTCCGGGATACGACGCGATCGCGCTGAACTACGTTGAGCATCCGTTGCCGATTCGCCGAATCGCGTTCGGATCGTTCATCGCATACGCGCTGAGCCACAGCCTCGGATTCCCGCTCCTGAGCGGCGGTCCGGTACGATACCGCTTCTGGAGTGTCTGGGGTCTCTCGACATCAGAGATCGCGCAGGCACTGAGCTTCGCCGGCGCAACCTTCGTCATCGGAATGATCGCGGTTGCGGGTGGCGTGTTTCTGCTCGAGCCCAAATCCACGATCGAGCTTCTCCGACTACCTGTAACAACGCTCAAGCCTCTCGGCGCATTGTGCCTGCTGCTCGTCATCGCTTATCTGACGCTGAGCGCGACACGCTACAAGACTTTTCGCGTATTCGAGTGGGAATTTCCGGTCCCATCGACACGGCTCGCGCTCGTCCAGCTCGCGGTTGCTGTCGTGGATTGGTGTTCCGCCGGTGCCGTGCTTTACGTGCTGCTGCCGGCCGGCTACCGCCTGTCTTTTCTCCCCGTGCTCGGCGTCTTCCTGATCGCGCAATTCGCCGGAATTCTTAGCCACGTTCCCGGCGGACTCGGAGTATTTGAGGCGATCGTGGTACTGCTCCTCAAGCCAAGACTTCCTGCCGCATCGATCGTGGGCGCGCTCGTCGCGTACCGCGTGTTTTATTATCTGCTCCCGCTCGTCGTCGCACTCTCTTTCCTCATCGCTTTCGAGGTCGAGCGGCAGCGTAAGAGAGTCGCGGAAGTTGCGACGCTGGCTGGCGGGATTGTCGGCAGGTGGGTGCCGACGCTGCTGCCGCAGATTCTCAGCATAAGCACATTCGCCGCCGGTGTAATTCTTATCGTCTCAGGTGCGACACCATCGGCGCGCGGTCGGGTCTCAGCGCTCGATGCAGTCCTGCCGCTCGGCGTAATCGAGCTTTCCCATTTGGCGGCAAGTCTCGCCGGAGCTGGCCTCGTAATTCTGGCGTGGGCGATCAGGCGCAGACTTGACGCGGCGTACGCGCTTACAATCGCGACGCTCGGAATCGGGATCGTCGCCTCTCTCCTCAAAGGACTCGATTGGGAGGAAGCCGTTGCGCTCACAGTGGTTCTCGTCGCAGTCCTTCCGTCGCGCCGCGTTTTTTATCGCAAGGCGGCGATAGGCAGCGAGCCTTTCAGCAATCAGTGGATGGCCGCCGTGATCCTCGTCGGCATAGTGACTACGTGGCTCGCGTTCTTCTCTTACCGAAACGTAGATCTGACGAGTCCCATCTGGTGGCAATTCAGCGGACGGGGCGACGCTCCCCGATCGTTGCGCGCGATGATCGCCGTGCTGGGCGCGCTCCTGCTCTTCGCTCTCAGCAGAAAACTGCGGCATGCAGAGGCGGACCCGGAGCTGCCTTCGCCGCGTCAGTTGGATCTCGCCGCGCGGATCGCCCAGCAATCCCAAAGCACGATCGCCAATCTGGCTTTGTTGGGAGACAAGGCGCTTCTCTTCAGCGATTCGGGAAAGAGCATGATCATGTACGGCGTCGCCGGCAGAAGCTGGATCGCTCTTGGCGATCCGCTCGGCGCCGAGTCGGAGCGCGCCGACCTGGCGTGGCGCTTTAGAGAGAGCGCGGACCGTCACGGTGGCTGGCCTGTCTTCTACGAGGTGAGTGCTGCCCATCTGCCGATCTACATCGATCTGGGACTGACCCTGCTGAAGCTCGGTGAAGAGGCGATGATCCCGCTCCCGCAATTCTCGCTGGACGGTCCCGGGCGCAAGGCGCTTCGCCGTACGCGCAAGGACGCGTGCAAAGCGGGAGCAACGTTCGAGATGATCCCGCCTGAAGACACGCACATTTTCCTGCCGGTACTCAAGGCGGTGTCCGACGAATGGCTCGGCGCCAAGCGGACAAAGGAAAAGGGATTTTCTCTCGGAAGATTCGACGAGCGGTATCTCCGGAGCTTCCCCGTCACGCTGATACGCGTCGGCGATGCGGTCGTGGCCTTCGCGAACGTGTGGCTCGGGGCAGACCGGACGGAGATCTCTGTCGACCTGATGCGCTACACCGCCGTGGCCCCGCCCGGAGTGATGGAATTTCTGCTAATCGAGCTGATGCTGTGGGGCAAGGAGAATGGATACCAGCGATTCAACCTGGGAATGGCGCCGCTGTCCGGAATCGAAAACCGCAGCCTTGCCCCGCTCTGGAATCGGATCGGTGCCCTGTTGTTCAGCCGTGGAGAGCCATTCTACAACTTTCAGGGTCTCCGACAGTATAAAGAGAAGTTCGATCCGAACTGGGAGCCGAGGTACTTGGCATCGCCCGGAGGGCTGGTGCTTCCAAGAATTCTTACGAACGTCGCATCGCTGATCTCAGGTGGCCTGGCCGGTGTCGTTTCCAAGTGATGTGAGGGTGTCGCCCCGTTCGATTATCGTTGCCGGACTTGCGATCCTCGCGAGCTGCGCGCCGACGCGCAGTCGGTATGTGCCGCACGATCCGAACCTGCTGCGTCAGCCCCTCTACTTCTATCCTGGCGAAGGTCCCACGGGGCATCCGCGCGCAGGGGTCTTTTTCCTCGGCAACGATCTCGGATTCTGGGGACCCCACCAAAAGCTTGCGGAGCGTCTCGCTGCCGATGGCTACGCTGTCGTCGGATTCGATGTTAAAAAATTTCTCGACCGGCTGCCGGACTCGGCGTTGTTGCGCGACAGCGTGCTCGCACACGAGCTGCCGATACTGATGAAACGTTCATTGCACGAGCTCCATGCCGATTCGGTTCCGATCGTTCTTGCCGGACACTCATTCGGAGCAGATCTGGCTTTATGGACCGAAGCGAACGCGCGACTGCCTGGTGTAGTTGGAGTGCTGGCGCTTGGTCCCACGAAACGGGATCACCCGAGCGTGACCATCAACGACAAGATGAATCTTGGAGAGCCGACCGAACCCGGGAGCTTCTCAGTCGCGGACGAGATCAGCCGGACACCGCGTGGCGTTCGAATAGAGCTCATGCGGGGGGCGAGTGACAAGGAACGGAGATCTGATCAGGCCTTCATTGCTGCCGGCGGCTCGAGGCTCACATACACAATCATACCGTTCGCGTCACACTCTCTAAAGTCATTGATCATTGCCGGCCCCATGGTCGAGCGGGCGCTCGGCGAGCTCGTGCGCGGCCGCTAGAGGCCAGCTCGGCTCGCTCGGAACGTCCGGCGCCGCCTTGCCGTTGATGATGCGGACGATCGTAAGAACCGCGGCCAGCAGCGGGACGGCCACGAGCAGCCCGAGGAATCCGAACAGAAGCGCCATCAAAGCCTGAACGGCAAGCGTCATCGCCGGCGGGACGTTGACGCCGTGCTTCATCAGCAGCGGCACGAGGAGATGATTCTCGAGGAACTGGATCGCCAGGTATCCGATCCCGACCACGAGCGCCTTGTGTGGCGAATCGACGAAGGCCATCGCCATAGCCGGAATCGCGGCGAAGATCGAGCCAACGATCGGAATGAACTTCGCGACCCCCGCGAGAATGCCAAGTGGCAGCGCCGCCTTCACACGGATGGCGAACAGAAAGACAGTCGTCACGGCGCCGATCACGGTCATTGCGATGAGCTGAGTGACGAGCCACCGTCGGAGGGTTGTGGCGACGGCGGCCATCGCTGCAACGGTGCGCTCTCGATCGCGCGCTGGCACCAGCTCCAGCATCCCGCCGTGATAGAGATGCGGCTCGACGCCGATGTAGGCTGCGATGAACAGTACGAGCAGGAAAGCTCCCGTCACCGCGAACGTCGAGGTCAGCATTCGGAGAAAGGAATGCTGCGCTCCGCGAAACTGTCCCATTATCTCGCGGCGCAGAGTGCCGCCTACGACAACCTCGCCCGCATGGCGCGTCGAATCCTTCACGACGCCTCCTACGGTCACGACCGTTGAAGTGTCGACGCGCAAAGAATCGCGAACGGCTTTCACCGAATCGGGAACGCTCTCTTCATTGAAGAGAATTCCCAGCACGCCATTGGACCGATGTCCGAGCCAGGCGTCGATCTTGTCCATTGCCTCCGGAAGACGCAGCTCGAGCTCCTTCGACTGCGCGCGGAGAATCGGCGCCATCCCCACGCCGCCACCTATGAGGAGACCGAGAAATACTGTAAGAATCAGGGCGACGCCCAAGCTGCGCGGCACGTGTCGATCCTGTAACCAATCTGCGCCCTGAGCGAGGGGGAGTCCGAACAACACACCCAGAAAAATCAGAAAGATTACGGGATGTCCGATCCAGATCAGACGGACCGTGATGTAGAACGCGAAAATGAGCGAGAGCACGCGTACGACATCGCGCGTCGGGAGGCGAATTGGGTCGCGGACGTCCATGCGGGTATCCTAAGGGACACCGGTTGTTTGCGCGAGGATGCTCCGCGCGCACCTTGACCGCGCGGTGACCGGAACTAGCTTAGACACCATGGCGCACAGCTGTCGAATGCTCATGTGTTATCGCGGAACTCGCGGGACGGAGGGAAGCTGAGCATGTCGTGCGCAGACGGAATGAACTTGCACAGCTAAGAGCGAAAGCTCTCGCAGCTCAGGCCGCGTCTCTCCCGAGACTCGGCCTTTTCTTTGTGAGTGAATGGAGACGATTCATGGCCGCAACACCCGACGGACCCATCGCGATTTATTACGAGCACCCCGACTGGTTCAAGCCGCTATTCGGCGAGCTGGATCGCCGCGGCATACCCTACGTCCGAATCGATGCGGCCGCACACTCGTATGATCCGGCAGAAACGGACTCCCCTTACTCGATAGTCTTTAACCGCGCGAGTCCGTCCGCATATCTCAGAGGCCACGCCCAGGTGACGTTCCACACGCTCAACTGGCTTCGTCACCTCGAGCGAATCGGAGTTCCTGTGGTGAACGGAGTCACGCCGTATGAGATGGAAACGTCGAAGGCCCTTCAGCTCGACATACTCAACGAGCTCGGACTTCCCTACCCTCGCGCGCGCGTGATAAACAACGCTTCGCTCGCGAGCGACGCTGCGCGCAACCTGCGCTTTCCCGTGGTAATCAAAGCCAACATCGGCGGATCGGGCGCGGGAATCACACGGTTCGATGGCCCAGCATCGTTGGCTGCTGCAGCGCAGAACGGTGCAATCGACCTGGGCGTCGACAACGTCGCTCTCGTCCAGGAGCTCGCCCCGCTTGCGGGCGGTCACATCACGCGCGTTGAAGTGCTGGACGGACAATTCCTCTACGCTATCAACGTCTATCCGGCTGACAATTCTTTCAATCTCTGTCCTGCCGACGTGTGCCAGACTACCGACGGGCAACAGCTCTCGCGCAGCGCCTGCGCGGTGGACGCACCGAAAAACGGCATGCGGGTTGAAAAATTCAATCCACCGGCAGGAATCGTTAGAGAGGTGGAAGCGATCGCTAAGCGCGTCAAGCTCGATGTCGGCGGCATCGAGTACCTGATCGACGAGCGCGATGGACAGCATTACTTCTACGACATTAACGCGCTCTCCAATTTCGTGGCGGACGCGCCGAACGTGATCGGCTTCGATCCATTCGCCCGCCTCGTCGATTATCTGGTCGAGCGCACCGGGAGTCCGGTGCTCGCGGGAGCGGCCTGATGCGCTACGGATACTGGCTGCCGGTTTTCGGGGGATGGCTGCGGAACGTCCCCGATGAAGGGATGAGTGCGACGTGGGAATACGTGAAGCGCCTTGCGCAGAGGAGTGAAGAGATCGGTTTCGACATCACTCTTATCGCCGAGCTGTTCATGAACGACGTCAAGGGAATCGACGGAGACTCCCTCGAGGCGTGGTCCACTGCCGCGGCGCTCGCAGCGGTGACGGAAAAGCTGGAGCTCATGGTCGCAGTCAGGCCGACCTTCCACGAGCCGGCAATTTTCGCGAAGCAGGCGGCGAACATCGATCGCATATCAGGGGGAAGGCTCGCGCTCAACGTCGTCTCGTCGTGGTGGAAAGACGAGGCGCGCCGCTATGGCATCAACTTCGAGGAGCACGACGATCGCTACGCGCGGACCGACGAATGGCTCCGCATCGTTAACGGCGTCTGGAACGAGTCGCGATTCAGCTACTCCGGAAAGCACTACAGAGTCGAAGAGACCATCCTGGAGCCAAAGCCCGTTCGCCGGCCGCGGCCCACGATCTACGCCGGAGGCGAGAGTCCCGCGGCGAAAGAACTGATCTCGCGCGCATGCGACGCTTACGTGATGCACGGCGACCCACCAGAGCGCGTCTCGCCGAAAATCGCGGACATGAGCGCGCGTCGCGACAAACTCGGTCTCGGACCCATGGAATACGGTGTTGCGGCATACGCGATCGTTCGCGACAACGAAGAGGAAGCCCGTAAAGAGCTCGCTCGGATCACCAACGTTACTGCCGGCTCGCCGGGATACCAGAACTACCAGGACTGGATCTCGCACACCGCGCTGGAGCAGCAGGTGAGCCTCGAAGATTACTCGGTGTCAAACCGTGGCCTGCGGGCGGGTCTGGTCGGAACACCAGAGCAAGTAGCTGCCCGGATCCGTGAGCTAGAGGCGGTCGGCGTCGATCTACTTTTGCTCCAGTTCAGTCCTCAGATCGAGGAGATGGAGAGGTTCTCCGAGGCCGTGATGCCGTTGGTGGGGAGGGGGTCTCTTGTCTCGGCGTAGGCTCTTCTCTACGCGCGACTTAAGGATCGCTTGGGCGCGACTTAGGGATCGCTTCGCGAACCGGCATCTTCAATACCGAAGCAGGGAGCGGAAAGCTTTGCAGCCGTAGCTTTTGGCTTTCATACTGGCGTTCTCGGCGCTTCGCCTGGGCGCTCTGACGGTGGCTTTCGGATAAAGCGGATCGACCAGAATCAATCAGATCGATCGCGTTGGCGTTCTGGATCCGCGCGCCTGGCCTGGGTTTTTTTGGTGCTTGGACTGAGAGCGCCTTGTGCCTCTCCCAGCGAGCGGAACTGCAAAGTCAAACTGAACACTACACGCTGCCGGCGAATCGCGGTCCGCTGACCGCTGCTCGCCCGGACTCCGCGTCCTATGTTGAGAACCGGTGACCGCGCGCGTCTTAAGCGAGAAGCGGGTCGCGGGCAGCGATTAGCCGGAGGCGGGTAGTGTTCCTTTGCAGTCCCCAAATTCCCCGGCTCACCAAGAGGTTTATCACGCCAAGGAAACCGATCGCACTTGATCGGCACAATCCGCGTTATCCGAATCCACCCTCGTCAGAGTGCCCACTCGAAGCGGGTCTGGGGATGCGAGTATGAAAGCCAATGGCTACGGCTGCCGGGCTTTCCGCTCCCTGCTTCGGTTTTGTGGATGCCAGCTACGCGAGCCAACCCCTAAGTCGCGCCCCGAGAAGCCCGTATGCCGGCGAAGTTAACAGATCAACCGATCCTGCCTCTCCCTGATGGTCCGATAACACTCGCAGGACGCACCCTCCAGCCCCGACCGGTTTATCACCGTGATGTTTCCGCGAGCGTGTGCGATCAGACCAGCTTTCTCGAGTATCCCCATCGCCACCGTCACGCCGGGCCGGCGGACTCCAAGCATCTCGGCGAGGAATTCCTGAGTGAGGTCGAAGCTGTCGCGGCCGACACGGTCCTGCGACATGAGGAGCCAGCGCGCACAGCGCTGCTCGATTACGTGGAGTCGATTGCACGCCGCTGACTGGGCGACCGTCTCGTACACGAATTCGCTATAGAGGTGGAGCAATCGGTGAAGAGCTACGCACTCTTTCGCCAGGAGGCGGAAATCGGCGACGCTTACACGTCTCGCCGTCCCGGTGATCTGTCCAATTCCCCGATTGGGCGAGGTTTCGACGCCGTGAAACACGGGGATTCCGGAGAAGCCGTCGTTCCCGACTGTCATGGCCTCGACCTGGTCGCCATCCGCCATCACCGTGACAAGTGAAATCACGGAATCCTCAGGAAAATGCACGTATTTGAGCCGGTCTCCGGGCTCGAACAGGATTTCCCTGGACTTCACGGTTACCAGCTCGCTCCGCTCCAGAAAAGCGGCCATCTCGGTCTGCGGCAACAGCTTGAGAATCCGATTCCAGGTCAACCCGGCTCGTGGCGCAGACGCATCCCCGGGTTGCTGTGCAGCAGTTATGGAACCGATCGGACTAAGAGTCATGTCGGACACGGTAGGCCCTTGTCGGGCAAGTGACTTCGCCGGCTGTTGACTTGAAGGGTCGACAGCCGTCTCTCGCATTGCCGACCGGAAAGGCCAACATTGCGAGAACGCGTTCGGATGTTTAGCAAATAACGAACCGGCGGGCGCCGCAATGGTACGGTGTTATCTTCGGAAGCCCAAAACAGTCATTTATGACGGCCTGCCATCTATAGAGCAGCAGGAGCCAGTGTCTTACCGGAAGCCATGACTACACCTGCTGACCCGCAACCCAACGAGCGAAAATTCCGCTTCAAGGACGAGTGGCTGGTCTCCCTGGTTGGGACCATGCCCGGCGTCACGCCCGAATTGGTAAAGCGGTGGCGCTCGCAGCAGAAGCCCTACATAGCGCAGGCTCTCATCGACGGTGACGTGCTCTCCTTCAAGGAAATCGGAGAGGTCGTCAAAGAGGCGTTCCGCATCGATTACGTCGATCTGAATCCGGGCGCGATCGACAAGAACGCGATGCAGATCCTGCCGGAAAAAGTCTGCCGCGAGCACAATGTGCTCCCCGTAAAAGTCGACAGCCGTATGGTTTATCTGGCAATGGCGAATCCGCTCGACCAGGAAGCCATTCAGCGTGTGAGCTGGGCGACGAGCCGAGAGGTGACGCCTTTGTTTTGCCCGCCGGGCGCGCTCGAAAAGCTCGTATCCGAGACTCTCCGTCCGGACGCGATGATCTACGGCCTCATCGAGAAGCTCGATCAGGCCGTCGGAATCGAGCAGATCAAGGAAGAAGAGCAGAACGAGGCGGCACTCCTGCGCGTGCATGCCCCGGTCATCAAGCTCGTCGACGCGATTATCGGGAACGCCATCAAGCTCCGCGCGTCGGACATCCACATCGAGCACGATGAAGCGTCGACGCTGGTTCGTTTCCGCATCGACGGTCTCCTCAAGAACATCATGGTGCTGCCGCGCTTCATCGGCGTGGGCCCGGTTGTATCGCGCATCAAGATCATGTCAGACCTCGACGTCGCGGAACGCTTTCGCCCGCAGGACGGGCGCGCAAAGGTTCGAGTCAACGGCGAAGAAGTCGCCCTTCGAGTCTCCGTACTGCCCACTCGTGTCGGCGAGAAAGTCGTAATGCGTCTGCTGAACGAGAAGTCGGTGCAGGTCTCGATGCAGACGCTCGGCTTCATGCCGGAGGTGCTCGAGCGATTCAAGACTCTTCTAATGCGCGAGCAGGGAATTCTGCTCGTCACTGGACCGACCGGCTCTGGAAAGACTACCACTCTTTACGCTGCGCTCAACACTCGCCGTGGAGAAGCGGTCAACATCGTGACGGTCGAAGACCCGGTCGAATATCGACTGAGCGGCGTCAATCAGGTTCAGGTGAACGAGAAGCAGGGACTGACCTTCGCCGGAGTGCTCCGCTCAGTGCTCCGCCAGGATCCTGACGTTCTTCTCGTCGGAGAAATCCGCGACCAGGAGACGGCGACCATCGCGTTCCAGGCCGCAATGACCGGCCACCTTGTACTCTCGACGCTCCACACCAACGACGCGATCGGAGCGATCCCCCGCCTGTCGAACATCGGCGTCGAACCATTCCGCGTGGCCGCAGGACTCATCGGCGTGACGGCGCAGCGTCTCGTTCGCCGAGCGTGTCCGCATTGCCGCTACGAGGCGCCGATCGAGGAGCTGCATCCGATGATCCGCTCAGCCCAGCAGCGTTTGTTCGGTCGCGCGCGTCACGTGAAAGCGACCGGATGCGCCGAGTGTGGCTTCAGCGGATATACGGGGCGGCTGCCGCTGATCGAATTTCTCGAGATCACGCCGGAGATCCGCGGGATGATCACTACGGGGAAAATCGCCGACGAGATCCGCGCGCATGCGCTACGCAGCCACGCGATTCACACGTTCGACAACGATGCCCTCTGGCACATCGCAGAAGGCGATACGACGGCGGACGAAGTGATTCCGTACACGGAGTTCGAGCGCCGTAAGACTCCGCGCACGAACACACCTCGAGTGAACGCCGAATTCGTCGCAGAGCTGGATGCGGACGGAATGCCCATGCCCTCGAAGGTTCTGCTCGCTGTCAGCGACAAGACCGACCGCATGCGCTACAACGACTTATTGGTCGAATCCAGATTCGCGGTGCAGATCGCGAATGACGGTGCCGCGGCGCTCGGAA
>JBOHTB010000026.1:0-10523 GCA_050733435.1 Gemmatimonadaceae bacterium | reverse complement strand
TCTCCACATCCGAGGTGATCCCGTGCTTCGCGCAGTAGTCGAGCATCTCCTGCGTCTCGGGGACTCCGCCGATTCCCGAAGAGGAGAGACTGCGCCGATTCCCCATCAATGATCCGATCTGAATCTCGGCTGGCTGCGGTGGAATTCCGACGCACACCATCGAACCGTTGAGAGCCAGCAACTTGAGATAGAGGTTGTAGTCGTGCTTCGCTGAAACGGTGTCGATGATGAAATCAAAATAGCTGCCGATCTTTTTGAGCTGTGCCTTGTCGGTCGTGACCGCGAACTTGTGGGCACCAAGCCTACGCGCATCTGCCTCCTTGGAGGGAGAAGTGCTCAACACCGTGACTTCTGCGCCAAACGACGCGCCGAACTTCACCGCCATGTGGCCGAGTCCGCCCAGTCCGACGACGCCGACCTTCGTGCCTTTCCCAACTTTCCAGTGGCGGAGCGGTGAGTAAGTCGTGATGCCCGCGCAAAGGAGCGGCGCAACTCCCGCGAGCGGAAGCTTGTCCGAGATCGTGTAGACGTAATTCTCGTCGACGACGATCTGCTTCGAGTAGCCGCCGTAGGTGATCGAGCGATCGATGAGGTCGTGCGCGCTGTAGGTAAGCACCATCCCCACCTCGCAGTACTGCTGGAGCCCTTTCTTGCAGTGGTCGCACTTCCGGCACGAGTCCACCATTACGCCGACGCCGGCAAGATCGCCGCGCTTGAATTTCGACGCCTTGCCGCCGACGGCGATTACGCGTCCGACGATCTCGTGACCCGGAACGACCGGGTAGATCGTCTCCTTCCACTCGTTCCGCGCCATGTGGATGTCGGAGTGGCAGACGCCGCAGTAGAGGACCTCCAGCTCCACGTCGCCCGGTCGCAGCTCTCGACGCTCGATCTGGAATGGTGCGAGCGGCGAAGTTGGCGACTGCGCGGCATAGGCGTGGGTGATTGGCTTCTTGTTTCTCGCAGCCTGGCTGCGGGCCGGTGATGCAGTGCTTTCCTTCATGTTATGTCTCCGCTCGATGCGCGCGACTGCGCTTGCGTAAATGACTGGAGTTGAATCTACGACTTGCGGCGCGAAACGGTGCAGCCGCGTTCTCGGCCCGGTCACCGCCCATCCTCGCTGAGTGGAATTCGAAAACGGAAACTCTCGGCTCCGCCATACACCGCGGGTTTGTGGAACCGCTCCACCAGAGTTCCTCCGTTCGCTTCGATTACGCGCTGCGATGGCACGTTGCCGACATTCGTCGTCAGCTCGACGTACGGCAGTCCTTCTTCTTTCACCTCGACGAGCAACAGCTTCAGTGCAGCGGTCGCGTATCCCCGCTGGCGCTTCCACGGCACTACCGAATAGCCGATGTGGCCCATGCAGTACCACGGTAGCTCCGCGGTACCGGGTTGCCAGCGAAAACCGATCGATCCGCAGAATTCGCCGTCCCAGATCCATCGGTTGTAGCTGGGCAAGCGCGGGACCTTGGAGCCGTCGGGCAGAGTGATCGGCGGCCCCTTCGCTTCCCGATCGATTTGCGCGGCAAGGAATCCGGCCGCGTCCTTCGCGATTCGGGCCAACTCATCCTGCGCGACTTCCGGCCGCAGATTGTCAGGCGACCACCCACGCTCGAGTGCGCGGACATAGTCCGGCAGAAACTCGGGAGCTGGCCAAACGAGCTCGATGGTCAAGGGTGACTACTGGAGGTGCGGGAACAATGTCTCGATGTAGGCAACGATTCCCACTGAGATTCGTTCGCTCAGGGAGACGTCCTTCGAGAACCACATCCTTCAAAATACTCAGCGCCAGCGTCGCCAGAAAAAAGGCGAAGAACCAGCGGTGACGACAAACAGCCGAATGCGTCCACTTATCTCCTTTTCGGCTTTGCGGGTTTCCACTGCCAGAGCCCGCCAGTAACGGCCGAGGGCAGTCTGTTTCCGGTTTGGCGCGCGACCATTACGATCTGGCCGCGGTGATGGGCCTCGTGCGCGACGAAGTAGGTCAGAACGTGTCCGATGTCGAGCGAGAGGTTGCGCCACACGTAACGCTTCGACGGTGGAAGCTCGCCACCGGATTCAAAGCCAAGCTGGAGGAGTGATTCGATGCCTTTGCTGCTCTTCTTCAGCGCGGCGACGAGATGTCGCCGTGAGACGCCGCGATGATCGACTCGTGCAGGAGCTACAATTCCGTGCTCTCGACCCAGAATCTTGATCCACATGCAGCGGGCGTTGTGGAGATGTGCGCCGATCGCTCGTATAGTCCGGCCGTGAGCTTCGCGAGCGGGAGCTTCCCAAAGCTTCAGCGGCAAGCGCTCGATGAGATCCATCGTAACGCGATTGTTCGTTCGCCATGCGGCGATCATGCTTTCGCGTAAGCCAGTCATCTACCTCTTGAGTGTATAGTCGAGTCCCACGACTCCCGTCGGATAGGAAGTGGAAGATTTCAGCTCGAATGTCGAGTGCACGCCGTTGGGCAATAGCCGCTTGCCGGCACCGAGTGATACTGGAAAGACGAGTAGGTGCAGCTCGTCGACGAGATCGTGTTCGAGCAACGCGTGCACGAGTTGGCTGCTACCGTCGGACATAATATTTTTTCCGCGCTCGGCCTTCAGCGCGCGCACCGCGTCGATCACGTTGCCGCTGATGATAGTGGTATTCCGCCAGGTCGGCTTCTCGAGCGTTATTGATACGACGTACTTCTTCGGCGCGTTCATGAGGTCGCCGAACTTATCGCCCACTGGCATCGGCTCGAACGCGGCGGCATGCGTAAGGTATGTCTTCCGGCCGAGGAGAAACGCGTCGACGTCCTGCATCATCTGGAAGAAACTCTTGCCGATGTCGTCGTGCCAGTATGGCCAGGTCCAGCCGCCGAACTCGAACCCTCCGTCACGATCTTCGTCTTTGCCGCCCGGTGCCTGTATTACGCCGTCGAGAGTCATGAACTCGGAGACGATGAGCTTTCTCATATAACCGTCCTGTTGACTGTGCGTTGTCGATGGATTGGCAGGTTTAGATCCTGACGTCTGCGGTCAGGATATCTGCGCCAATCCGGCTACTTGAGCGACGAATGAGGTCGCGCGATTTCGACAACGGCAACTGTGCCGGATCGGAAACTGGACAGGACGCCTATTTGCGATCAAACGGGGTCGGCTAGGTCTGCCGCGACCCAGTGCTGCGTTTGGGCGATATGACGGAGGAGGAACGCCAGGGCTACATAGGCATAGCCTAGTATCAAACTCGCCGGCACCGCGTACGCCAATACCAAACCTCCTATCCAAAAGATTGTATCCCATTCGTCGCCTCGGGACGCGATACCAATAATGAGAGCTATAGGAACGCAGAGACCTGCAAGTAACAGCGGCATCAGGAGAACGAGTCTTCGGATTTCCCGCTCGCTCTTATTCTTCATCCAGTGCCACGCCCACAATGCCAACACACAGTAAGGCAAGGCTCCGAATAAACCGAAGATGCCCAGCACAATCTGTAGAGCGTCGAGAGGAGGGTAGATTGCCTGTCCGAAGACGTCCCATCCAATGAGCGTGACGGCGGTGACAACCAGCGGGATCAACATCGCCAACCTGTAGAACCGACGAATTGAAATCATACTTTTATCGGAATCCTCGGCTAACGGCGCGAAAATATCTCGAGCGCTAAATCCTTCACCTTGTCGGTGGTCACGCCGAAGGAATTGAGCATCTGGGCCGCGATGCCATCTTTCTCTTCGAGGAGGCCGATCAGCAAGTGTTCGGTTCCGATGTACTCGTGCCCAAACGATTCGGACGCCGCGTCGGCGAGCTCGAGAACTCTTTTCGTGCGGGTGGTATACGGGCGGCCAGGCATCATAACCTCCGGTTGCAGTCAAGCACATCGCCTGTGGAAGTTATCGATTGCCACAGACGCATTTGGAAAAGAAAATGCACAGCAGTGACGACCTCAACAATCTCAACCCATGAAACTCTACACCTACGTCAACTACGGCGGCAACTGCCGTCAGGCCTTCGAGTTTTACGCCAGCCATCTCGGCGGCCGGATCACAATGATCACAACGCACGGCGAAAACGCGGGTACCAATGACATTCCGCCGGATTGGAAGAACGCGGTCCTTCATGCGCGCATCGAGCTGGGCGACACGACTGTGCTAGGCGCCGATATTCCACCCGACAAATTCAAGCCAATGCGCAGCGCCTATCTATCCTTGCTCGTGGATAGCGACGCCGATGCGGAACGGATATACAAGCTGCTGACCGAGGGAGGAGAGATCTTCATGCGAATGGAGGAGACGTTCTTCGCGCATCGCTTCGCGATGCTGCGGGACAGGTTCGGGACATCGTGGATGTTGCTGCATGAGAAGCCGATGCCGACGAGAGCCAGTTAATCAGGACGAGTACTGCGCCACCGACAAGAGATTTCCATCCGGGTCCTTGAACCACGCGACGCGCGCGCCGCTCGGAGCGCTCCACACTCCCGCCGCATCCTGATCCAGCCATGAATACCGTTCGGGAGAAACGCCGCGAAGCGCGAGTCGCTTGATCACCGCCGCGACATCGTCCACCTGCCAACCGAGCACCGTGAAAGGTTGCGGAGTGAAGTGTTCCACCTTCTGAAGCCGCAGCTCCACGCCGTTGGCATCGATCGAGATGGCGAAATCGTCGTCGCTTCGAATCGCCAGGCCCAGGACATTCCCGTAGAACTCGGCCGCGCGGGCGCCGTTCGTAGTGGCGGCGAACGCGACCAGGTTCGCTCCTTTAAGCACGCTGTTTTCCAATGTTGTATGCCTCGAAGCGGAATGGCCGCTCGTGCAAAGGTCTACTTGAGCTCCAAGAGAATCGCGCCGTCGAGAGTCTGATCGCCAAATCGGTTGCGTGCCTCCTTGGATCTCAGGATGCGAATGCTTTTGATTTGCGCATTGTCGACCAGACGTCCGTGATATAAAAGCGGTGGCCCCCCACGCCCATCGGCAACCTGAACGAACATCGGCTCATCGTTGAACTGGATGGCGAGACGCATTCCCGCAGGGGCCGGCCTGCCGTCGTGAAGCCTGGTACCCGATGGCCGTTCTGGCTGAGGAACGTCCGCATTTCGGCTGCATCCGGCCAAAAGGATGGCAGACATCCAAAGCAACGGGACAGCCCGATTCATGGGTTACCGGCTGACTTCGAGACCTTTGGGAGGCGCGCACTCGAAACCGACAAATTCCCAAGACGTATCACGGGTTCCTGACCTCCAATCGCATGACTACCAACGCGCCGCGTAAATGAAGCTGGCTGCCGGTTGCTCGAGCCAATGAACAATTCGCATCATGAGCTTCATTCCAATTGCAAATCGTACGGTCCGAAGCCCCTGCAACTGGTGCTCAGAGCAACGAAGGTCTTTCGCAAGCTCGCGCCAGGTTAGATGGCGTTCACGTCGGCGTTCATCCATCGCTGCATAGACGGCCGAAAGATCCCATCGCAATCGTACATCCGGTCCGGCACTCGGCAGGGCGGTAGCTCCTGCAGACGGTGGAACCAACATGAACGCTTCCGGAGACCGACCCAGCCATCGCAGAATGACTAGCGCATGCTGACACGAACAATTCGCGCGCTTTCCGATGCCTGTCAGAGTCGCGGGACTGATGGGATGGTCATCGCGTCGTCGGTTGAGCACGACGGATTGGTCCCAGAGCTCTTTCGCGAGCTGCGACCAGCTGAGTCCGCGGTCAGTACGCTGAGCGTCCATCGCCGCGTACAGCGCGCGCGAGTCGAAATCATTCAGCGCACCGGGTCCTGGAGGCGCGACCTGAGGGTCAGCGCGACGGATTCTCGTCATGACACTCCGACAGTTGGTCGGCGATCGCCCTCTACACGTATCGCCTTTCCGCCCGCGTCGAAGAAGACGCGGCGAGTGTGTATGAACTCGATGGCGCAAAGAAACCCGCACCAGTAATTCCAACTAAGCTTGAGCTCGACGACTCTCGCAGCGCCCCCTCGGAACCTGGGAGCACTCTCGCGGAATATGAGAAGCCGCCGCGGTCCATTCCGTCGGTCGCGCTAAATCCGAATGGGCTCAGCCCAGCGGCGTAGTCATGGAGCCGGCCGAGGTAGTATTCGACCGCGCTACCTGTCACGGCAAAAGGGATCCACGTGTCGTCGAAAGAGTCGAGCCACCATCGGTCCGCTGGATTCCCAGCGGCGCGCTGCGGAACTTTGACATTACGGAGCGGAACGCCCGAAACGGTGGCAAGCAGGCGGTTCCGTTCGGCAGCATTTGCGGCCGACGCCAGAACTGAGTCGCCAGCCGGATAGAGTTCCTCTGCCGCCGCAATCAGCCGCGCGTCATTTCGGTTGGCAGCAACTCGGAGAATCGTCGCGCGAAAACGTCCGCCAGAGAGCACTTCGCTCAGAGAATCCGGAAGGATCACCGGTGCGCCGACGTGATAGCCAGCTGGCTGAGCGCGGGCCGAATTCGCTAGTGCGCACGCAAGCGTGAGTGAGGAAGCGAGCTTTATGAGTAGCATAAATCCAACCTAACGCTCCAAACTATGACTCGACGTTCGCTCCTGGAGGCGTCGGATTCTTACGGAGGAGCCAAGCGGCCCAGGCGGCAAGAACCACGAGCAGCAGTGTCAGCACAATAAAGCCGATGTCGCTGAAAAGATTCCTTTCAGCGAAAGCCCGGACGACGTGCGAAATCGCGACCAGGATGAAAAGCAATCCGGTGACGGCGACGTAGACTCTCATTATTGATCTCCGAATGTCGAGCGGACCTGGGTTCATCCGCGAGTGCTTGTTCTATCTCTGCGGGATCACTGCGTGGACTCAACAGAATTTGCGCGTTGTAGCGGTCAGGTGGACGGCCGCCGATTCCGATCGGCAAAAGCGAGGAGATCCTCAGGCAGCGGAACGTCGAGATGGTCTCGGAAAAGATCGAGCAGCTCGGCTGCCTGCGCCAGGACTTCGGGACGCTTGCCCGCAATCTCCCGATTGAGTTGTTCACGTAACTGCTCGAAGAGAGATCCATCCTCGAGACTTGCGCGCGTTTCCGCTTCACGCGCCTCCCACTCGATCCTGTGCCGTTCAGAACACTCCCGACACAGTCTTTCGGAGGATCGCGTCTCATTGCCGAACGTATCGACTGTAACGGTACCCATGCCGCCTGTTGGTCCGCGTGCTCCGCATCGATCGCATCCCATGCTCGCTCCTTAATAACTACCCTACGAAGAACTTTCCCCGCGAGTTACCGAGTCGTCCGCTGCATCAGCTTGGGGAAAGCTTCCGCGTTGTCACCGGCCCACTGAGCAAACGTCCTTGCCGGCCGTCCGAGGATTTCCTGAACGGCGGTTGTCACGAACGCCGGATGTCCCAGCGACGCTCTCCACGCCGAGAGCAGCATTTCGACGACGGATGCTTGCCACGTTGCGGCGGTCTCGCGCCGGAACTCGTCGGGCGACAGCTCCTCAAATTGGAGCGGGCGCCCGGTCGCGTCACCGATCGCTTGGACCTGTTCGGCCTGGCTCAGCGACTCGGGTCCGGTGAGAACGCAGTCTACATTCGCAAGATTGTCGTCGAGCAATACCCGCGCGGCGACCGACGCGATGTCACGCTCGTCGATGGGCGCGGTCTCGACGGCACCGTAGGGCCAGCGCACTACGTCGCCGATACGAATCTGTGGCGCCCACCAGTGCCGCGCGTTCGAAGCGAACATTCCTGGCCGCAGAATCGCGACATCGAGATTGCTATCCGCGAGCAAACGTTCGATCTCCTCATGAAGATCACGCAGGGGATTCGGTTGCTGGAAGAACGGATGCCGCGTACGGAACGGTGCCGAGAGATAGACGACGCGGCGGCGCTCGTCAGAAGTTTGCGCTGCGATTTTGGCGATGACCCTTGGAGCAGTGGCCGGCGGAGCAGTCCACACGAGGAGTACCGCTCCGGTGCCCTCGAGCGCGTCGTCGAGCGTGTCTGGGACGGTGAAGTCTCCTGCTACAACGTCAGCACCAATTGGCAAGGCTGCATTTTCGGGGTGGCGCGTGAGCGCACGCACATCCACTCCGGCGCGCAGCAGCTCGTCGACCACGAGGCGCCCGACTCGGCTGGTCGCGCCAGTTACAAGAATCGGGAGCCGCGGCGGCGGCATCATCCCCAACACATCCCAGACAGCGTCACCGCAACTCGAAACTCATTCGCGAGAAATTGAACGAGAACTCGCTGAACGCGTCGAGCACGTCGTGCCCGATGTTACAATCCAGAAAGTTCTCATCTGTGGAATGTACGATGCTGCGGGTCAGTACCGCTGCGTGCTAAAGCGATATCGTCGTGTCGCCGACGCCGAGGTCCATGTGCGTCAACGTGAACGTGGGGAGCAGGCGCATGCCTCCGACACCGCCGGTGCTTAAGCTGTCCGGGCGACCAACGCGCTCGATGTCGGCGCGGAAGCGCCGGTAGAACGGCTCGTAGAACTCGGTTTTGCTCGGGCCCGTATCCAGTCGACAGAGCAGGCGCGCGCCGTGCCAGGTGACGCGGTGGCGAAGATGAGCAGGGTGATCGAGATTCGGTGCATGTCTGCAACTAATGTCACGTCGCAGGCGGTGGATACCGTCTCAGGAAGGCCTCGACTTCGCGCGGCATCACTCCCGACATCTCGTCTGCCGTCGCGCGGATGTCTGACGCAATCGAGGCAAGGTGTTCATTGCCGGGAGCCACGCCGCCTTCAGGTGGCTGCTCAATAAGCTTTAAAAGAGCGACGACGTCGTGCCAGGAGCGCGATGCCCAGGACCACGCCGCTGGCGGCCTAGTCCTGTCGCCCGAGAGACGCCATTGTCTCCGCTCGTCGTTCTGGCGTTCCTCGAGTTCGTTCTGAGCAACCGGCCAGCACACAGCACAATAGCGGAGAACCAGAGGCGGCTGCGAGTTCCTCGTTGCGCAAGCGATAGTTCCCTTAGTCCCACAGCGATCACAAAGAGCAGTCGGTTCCCGCGGATCGGTAACGACGACAGAGACAGCTACCGGACTCAATTGCGATTCGTGCATGACACCTCTACGCTCTCACGCTGCGCTTGGTGTCAGGCTATCGCGTCAGTTCACGCAGGGGCAGGTGCCAGAGCTTGACAAACCGTTAACTAAAGATCGCTGTCAGTACGTCACGAGGAAGGCGTTTGAGCTGCTGAGATTCTGGGCAAGCGGAACGCAATCGCCGGAGTCCGAATAGTCTTTACAGAGAGAAAGCTCGACGCGCATCAATCCAACCAGTTCTTCCGGCCTTAGCGGCGGTTGCATCGATGGTTGGTCGACACTTCCGACCGGGACTCGGACTGTCACGCTTCCGCCGACAGGTATTTCGCCGGCCGGAACACTGCCGACACACGCCCAGGCCCAGTCGTAAAAAAGTGCCGCGGTGCTATCAGCGCCGGTTCGGCGTAAGCCGTACATGGGCCCAGTGCTTTGAGGATTGCAGCGGCCAAAGTACACGGGCGACGCCGACCGATTGACAAAAGTCGCGGTCACATAGGCCCGATACGCGGAAGGGAGCCGTTCGAGCCGGTACGTCACGGCGTCTGTTTGCACCGGGGAATCGTCTCGCGACGGGCCGGTGATATTCCGATCGGTGGAGCACGCGCTCGTCAGAGTCCAACCGATAAGAACCAGCACGAAGCGGCGAGTGTTAGTCATGATCAGGTTTCTCCTACCTCGCCGAATGAAATAGCAAAGGTTGGTGCTCCTCGGCTACCTGAGAGAAAAGTAGATGTCGGTAACAAGCTCCTCGGGCCTCGCGTTCATCGGCGTATTTCGATAGACCTCGTAGCTCATTCCATTACCCAGGTGCTCGCCGCTGCGCGGAAGCCAGTCATTTCTCAGATGATTCCAGACTTGACCGAGTCCGGTGTAGGGACCACGATGGACTGCGTGCGCGTAACGCCCGGAGGGAACCTCGAGTGGATTCAAGCCGGGCGGCAGCTTCGTATTCGGCGCAACGGTGATTGCCGCGTCCGCACGCAGCTTGTCCTCCGCCGTCGTCGATGGGTCGTCGTAATAGATGCCGACCAGCATCGAGTCGCGATTGCCCAGTCCCGCTCTCGTAACGAGATCGTCGAGACGTCGAAAGGCCTCGGTGACCCGCATGTACGAGCCCACGTGTCTCACACTGGCGAGATGGAGCTTCGGCCGTTCGACTACTTCTATATCCATATCACGCAAAGCTGCCTTCGAGGACGACTACTTTTGAAGAATGGCTTGCATGACCGATCGGCGCAATCAGCGTGTCCTCGTGTTGTGTGCGGTCGCGGTTATCGCGTGCTTGTATATCGTCGGGATCGAGTCCCACGGAATCATTCGACACAATGAAACACGGCGCGATGAAGCCGAGTTGTGCCTGAGTGGTTGATGCAGTCATTGGGCTCGAGCTCGCAAAACTAATGTGACCCGCGCAACTCAACGTGCCTCGGATCTTGCACCAGTTTCGTTGACATCAGAGTTCTATGCTGCTCGGCGTTCAAAGGCAACCGGTGACTGGTATCCGAGCGCCGAATGCATGCGCTGCGTGTTGTAGTAGCGAACGTACTG
>JBOHTB010000025.1:0-24854 GCA_050733435.1 Gemmatimonadaceae bacterium | reverse complement strand
GGTTAGACTCGTCGCAAAGAACGTCCATGGTACGAGCGCGGCAAAACTGAAAATCGGATAAGGAATGCCATCCGACGGCACCTTGGCCAGTTTCCCGAAAAACAAACTGAACACGACCATCGTGAAGAACGGCTGAATGATCGCCCACGATGCGCCGAGCGCAGTCTGCTTGTAGCGCACCTTGATGTCGCGCCATACGAGGAAGTAGAGCAGCTCGCGATACTCGAACAGCTCGCCGAGTTTGAGCGACACCCAGCCTTTCGACGGCCGAATGTGCACCACGATCGGCTCGGGTTGCTGCTCGGCGAAAGAGCTCGGAGAGGCGGCTGAGTTTTGAAGGATATGAGTAGCCATTCTGCTATCGTCTCAGTCGGCGCGGTGCGTTTGAGAGGGAGGCACGATCGTCAGCGCCGGCGAGCTTATGGACGCCAGGTTTATTCTCCTGTGCGGCGGCGGCGACTTGTCGTTCGCGATGTACCAGTCGATCGCTTCGCCGATTCCATCTGCTACGATGCGAGTGGGCACGTATCCAAGATGTCGGCCGATTTTGCCGACGTCCGCGAGCGAATTCCGCACATCTCCCGGACGGAAATCGCTGTAAGCCGGCGGCAATGGTGTGAGGTCAGGACGTTTCTGTACGACCTCGTCTCGAATCATCGTGAACAGCTCGTTGAGCGTTGTCCGATTTCCGCATGCGACGTTGTAAACCTGGTCGGTTGCAGCTTCGGTCTCGATTGTCGCCGCCAGCAGATTCGCCTGCACCACGTTGTCGATGTGACAGAAATCTCGGCCCGTTTCACCGTCGCCGAGTATCGTGCATTGAGTGTTTCCTAGAATGCACGAAACCCATTTTGGAATCACCGCCGCATATGGTCCCTGCGGATCCTGTCGCCTGCCGAATACGTTGAAGTACCGAAGGCCAATTGTCTGCAGTCCATACGCTCGCTTGAAAACCGCGGCGTAGATCTCGTTTACTATTTTGGTCGCTGCGTAGGGAGAAAGCGCTTCGCCAATTCGCTCTTCACGCTTTGGCAGCGCGGGGTCGTCGCCGTAGACAGCGCTCGACGACGCGTACACGAATCGCGAGACTTTCGCATCCCGGGCCGCGACGAGCATGTTCATGAACCCGTCGACGTTCGAGGCATGACTTGCGATCGGATCATCGAGCGACCGTGGCACCGATCCAAGTGCCGCTTGGTGCAGCACTACGTCGACACCCTGACAGGCTTCGCGACAGACGCTCAGCTCGCGGGTATCTCCGTAGATCAAACGGAAGCGCGCGCCGACCCCGCCGTGTTCCAGCGCTTCGTCGATGTTCTTGGGATGGCCAGTCGAAAAATTGTCCAGGCCGACCACTGCCTGGCCGAGCGACAGAAGGCACTCGAGCAGGTTGGATCCGATGAACCCCGCGACACCGGTAATGAGCCAGGTTCGCGGGTTTTGTTTGAGCGCAGCGATTGCGGCGTGGTAGCGGTTCATGCCAACCAGTTGATGTGACCGAGCTCGGACTTCGGCCGCTGGGAGGGCATCTTCTATTCCGGCCTTGGCTCGCCGGGTGCCGCTTATAACCTGTTGCTAACCAATATCTTGCGGAGACTTACAGCAGGCTGAAATTTGGGGATATGTGGCACTCTGTGAGCACCGTGTTGCAGGAGTGTGGCAGTCTGTTGCAAGCCAGCCCTGCTCCGAGTTTCGCAATGGATGAGGTCGAAAACAGCGTTCGATTAACCCAGAACAGTGAGAGTCGACCTACCAAATCGGTTTCTGGTTTGCTCCTTGCGGCACTGTACAGGCTAGACACAGCACCCGTCATTTATAATCGGCTTCCTTACACACCCGGCCGGCGCCGCAGAATTGGCGCGATGCGCTTCAGGAATAAGTGCCTTCTCTCAACCCCCTCCGAGGGAGTAATTCTCAGAAGATGCCACGCCCTCTGGGCGCAGCTTGGAGAGACAAGCGTCATCAAGTCCAAAAAGTCCCCGTCGTAACTAGTCGGGCCAAGCACATCTCCCGCATCTGCTCCAACGCCTACGAGCGTGTCCTCGATCACCGGCATACGGTTCGCTTCTGCCGCTATTTTCCCAGCCTCGTCCGTGTCAGCGGGAGTTGTATCCACGCATGTCGTTGCCGCGCTTCAGTCCTCGAGTGTGGGCAGGGTCTCGAGAACTTCCGCCGCCCGCGGTCCTTCTGCAACTGCTTCGTCCTTCCGGATCTTCCCGTCCCGAAAAACGATCACCCGCTTCGCGAATTGCACGACGTCCGGCTCGTGTGTCACCATGACTATCGTCAGACCCTTGTCATTCAGTGTCTGGAAGATGTCCATGATTTCGACCGCCGTGCGGCTGTCGAGATTTCCGGTTGGCTCGTCGGCGAAAAGTATCGACGGCTGATTCACCAGCGCCCGCGCGATCGCGACACGCTGTTGCTGACCTCCCGACATCTGCGACGGATAATGATCCGCGCGATTCGCCAGCCCCACCATCTCCAATGCGTGAGATGCTCGGCGCATTCGCTCTGCCGCGTCGATCGGTGTGTAGAGCGTTGGCAGCGCGGTGTTCTCGAGCGCAGTCGTGCGCGCGAGCAGATTGAAGCCCTGAAATACGAATCCCAATTTCCGGTTCCGGATGATCGCAAGCTCTTTCTTTCCGAGCGTCGATACGTCCGTCCCTTCGAGCAGGTATCGTCCCGCGTTCGGTCGGTCGAGGCAGCCCAGCACGTTCATGAGCGTCGACTTTCCGGAGCCGCTGCTCCCCATGATCGCGACGAACCCGCCCCGTTCCACATTGAGACTGACTCCGCGGAGGGCATGCACCCGCGTTTCGCCGAGGTCGTAGTAGCGATGCACTTCCTCGACGCGAATGAGCGGACCGTCATTGTGCGCATCGCCGTTCGTGCCCGAATGAAACTCCATGGTCGTTGCATCGCCGAGCACACTTCCTTGCATGTTACCGCCTCGCCGGTGGGCCGCCCTGACCCGCCGCTGCGCCCGCCGCGAGTGAGCCCGTCACCACCTCATCCCCTTCCGACAGATGACCCTTCGCCACCGACTTGATCTCGGTGAAAGCGTGATCGGTGATCCCCGGTACGACGAGCACGGGCTCCAGCGAATTGTCGGCGTGATGCTTCCACACGACTACAGCGTCCGACGCTCTGGCCTGGCCTCGGCCCGAGGAACCTCCCTGCCCGCCGGCGTCCGCCGGCAATGCATACTTGGAATACAATGCCTTGATCTCGTCGTCAGACAGCGGCGGTTTGTACCGCAGCGCGCTGTTGGGCACTTTGAGAGCGTTCTCCACGGTTGCCACGGGAATCGTTACGAAAGCCGTCATCCCCGGAAAGACCTTGAGGTCGGGATTGGCGAAGTCGATTATCGCGTCGTACGTGACGACGTTCTGTACCGTCGTCGGATTCATGCGGATCTGACTGACCACACCCTTGAATGTCTCCTTCGGAAATGCATCCACCTTGAACGTCACCGGCTGATTGAGCTTGATGCGGCCGACGTCCGACTCGTCCAGCTTCGCATAGAGCTGCATCTTGGTTAGATCCTGCGCGATCGTGAAGATCGTCGGCGCTTGTAGCGACGCAGCCACCGTTTGTCCCACGTCGACGTTTCGCGCGACGACTACGCCATCGATCGGTGAGCGAATCACGGTGTGCGCGAGATTCGTCCTGGCCACCGAAACCGCGGCGGCTTTCTGCGCCATCTGCGCGTTCGCCTGGAGGAGCGCGGCACCCGCGGCATCCACCGACGCTTTCGCCGCCTCGAAGTTTGCCGTCGACAGCTCCATCTCCGACGGCGACACCGCGCGCTCTTTGGCGAGTTGAGACATTCGCGTGTTATCGGAGGAAATCTGAGTGAGCGAGGATTTCGCCTTCGCCAGGTTCGCAGCGGCCGCGGCGGCATTTGCTTTCGCTCCCGCAAGATCCGCAGTCGCCTGCAGCAGGGCGCCCTCGAAAAGCGACGGATCGATCAGAGCAACGATCTGGTCCCTCGAGACGTGTGAGTTGAAGTCGGCGTTCAGCTTCGCGATGGTGCCGGAAACCTGCGAGCCCACCTGCACGCTGACGACGGCGTTTACCTGTCCGCTCGCGTCGATTGCGTCGCGAATCTCACCGCGGTCGACTTTGGCCGAGAAATACTCCACGCCGTTGCTCTTTCCCAGTCCGAGCGCGCCGCCAACGAAGACCACGAGTGCCACACCGCCGGCAATGAGCCAGCGTTTTCGCGTCATGCCCGCTGCAATCATTCGTACCGTAATGCCTGAATGGGATCTAGCAGCGAGGCTTTGCGCGCGGGGTAGTATCCGAAGAAAACGCCGACTGCTACTGAGAAAAGGGCCGCGAGCACCACGGCCTCGAGTGAGACCTGCATTTGCCAGCCGAATGCGCTGCCGACGATCATCGAGCCCATGACTCCGATCGCGACGCCCGCTGCGCCTCCCACCAGGCTGAGCAGAACTGATTCGCCGAGGAATTGCAGCTGGATCGCTGACTCGGGCGCGCCGACTGCAACCCGTACACCTATCTCGCGCGTGCGTTCCGTCACCGAGACCAGCATCACGTTCATGATTCCAATTCCACCGACGAGCAGCGAGATCGAAGCAATCGCAATGAGCAGCAGGCTCAGCGTTCTGCTCGTCTCCAGCTGCGCCTTGATGACATCTTCAGGATTTCGGATGTTGAAGTCATCATCCTCATCGGGCCGTATGTGATGTCGATCTCTCAGAACTGCGCCAGCCTGCATGCCGGCAAGCTTCACTGCATCCTGCGACACGGCTGATGACAGGATGTCGTCGACCCACGTGACGCCCTTGATCTTCTTCTGCACCGTCGTGTACGGCATGAGCATCGTGTCGTCCTGATCCTGCCCCGATACGGACAACCCCTTCGGCGCTAGGACTCCTATCACTTTGCACGGCAGGTCCTTCACCCGTATAACCTCGCCGATCGGACTCGAGGAGCCAAAAAGCTCGTTGCGGACCGTGCGACCGATCACGCACACATCGGCCGCGTGATCGACATCGTCGGCGGAAAAAAATGAGCCGTCGGCAACCGTCCATCGCTTGATGTCCAGATACTCCGGGGAAACACCCCTGTAGTGGGTGTACCAATTCTGATTTCCGTAGATGACCTGGCTGGATCCATCGACGTTGGGCGAAACGCTCTTGATGAGCGGAACCTGCGCCTTGATCGCGAGTGCGTCACCGATTGTCAGCGTCGGCGCCGAGTGCGAGCCGGTTCGCACACCATTCACCGCTCGGCCGCCCGCCTCGACCCAGACGAGATTGTCGCCGAGACTATTGAGCTGAGCTTCGACGCGGGCTTGGCCCGCTTTGCCGATGCCGACGACGCAGATTACGGCGGCGATTCCGATTGTGATGCCAAGTACGGTAAGCGTGCTCCGCATTTTGTTGCGGAGGAGCGCCCACACCGACGATTGGACAATGGCTGCGTAGTTCATCGCACATGTAATGTATGCGCGATGCGCGGAGACGGTGAACCGTCAGCAGAATTGTTCGTGTCCTGTAATCTCTCTCAGTGGCTAGGGACGGAATCGAACCGCCGACACGCGGATTTTCAGTCCGCTGCTCTACCAACTGAGCTACCTAGCCTTTACCACCAGGCTCGCGCCCGGACTGACAATTAAAACCCGTCGATCGCTCTAATCAACGCCTCGCGCCAACTACTTCGGAGCGGGTGCCTTTCCATGCACCGCGGTGATTATCGATTTCACCCCGCCCCGCACGTTGAAATCCCCCACCACCCTCATCCACTTGGGTGACGCGCTCGCGACCAGATCATCGAGAATTCTATTGACGGCGCGTTCGTAAAAAATTCCGTCGTTCCGATAGCTCCACAAATAGAGCTTGAGACTCTTGAGCTCGAGGCACTTCGCTGCCGGTATGTAAGTAATCCGAATGGTACCAAAATCCGGCGCGCCGCCTTTCAATAGCTCCAATTCCGAAGCGTCGGATTCGATCCCGCCAAGCGGACACAATGACGTGAACTCCGAGCAATCCATGTGGATCTCGTAGTCACGATCTGCGTACGGATTTTCAAAGGTCTCGAGCAGCTCTGGCCTGGGCATCCCCAAAGGATGCACACCGAGCAAGCGTGGATCAATCCGGAAGTCAGCCGGAAGCGATCAGCCGGCTGCGATTAGCCGGCCGCGTGTAGTCATCAGTTGCCTTTGCTTCCTACTGGTCCCGAAGCTTACGCGACATCTCCTCAAGCAGCCGCTTCTCGTCCTTGGTCAGGCTCTCGATGCCTTGCTGCGATATCTTGTCCAGCACCCGGTTCACCCTCGCCGCATACTCCTTCGGCGACTCCTGCCTCGGCACGTGCTGCACCGGCTTGGCCTCACGAAGCGCCACCGCCTTGCTGCGCTGGACGACTTCGTCCACCCCACGCATCGGTTCGCGCATCGGCGACCGGCCCCTCGGCACCGCTCGCGGCATGTCCTCCGACTCCTCAGGCAGAGCAGACACCCATCCCCTCACGCGATTGAGCCCGCCCAATGACGACAACTTGAGGTAGAGCCACCCAAAACCCATTCCGCCAACGTGAGCAGTCCAGTCGATTCCGGAGTTCGGTGACAGCGCGAAGATGATGTTCATCCCGATCATCGCCAGGATCAGCCACCGCGATTTCATCGGGATCACGCCAAATATGTAGACCTCTTCGTCCGGCCACCGCAGCGCGTAGGCGACGAGCACTCCACTGATCGCCCCCGATGCGCCGATCACCGCCGTGTGCTGCGCGAATATCAGGTGGGCTATTGCGCCGCCAACCCCGCACCACAGATAGAACCGCACGAACGGGCCGGTGCCCCACACGTGCTCCAGCCGCGGCGCGAACATCCAGAGCGTGAACATGTTGAACGCGAGGTGCGCGAGCCACGCGTGCACGAACATGTAGGTGACGACCGTCCACCACTGGCCGGGGAATCGCGCCGGATCCAGCGCGAGCGCGGAGTAGATCGAGTCCGTTCCGAACAGCGTCAGCTGCAGGAAATAGACGCCGATGTTCAAGGCCAGCAGCCATTGAACTGCCCGCGTCATGCGCGGAGACTCCGATGCTTCGTACGGCTCGCTCATACGGACCTGCAAAAAGGACTACTTCCTAAGACCCAGGGCGCGTCGAAGGGTTCCTGACCAAAACGCCTACTCGAGTGCGAGCTTTACGATCCGCTCGCACAGCTCGGGAAACTTGATTCCCATCGCCGCTGCACCCTGCGGTATCAGACTGAGCTCGGTCATCCCGGGCAACGTGTTCGCCTCCAGACAATAGAACTCGCCCTCGGGCGTAAGCCTGAAATCTATGCGCGCGTACCCTCGGAGTTTGAGAGCCCTGAACGCGCCGAGCGCCTGTTGCTGAACCCGCTCGGTCGCCTCGCGGGAGAGCTTCGCCGGAAATTCTTCCACCGCCATCCCAGCCGTGTACTTGCACTCGTAGTCGTAGATCTCGTGCTTCGGAAGAATCTCACCAACCGGCAGAGCGACACTCCCCAGAACCCCGACCGTCAGCTCACGACCCGGTACGAAACGTTCGATCATTACCTCGTCGTCGTACTTGTTCGCCTCGGCGATCGCCGGCGCCAGATCACTCCGCTTTTTTACCAGGGTGAGTCCCACGGTCGACCCCTGCTTCGATGGCTTCACGATTACCGGAAGCCCAAGCATCCCTTCTACCTGCTCTGTCGTCGCTGGAGCCATGAGCCAGTCTGCTGTCTTTACGTCAGCGGCCCGAAACAGTTTCTTCGACAGATCCTTGTCCATTGCGAGTGCACTCGAGAGATGGCCGCTGCCGGTGTACTTCACGTGCGCCATGTCAAGCAGCGCCTGGATCGTCCCGTCTTCACCCTGCCCACCATGCAGCGCCAGGAACGCAACGTCCGCATCCTTGATTTCCTTCATCGATGTCAGGTTGGGAAGGAACGTTCCCTCGGCGAATTTCGAGAGCGCCTCGAGTGTCGGAGGCTCTGTTCCAACCTTGCCTGTCGCAAGCTCTCGCTCTTCGGCATCGCTTATCACACCCCGCGCCGGGTCGAGTGCGGTGACTTTGTGCTTTCGTTCACGCAGCGCCAGCACGATCCGAATTCCCGATGCTAGCGAAACGTTTCGTTCGGACGATGTCCCGCCCATCAGCACCGTGATTTTCATTCCGACGACGTCCCGCCTACCAGTACCGTGATTTTCATGCGTGGAATTCCCTTTCCTAACGGGACATCATGAAGTGGAGCATGTCCGACCTCGTGACGATTCCCTGCACGAGGCCGTGCTCCTGCACGAGCACAGCCGGGTTTGCTTTCGAGAGCAGCTTCACCACGCTGTCGACGGGTTGGTCGGACGCAACCATCGGAAATGGCGATTCCATTATTTCGCTGACAGTGGTGTCGAGCAGCTTTGGGTTCTCGAGACTCTTCTGCGAGAGCGACCAGTCGCTCACCGACCCCACGCAATTCGCGCCGTCCATCACCGGCAGCTGCGAGACATCGTGCAGACTCATGAGGCCGATGGCCTGTCGTACCGTTGCTCCCGGTGCAACGCTCACGACGGTCGGAGCACTGCCATTCTTTCTGCCGAGCACGGTGTGGAGCGCGACTTTGGGCGTGTCGAGCATCTGATTCTCACGCATCCACTCATCGCTGTAAAGCTTCGAGAGATAACGCTCGCCGGTATCGCAGAGAATCGTCACCACCATGGCATTCGGATCATTGACCTCGCGCGCAACCTTGAGCGCGATCGATGCGATTAGTCCGGATGATCCACCTACGAACAATCCCTCCTCCCGCGTGAGACGCCTCGCCATCGCGAATGATTCCTTGTCGCTCACGGTGCGGTAGTCGTCGATCACGCTCATATTGAGCGTCCCCGGAAGCTTGTCCTGCCCGACTCCTTCGATCTTGTACGGCGTTCCCTCGATCTTCACCTTCCCGCTGCTCCGCCAGTACTCGGCCAGTATCGATCCAGCTGGATCACCGGCAATGATCTTTATCTTCTTGTTGCGCTCCTTGAGGTAGCGACCAACGCCAGTGAGCGTGCCGCCGGTTCCGGCCGAGCCAACGAAATGGGTGATTTTTCCTTCGGTCTGCTCCCAGAGCTCGGGACCCGTCGTTGCGTAATGCGCTTCCGGATTTGCCTCGTTGTAAAACTGATCCGCCAGAATTGCGTTCGGAGTCTCGGCCGCGATCCGCTTCGCCATCATCACGTAATTATCGGGATGATCCGGAGGTACTGCGGTCGGAGTAACGATTACTTCTGCTCCGAAGGCTTTCAGCAGTCGCACTTTCTCCTGCGACATTTTGTCCGGCATCGTGAACACGCACTTGTAGCCGCGCAGCGCCGCGGCGATCGCGAGACCGACTCCCGTGTTCCCGCTCGTGCCCTCTACTATAGTCCCACCCGGTTTTAAACGGCCTTCCTTCTCGGCGCGCTCGATGATCGGCAATCCGATCCGATCTTTTACTGATCCACCCGGATTGAAGAACTCCGCCTTCGCGTAAACCGGCGTGCGAATTCCGCGGGTCACCTGATTCAGCCGGATCAGCGGAGTCCAGCCGATGGTCTCGAGGACGTTGCTGTACGGCTCGCGATTCCGCTCGTGCTTCATTTACGAGTGGTTTTCTTCTTTGTTGTTGTGCGGCTTGTTGGCTTCTTCGCGGGCGCAGCCGTCTTGGGCGTATCGGCCGGAGCCGGCGTGACGGTCGCTGTATCAGAGTCACGCTTGATGATCGAATCTCCGGCGAGAGGCGGTGCATCGGGATGTCTGAAGTACACCGGCAGCAGGATCGAGACCGGAACCGGCTGGCCCCCGATCTTTGCTGGATCGAACTTGAGATCGCGCGAGCCCTTCATCGCCGCCGAGTCGAGCGCGTTGAAGCCTGACGTTTCGGCCACCCGAGTCGAGTCCGGGACGATAGCGCCGTTGCTATCGATGTAGATCCGCAGCGTGACGTTGCCCTGAACCTTTTGCGCGTATAGCGCCGGCGGATATCTGAAAGGCAGTTCCTTGTTCAACATTACCGGCGCGACATCTGGCTGTCTCCCCATCGTCTGGAACGGCGAACCCGAACCGTCGCCCTTGCCGCATCCCAGCGTGAAAACCACCGCCACGCCAAACCAGATCGACGCGACCGGCACTTTCATTATCGTGCGCCTCGCTCTTCCCGCGTCCCACTTCCCGCGTCCCGCTTCCCGCTTCCCGCTTCCCGCTTGCCGCCTCCCGCTTCTCGCTTCACGTCGTCAACGAGATTCGAGAGTAGCTCCAGAGCCTGGATTGGCGTCATGCTGTTTGGTTCGAGTTTCTTCAGCTGTTGAATCACCGGATGTGAACCGCTGAACAGGCCGAGCTGATCATCAGTCGTTCCCGGAACGGGCTTGGATGCGCGTCCCGACCGGGGCACGATCTGTTCCGCTTCGAGCAGCCTCAACAGCTGCCGCGCGCGCGTCAGAACTTCTGGCGGTAGTCCAGCGAGGCGTCCAACTTCGATCCCGTACGATCGATCCGCTCCGCCTGGCTGGAGGCGATGCAGAAACAGCACTTCATCCCCGACTTCACGAACCTGGACGTTATAGTTGCGTACTGCTACTAAACTGTCGGCCAGTTGCGTGAGCTCGTGGTAATGCGTGGCGAATACAGTCTTGCACCCGACCTTATTGTGGAGGTGCTCGCTGACGGACCAGGCAATCGATATTCCATCGTAGGTCGATGTTCCTCTGCCGATCTCGTCGAGCAGCACCAGGCTTCGACTCGTTGCTGTGTGGAGTATCGCGCTCGTCTCCGACATTTCCACCATGAACGTCGATTGACCGCGGACGAGATTGTCGCTCGCCCCGACCCTGGTAAAAAGCCGGTCGACGATTCCTATTTTCGCGCGCGATGCGGGAACGAAGCTCCCCGTCTGCGCCATCAGAACGATCAGTCCGATCTGGCGCAGGATGGTCGACTTCCCCGCCATGTTCGGCCCGGTGAGAATGATCATTCGCGCGCCCTCGACGAGCGCGACGTCGTTCGGCATGAACTTCTCGCGCGGCATCATTCTCTCGACCACCGGATGTCGGCCCGCCGTTATCTCCAGCGAGAAATCATCCGTGAGCTCCGGGCGCACATAGCCTTCTTTTTCCGCGACCTCGGCTAGCGACGAGTGCACGTCGAGCTCGCCGATGATCTTCGCTACCGACTGCAGGCGTGCGATCTCGGCGCCCACTTTCTTGCGCAGCGTCTCGAAAAGCTCTCGCTCACGATCCTCCACTCGTTCGGCGGCCGTCAGCACCCGCTCCTCGTACTCCTTGAGCGATGGCGTGACAAACCTCTCGGCGCCTGCCAGCGTCTGTCGCCGCTGATAGTCACTCGGCACCAGGTGCGCATTGGTGTTCGTGACCTCGATGAAATAGCCGAAGACTTTATTGTACCCGACTTTCAACGAGCTTATGCCGGTGCGCGCACGCTCTTCGGACTGGATGCGCGCTATCGCATCCTTTCCGCCATCCCTCAGCGCTCTCCATTCGTCGAGGGCGGTGTCGATTCCCGGGCGTACGCTAGCTTCGTCTCCAATTGCGATTGGCGGACGATCGACCAGCGTCTGTCTGATTTCCTGGCAAAGGTCGTCGCAGGCATCCCAAAGGGCTGTATGTCTCGCGAACGCGGACTCACCATGGACCAATGACGCCGATCTCGCGCGCTCGAGTGCAGCTTCCACCATGGGCAGACGCGCCATCGAGTCGCCGAGCGCTCTGAGCTCTCTTGGCGAGGCACGGCCTGCGGCTGCTTTCCCGCCGAGTCGCTCGACGTCGCGCAGTCCATCGAGAGCTTCGCGCATGGCGCTTCGAATCAGTGTGTCCCCGAATGCGTGCACGGCAGCGAGTCTGTCTTCGATCGATTGCCTTTCGACCAGCGGCGCAAGCAGCCAGTCGCGCAGCAGTCGGGCTCCCATGGGTGTCAGGGTGCGGTCGAGGACGCCGAGCAGCGTGCCTGACGTCTCACCACCGCGCAGCGATTCGACGATCTCGAGATTTCGTCTCGTCATTTCGTCGAGCGGCATGCTACTGCCCGGTCTTTCGACTTTCGGTCGGGCAAGATGCGGTGTTCCGGCCGGTTGAAGCTCGTCGAGATAGCGAAGAAGTCCACCTGCCGCCCCGATACTCAGGCGATCGTCGGATTCTATTCCGAAAGATTCGAGAGAAGCCACCCGAAAACGTTGGACAAGCTGGTCACGACCGAGCTCAGGATCGAACTCCCAGACCTCTCTCTCCGTGATCATGGGTCCTTCCTGCCCCGCCGGAGACTTTACGAGGTGGACCAGGCTCGACCCTCTCTCGACAATTACTTCGCGAGGCGTAAAACGAGACAGCGCTGGCTCGAGATCCTCCACTCGACAAGTCGCCAGACGCAGCTCTCCGGTGGAGAGATCGACCGCGGCCATTCCGACGAGACCGTCTGCATGACTCAGTGCGCATAGAAAATTGTTGCGCGATCCATCGAGAAGATCATCCGAAAAGGCGGCACCCGGAGTAATCGTCTCTATGACTTCGCGTTTGACGATCCCTTTGGCGAAACGTGGATCTTCGGTCTGCTCACAGATCGACACCCGGAATCCCTGCTGGATCAGACGGCGAAGATATTCTCCTGCCGCCTTGACCGGGACTCCGGCAAGCGGAACCTCGCTCGCGCCGCCATTATTTCTCGAGGTCAGCGTTAGACCGAGGGTCTTCGACGCCACCTCGGCATCCTCGTAGAACATCTCGTAGAACTCGCCCATCCGGAAGAACAGAATCGCGTCCTGATGACGCGATTTTATCTCCCGGTACTGCTGCATCAGCGGTGTCGATGCAGCTCGACTCACCGCTCAGGCGCCCGTACTACGAATCCGTCCATGTGCTTCGCCTTGATCTTTTTCAGCGCATCCTCTGCTTCAGTGGCTGTGGAATATCGCCCAATTCTGACCCGGAATGGGATGGTGTCGCCATCTACTCGCGCGGAATAGCCCCGTTTTGCAAGGGCTGAGGCAAGTTTTTCCGCGTCTGCTTTATGATTGTAGGCCGCAAGTTGAACTGAATATTCACTTTTTGCCCCGGACTTGCTTGGGGAATCGCTCGCCCCTTTGGCTGCATCGACTTTCGGGGCTTCGACCTTCAGGGGTTCGACTTTGGGGGGTTCGACTTTCGCCGGCTCGACCGTCTTTTTCACCTCTCCCTTCTCCGAAACCGATTTTGGATCCTCAGGTGCTTTAGTGCCGGTCGAAAGCGGGCTGGCGGAATCATTCCGGGTCGCTGCGGCGCGAGCAGTTTGAGTATCCACAACAGGCGCGTCTGATTTCAGAGGCGCCGGAGCCTCTGCAACAGCAGGACAGCGCTGGCCCTGATATTGGATTTGATTGCGTAGCTCGATTTCGTCAGCGCCGGCCTGAGCCAAAGCACTGGCGTTCGCTGCGCACGCGTTCGGAATGTCATTCTTCTCGAAGAGCACCCTCGCTGTCCAGTAGTTTGCCCGTGCGAGCGACTTGCTGTTCGGATAATCTCTTGGTATGCGCTGAAGGTGGGCGAGCGCACCGTCACGATCTCCGCGCGCGAGCTCGAGTTGCGCGAGTCGCAGCAATGCATCCTCCGCCTGCGGAGCGAGCGGGTAGTCGACTACGATGTGCTTGTAATCATTCTCGGCGTCAGCAGCGTTCGAAGCGAGCGAGGCTCTCCAGAAAAGAGCCTGGGGATACAAGGGCGCGTACGGAGGAGTAGCATGGAGCACTGAATCCACGAGAGCCCTGCCGGCAACGCCATTCCCATCACTGACCAGTGCCTGCGCCCGTGCGAAAACAGGATCTACAGGTCGGGGTGCGGTCTGCGCAAACGCGAGCGTGGCCGCGCAAGGTGTTAGTGCGGCGGCCGTAATGAATCCCCATCTGAACATCTCACCACTCTCCTATTGTCTCATGCGGCGGCGCTCCGCTCGTCGGCCGCGCACAGACTCAGTACTACCGATGCAAGTAATTGTTCGTCGGACGAGACCCTGCTCTCCTTGAGAGCGATATCGGCCTCCAGCAGCACATCGAGAGAGCGGTCGAGCCCTTCTCGAGTCCAGCGTTCCGCGGCACGACTCCAGACCGCGGTCGCGGATCCCCACGGTCGTCCTGTGTAAGCGCTGGTTTCCTTCAGAAGATCGAAGAACTCCTGATTTAACCGGCTTCTCGAGGTCCCCTCATCCAGCTTTGCTCGTCCCCACGAAATTGCGAGGGTTTGAGTCGTCAATGCCATGACGATTGAAACGCCCGTCGTTTTCGGCTGGACCAATACGTGGGATAGAACCTCTAGGGCTCGCGGGGCGTTTCGGTCTGCCACCGCATCGAGAAAATCTGCCTGAGTCTCACCGCGACGTACGCCCACGACGGCCGCTACGGCTTCCTCAGTAATCTCCCCAGCACCTCCTTCTATGTAGCTCGCCAGCTTGTCGAGCTCTCCGGCAAGCTGATGAAGATCGCTCCCGACAGCCGCTTGAAGGAGCTCGATCGCGTACTCGCTTATCCTGACTCCGAGGTCCGTGGTCGCGTGATGGGCAATCCATTTCGGGATTCTATCGCCCGTCAAAGGCGCGAATTCCAGCTGGGTGGCCGAATTGAGCAGCCCACCGTCCGCCTTCGAGCCAGCGGCGGAAATAAGAACCAGAAGCACATCGTTGACGGGATGCTGGAGGTACCGATCCAGGATTTTTCGCGCGTCTTTCTTGAGCCCGCCCACGTCACGAACTACAACCACTCTTCGCACCGACATCATCGGTGGAGTCGAGAGGAGAACTTCCAGGGCTTCGGCATCCACGTCGCTGCCGCGTCTTGTGTCGAGATTGAAATCTCGGAGGGACGGCTCGAGGGCAGCATCAACCAGCTGCCGCACCGCATCCTCCTTCTGGTAGTCGTCGTCCCCTGAGATGAGATAAGCGCCGTCGAATGACTGGCGCTTTATGGCGTCACGTAAAGTTCTGAGAGAGGAAGCGGCCATCTTCCAAATATACGGCAGCTCGGTGATGCTGCCGATCGTTCCGCTAGCGAGTGTAGTTAGCTAACTCGAGCTTGGAGTGTGCGAATCGCACCGGAACTTGTTCGGCGAAAAGTGCCGCCGGCCAGATGGTCAAACCGGCCGATACGGAGGTGACGATAGCCGGAGTGGAGGTGGTGATAGGCGTAAGCTCTGGCTCCGGAGCGGTCGCGACCACAGGCGGCATCAGAAGATCGCTGGCGGTTGCCGGATGCGACAGAGTCGTTGCGATATAGCCAAGCATCGCCGCGCTCGCGAGCGTCGCGGCGATCGCGCCCCGTCGCAGGTTGCGCTGCGTGGTCGCGAGCAATTCTTCACAGGCCGGCTCGCGGCGCAGTCGCGCTTCCAGTCTCTCCGAGAAGCCCGCCGATGGCTCGATGGAAGGAAGATTCCGGAATAGAAGAAGCGCCCGTCTGACCCTCGCATCCTGTCGGGCACAGCACTCGCACTCCGCAACGTGCCGCTGCATTCGGACCAGCTCGATACCTGCCAGCGTATCGTCTACAAATGCAACGTGCTTTTCACAAAATTCGCGACAATCCATGAGGTCGGCTGAGGGTTCGCTAACAGGTACCCTCTGTATCGGCAGCGGTTCCGGAAATCGAGTAGCAAATAAGCCTATGATCGGGACCACGAACTCGCCACTGGATTACTTCACCTTTGTGGCCTTCGAGTCCTGAAAAGTTGGAACATTTACGGTGTTGCACTCCTGCAACACTCTGTCGTTTTTCCTCCAAAAAGCGCTCCCATGCCCGCGTTCCGGCCCTCATTTTCGCACTCGAGCCTGGTCCCTGACTTGCCGCCCGGCCTCCTGCAAAGCCCCCACTGACCCAGAGATAAAAGACCGCGGAGGTCGAGTTCATGCCGGAGCCCTCTATCAGCAACGAGCAAGCAACTGCAGCTCCGGGCCTCCAGCTCGTCACCGAAGCGCAGGCCGAGCAAGCGATCTGCGCGACCATCGAGAGACACGAGCACTCGGGAGATTCGCCGCTGGAGCTCGCCCAGGCGTTGATTCGACTCGGAACGCTGAGGCAGCAGAAGGAAAGCTACGCCGACGCGGAAGTACTTTTTGCCAAAGCTCTCGACGTCAGCGAGCAGATTTTAGGGCCCGATCATATCGACCTCGTGCCAGCTCTTACGAGTCTTGGCGCAGTACGCGTGCTGCGTGGCTCTCCCGAGACCGCTGAGCCAATGCTCAATAGGGCCGTGGCAATCAGCGAGCGGTACCTCGGGCAAGGTCACCCCGATCTCGTGATCCTCGTCAATGATCTGTCGCGATTGTGCCTGAAGAACGGCGCCTACTCCATCGCCGAGCCATTGCTTCAGCGCCTGCTGAAAATGAAACGAAGCAAGGGCGAGGATCATCCAGAGGTCGCTACTGTCCTCGCCAGCCTGGCGGTCGTGCACGAGTCGCGCGGGCGACACGAATCTGCCGAGAGTCTTTGGCGGAGGGTGCTTGATATTCGCGAGCGTACTCTCTCGCCGAATCATTTCGCCCACGCCGTCGCGCTCGAGCATTTGGCCGATGTATGCTCGGCGCGCGGCAAAATCGCAGAAGCGCTCCAGCTTTTTCAACGCGCCACATCCATCCGCGAAGCAACGCTCGGAAGCTCTCACCCCAGCCTGCGCGTAATCAGGGAAAGAGTGGCCGATCTAGAGCTGCAGGCGTCCGAGATCTCGACTGATTCGTACGATACTACGGTTTTTGCGCCGCAGAGCTCTTCTCCGCGCCCGTTCGAGCGAGAAGTCGCGCCTCCAAGATCAGACTTAGCTGCGAACCTGGACGCAGAAAGAGAGGCAGCCGCGCTTGCATTCCGCGCTGCTCTCCTTGAACGCAGACACGACGTCCCTGATGCTGACTACGATGAGCTGGCGACCGGCGGGTCGGTTCGTGTTCTGGAAGCGACGTTGGGATTTTTGCGGAAGCAATACCGCGAAGTGTTGACAGTCGCAGGCGTCTTGGCGTTCCTGCTCATTTCACTGGCGGTCAATTCACGTGCATCGGCCGGAATTGACCAGGCATCGACAGAGATTCCGGCGGCCACCTCCGGATCGCCGCCAACTCTGCTTGCTAAACCAGCGACCGCAGCAGCCCAGCTGAAGGTTGTGACGCCGGACACATCGTTTCTCATTCGCGAGACAACCCCACGGTCGCGCCCCGTGGATCAGCATCGTTCTGAAAGGTCGACCGAGCGAAGAGCGGAGCAGTCCCCAATTTCGATTCCAGCGGTATCGCCGCTCATGATGACGCGTTTCGATTCGATATTCGGCGCGGCGGGGGCTGCGGCACGTGTCCCCAGTGAAGTCTCAATCAAAGCTCCGGCTACTCCGCTCGCCACGGCGCGCCCGGATTTCAATTTCACAGAGCCGTCTACTCCGCAGCGAACCAGGGCGCGCCTTATCGGAGCTCTGCCTACGGCGCGATATCCAGATCAGTTGATCGGCGTTGAAGGTGAAGTAGAAGTTCGCTTCAACGTCGATACCACTGGCCATCCGGTGATGTCCACGTTTTCAGTCGTGAGCTCGCCTGAACCTCTGTTCACCGAGGCCGTGCGCAAAGCCGTTTTGACCACTCGCTTTGAGCCAGCACGAAGCGCCGGGCCAAAATCGAGCGCTGTCGTCGACGTCGTCGATGTTCGATTTGTTTTCAGGGTCCCGAAACGATAGTACGAGTCCCTGCCATGACAGAAGCAGAAGGGCGCCCTTTTTGGGGGCGCCCTTCTGCTTTTTACATCGAATCGATTCTGAGCCTGGAATTCCGCTAGTCGACAAACGGAGCAATGATCTCCGCGAACGAGTTTCTCGCTCTGTTCAGCCGGGATTTTACCGTTCCGAGATTGCATTCCGTTATCTCGGCGATCTCTTCGTACGACTTGCCCTCGAGCTCCCTGAGGATGAAGACGTTCCTGTGGTGCTCAGGGAGCTTCGCCACGCTCTCCTCTACGATCTCTCTCAGATGACGCTTACGGTACATGTCATCCGGACGTGAGGTCGTGTCCTCGAACTGGAGCGGCCGATCTTCGTCCTGGAAATTCTTCTGCACGGTTTGAAAGAGCACCAGCGGGTTGCGCGATCGGTTCCGAAGCTCGTTCTTGGCGAGGTTGGACGCGATTGTGTAGACCCATGTTGAGAACTTCTTGGAACGGTCGAACCTGTGCAGATGGCGGTATACGCGAATGAATACTTCCTGCACGAGATCCTCTGCCTTCTCCCGGTCACCGATAGTGCGGTAGACGAAGTTCAGGAGGCGCGTCTGATAGCGGGTTACCAGTTCCGAGAAAGCCCGTTCCTCGCCGCCAAGGAATGCGGTGACTACGGCTGAGTCATCCATCGCCTGTAATCGCTCCCTGACGTTCGCGGCCTCTACAGCAACTATTTGCTTACGGACGATGTCTGCCATACCCTCTCCTATATGTAAGAGACTGTCACGACGTACTATCGTGTACAGCTCTGCTTGGAACTTTTCTCTATACCTTATATAAGCACGCGTCATGCCGGACTACCCCTTGGGTTAACGTGTTATAAACCAATACCTTACACGCTTAGCCTGACTGGTAGGGCTTGTCCATATTCCGAGAGCCCTGTCCTATTTACATGACACGTCAGCGTCTTTCATTGATTAGACGCCAATTTGGCCTGCGGGGTTAACGGCTGGCGCGAAATCCCGCGGCGAACAGCACTCCAAGAGCTGTCTTTGCGTCCTCGATCTCACCGGCTTCTATCATTTCCAGCGCACGTGAGAGGAGCATCGGTTGCAGTTCGAGAAATTCATCCGCTTCATGCTTAGTCTCTCCGGAGACCAAACCGGTTGCCATGAAGACGTGAATTTTCTCATCCGTAAATCCGGGAGTCGTGAACATGCTGAAGAGATATTCCATCTTTCCGGCTGAACAACCCGTCTCCTCTTTCAGCTCCCTGACTGCGCAAGCTTGCGGCGCCTCGCCTGAGTTCAACCGGCCTGCGGGAATTTCATAGATGTAGCCTTCAGCAGCGTACCTGAATTGGCGGATCAGAAGAATTTGGGGATCATCGCGAGCAAGGTCGGTCAGAAACGGTACTACCGCGCTCGCGCCCGGATGGCGAACCATCTCGAGCTCCCCAACGGAGCCATCGGGAAATTCAACTGTGTCGACGTCGAGCGAAATTACCTTCCCCGTGTAGACCCGTTTGGATGCCCTGCGACTCGGATGGGTCTCTCCTCTCTCCGTCATTCGCTACCACTACGAGTTGTGCACCGTGATCTTGCCAAGATCCAGTCCGTTCAGGGCTGTCCCAATTTTTCCCGCATCGCCGACTATGACCGTCTGTAACTTTTCGGGATGAAGGTGCGACCGCGCTGCCGTAAGAACTTTTTCCACGGTGATGCCATGGATGTTACGACGGTATGAATTGTAGTAATCCGCCGGTAGATCGTAGATGGCCAGCGTGCCAAGAGCCGATGCTATGGCAGAGGTCGTCTCATAACGGATTGGGAAAACTCCTTCCAGGTAATCCGTCGCCAGTGACAGCTCCTCGTTAGATATCGGTTCGCTGCGAATTCTGTCGATCTCATTGAAGATTTCGCGCAGCGCGGGAGCAGTGACTTCGCTTTCAACGGCCGTGGAGATCACGAACGGACCCGGTCCTCGTCGCCAGTCAAAGTAGGACGACGCGCCATAGGTGTAGCCATGCACCTCCCGCAAATTGAGATTTATTCTCGATCCAAAGAGCCCACCAAGCACCGCGTTCATCACGAGCGCAGGGAAAAAATCGGGATGCTTTCGCGGAAGTCCTAGGTGACCGACCCGGAGCTCGGACTGTGGTGCTTCCGGCTTATTCACGACATGTGCTGATTTCACATTCGTCCGTGCTGCAATCACCGGGTCATGCTTTGTATCTGTTCCGCGCGGCCATTTGCGAAAAGCGTCCATGACTATCTCTTTCGCGGCGTCAGACGCGATATCACCGCTTAGAATCGCCGTAGTCCTGCTCATGGCGTATTTCGAATGGAACAATTGCTCGACGTCTGCCCGGCTTAGAGAGCTCACGCTGTTTGCGCTTCCATCATCGGGTCTCGAGTAACGAGAGTCGGGAGAATAAAGGAATTCCGAGAATTTCTCGTCCGCCAGGCCACGAGGCTCGGCCTGCAGCTGCAGAACCTCCGCGAGTCGCTCTGCTTTTAGTCTGTCGATTTCTCTCTCTGGAAAAACCGGATCACTCATTACCTCTCCGAGAAGCGCTGTCGCTTCAGCGAGCTTATCCGAGAGAACGGTCATTTTGAAAAACGCGCTGTCCCAATCTGCGCCGGATTCCAGAGACGTCCCCAGCCGTTCAAACCTTTCCGCCAGTTCGGCGCCATTGTATCTGCTGGTCCCTTCGAGCAGCGCGGACGCAGTAAGAGCGGCCACCCCTTCCTTACCAACCTCCTCGTTTGCCGAGCCGGCATCTATGACTACGAGCAGCGTCACAAGGGGCAGTTTTTCTACCGGGGCCGTCAGAAGTCGCACTCCATTCGGCAATACCTCATCCTCGAACTGGGGAAACTGATAAGTCCGCGGCGGGCCGGGCTTGGGGCGAAGGACGACGACCACTAATCCGCGCTCGCCGCAGCTACAAGAGCATCTTCGGATTCAACCGCGTCCCTTGGCACATAGACGAGACTAGCCCGGTTGTCATCTCCAAGGCGTTCCGCCACGATGCGGTTCACTTTGTCGACCGTCACGGCACGATATCTATCGACTTGCTCGTTGACCAGCTCCGGTTCCTCGAAATAGGTGGCGAACATTGAAAGCCTGTCCGCTCTTTCTCCCGCCGATTGCAGCGAGGCTGTGAGATCTGTCTCGACAAGTGCGATTGCCCTTTGAATCTCCTGTTCAGTAGCGCCGTCGCGATGCAGGCGCTCGATCTCCAGCTCTACTTCCTCCTCGAGTTGTGCCGCGCTCGTTTCCGGCCGAGCGGTGACGTCGACAACAAGAAGATCGGTGCCCTTTGCGAGATCGAATGTGAACGCTGACGCGTCTGCCGCTATTTGCCGTTCACGAACGAGGGAACGATGAAGCCTGCTGCCTCGGCGTAGCCCGAGGAGAGCAGCTACTATGCTTGCTGAGTAGTAGTCGTCGCTCCCGAAGAGCGGTGAGCGGAATGCGAGAAAAATTCGGGGAAGACTCACATTGTCATAGACGACTTCTCTGCGCGGCTCTCCGAAAACAACCGGGAGCTCCATTGGCGCGAGCGGAGGTTTACCCTTGCCTCTCGCAATTGGCCCGAAGTATTCACTTACGAGTTTACGCGTTGCCTTCGGCTCGAGATCACCCGCAATCGAGAGCACGGCGTTGTCCGGCGTGTAGTAGGTCGCAAAAAACTGGGCGATGTCGTCGAGCGATGCCGCAGAGAGATCTTCCATCGACCCGATCAGCGAGTGATGAAACGGATGAGAAGGAGGAAACACCAGCTCTTGCATTCTCTCCAACATCGTACCGTACGGCTGGTTATCGACAGACCAGCGACGCTCGTTCTTGACCACCTCCCGTTGGGTATCGAGTTTCTCCTGGGTCATCGCCGGGAGTAGCTCACCCATGCGGTCCGATTCCAGCCAGAGCGCCAGCGCGAGTTCATTCGAGGGAACAGTCTCGAAGTAATTCGTGCGCTCGAGCCAGGTCGAGCCGTTCAGCGTTCCGCCTGCTCGTTGTATCAGCTCAAAATGCTCGTTGGATCCGACATGCGCTGAGCCTTGAAACAGCATGTGCTCGAACAAATGCGCAAATCCGGTACGCCCTGGTCGTTCATTGGCGCTACCCACATGGTACCAGAGATTCACCGCGACGATGGGCGCTGTGTGATCCTCCGAGAGGGAGACGAACAACCCGTTATCGAGATGAAAGGTTTCTACCGGAATTCGCATTGTCGTAAATTGCCCGCCATGCAAACCTACTGGAACCCCCTGTGCATCCGGCAATGATTGCGGCAGTTATAGCGCTCGTGCTGGCGGCAGGCTTGCTTGCACTCTGGTGGTATCAGGAAAGGATACTATTTCAGCCTCCCCATAAATACGGTGAACCGATCAAAGATGGTCGGATCGACTACGCCGCTGCTGATGGCCAATCTCTTACCGGTTACGTCGTTGGTGATCCCCGAACCGCCAGGGGCGTTGTGCTTTGCTTTCATGGCAATGCAGACCTTGCCATGTGGCAGATCGAGTGGGCGCAGGAGATATACTCCCGCGCAGGCTACTTCGTATTCCTGGCGGAATATCGGGGCTACATGTCTCTGGGAGGCAGCCCGACTTACGCAACGACCAAGCTGGATGCCCTCGCGGCTTATGACTTCGTGAGCTCTTCCTTTGGTTACGCAGTCAGTCGCATGGCCTACTTCGGCCACTCGCTCGGGAGCGCTGTAGCAGCCGAGTTAGCCGAGACCCATCCTCCCAGGGTCCTGTTACTCCAATCGCCTTTTTCTTCTGCTCGAGATATGGCAAGGATCATCGTGACCGGGCCAATCGCTCTCTTGTGGCGACTCGTTTCTCGCATCCACTTCGATACGGTTGCGGTAGTTTCGCATCTGGACGTTCCGACTGCAGTATCGCACGGGAAGCGCGATCGAATCGTGCCCTTTAAGATGGGACTCGAGGTCTACGAAGCAGCGAAGATCAAAGGGCCGCTTCTCATCGTGGACGGAGCCGGGCACAGCGACATGGTCGCCGTCGCGGGAGATGACTACTGGAAATGGATTGCTGCAGCTCTCGGCTCGTGACTCCTTATTGAATCACTTCACCTGATATGGCCGGCGGCGAAAAGGAGAGTTATTAAGTAACAACTTGCGACTAAAGCTGGTCTTTGCCTCACAGCTTCCTCTCGATTAAAAAGGCCATCGGTGCTTTAATCGACTCGCTAAAAATATATTTCCAGCGCTCGACACGGTTTGGGGAGATCGGGCTTGTCTGCGTCGGCGACGTATAAGGTGTGATCCCAAAGCGTCTGGCAAGTATCCTCAGTCGCAGCATGTGGAACGGATCACTGACCAGAAGCGCGCTCTGAAGCCCTCGTACTTCGAGCATCCCGGCAACTGCACGCATTGACTCGCTCGTCGTGCGTCCTTCGTTCTCGACCAGTATTGCAGTATCCGGCACTCCGTGCTTTTCCGCATAAGCCCTGCCCACGGCGGCTTCGCTCGTGGTGTCTCCCGTGCCCGTTCCACCGGTCAGGATCAGGAGCGAAGCCAGATGTCGGTTCCAAAGTTCGAGCGCGTGATCGAGCCGGGCTCGCAGAACCGGCGAGGGCCGGCCCGCGTACTGCGCCGCACCGAGAACCACTATTGCCTGCGCTGGCCTGGCTTCATCACGTGAGCTCCAGACGAGAACTGCGCAAGCTGAGACGACCCACAGGCAGAACGCCACGACGACGACCGCGGTCAGTACCCGTCTCACAACCAGGAAGGCTTGTTTCGCTTTCGCCCGCTTCATCGATGGAAGGTACGTTAGAACGCATGCCGCGCGTGAGGCTCCGGACATTCCACCGAGTACCCGAGTGCGGCGAGCGTCGTCTTGAATTCGTCCTGAACATCCGCTTCTCCGTGCATAAGCCAGATCGGACCGAGGTTCGGGGATTTGTCCTTTACTCGGCCCAGCCAATTGATCATCTCGGTGCGGTCTGCATGCGCGCTGTAGCCGTCGATCACTTCGACCCGCGCGCGAAGTGGAACATCGTCACCAAATATCTGAATCACCGGTTGCTTCTCGACAACCCTCCGACCGAGCGTATGCTCCGCCTGGAATCCGACCACAAGTATCGTGTTTCGCGGGTCGCCGGCACCTTGAGCAAGGTGATGAAGAATCCGTCCATTCTCCATCATCCCCGACGCGGCGATAATTATCATCGGACCGTGCGCCCGCGATAATGCCTTCGACTCTTCGACATCGCGTGTGTAGTGGAGAAGCTCGAAGCGAAACAGGTTTCTCGTCTTCTCCACCATCTCCTCCGTCCGATCGAAGCTCTCGGGATGCATCTCGAATACGGTAGTTGCGTCGATCGCAAGCGGGCTGTCCACGTAGATGGGGATCGCTGGAATGGCGCCTTCGTTCACGAGTGAGTGAAGGACATAGATCATTTCCTGAGTGCGTCCGAGGGCAAAGGCAGGAATGAGGACACGTCCGCCTCGCGCTGCAGTATCTCTGACAATCTGCGCGAGCTGCGTTTTCGCTCCCTCCACAGACTCATGCTCACGGTTACCATATGTCGATTCCATGATGAGCGCGTCAGCGCCATTGGGAGGAACGGGATCACGTACTATCGCGAGGCCACTCCGGCCAATGTCTCCAGAGAAAACCAGGCGCTTCGTCTTTCCACCCTCAGCGCAATCGAGCATCACAGAAGCTGAGCCGAGGATGTGGCCGGCATCGATGTAGGTGGCACGCACGCCGGGGACGACGTCGAAGGGCCTGTTGTAGGGAACGCCGACCATGAGATCCATCGTTCGAACCGCATGACGCATCCCATATAGCGGCTCAATAAAACTCTTTCTCTTCTTTGCCAGAAACTCAGCGTCTTTCTCCTGAATGTGCGCTGAGTCCGCCAGCATTATCGCGGCAAGGTCACGCGTCGCCGAGATCGACCAGATCGTCTTCGCGTATCCCTCAGCGACCAGATAGGGGAGCCGTCCCGAGTGGTCGATGTGCGCGTGGGAAAGAACGACTGCGTCAAGATCCTTTACGTCAAGATCCTTTATCGGAAGCGGTAGCTCCCGGTTCTTGTCCGCGGACTCCTGTCTTTTTCCTTGAAACATCCCGCAGTCGAGAGCAATCGTGTATCCGTTGAGGTGCAGGAGGTGACACGACCCGGTCACTTCCCGGGCAGC
>JBOHTB010000024.1:0-36634 GCA_050733435.1 Gemmatimonadaceae bacterium | reverse complement strand
GGTAAAGGAATCGATCACGAAAGCGGAACGTGCCCGCGGTGGTGATCTTCTTCACCAGGAAGTGCGCGGGATACTCGAGCGCGGGTAAACGCTCGGGGTAAGGGCGCGATGAGTGTTGGTACTGCGAGGCTGGCGTCTCCTGATTGAGACGTTCGTGTGGCCGCTCGTCGTTGTACTCGTGCTGGAACGCGTCGAAGTTCCGCTGTTGCGCGGTGCAGCTCGCGCGGACGGGTTTGATCGCCTGTCGCTTCCGGTTGGAGAAGCTCAAAGGCAAACGCGCGGGTCAGCACAGCATTCGCATCAACGACCAATGGCGTATCTGTTTTCACTGGAAGGACGGCAACGCCTACGACGTCGCGATCGTCGATTATCACTAAGAGGGCCACCATGGCTAGCCGTAAACTGACACCGATTCATCCAGGCGAGGTCCTGGCGCTCGACTTCCTCGAGCCGCTCGGGCTCTCGCAATACCGCCTAGCCAAGGATATCAGTGTGCCCGCGCGCCGGATCAACGAGATCGTCCACGGCGCACGCGCGATTTCCGCTGATACCGCTTTACGCTTAGCCCGGTACTTCGGAACGACCGATCGTTTCTGGCTCAATCTTCAGGCTCGATACGATCTCGAGGTGGAGCGCGACCATCTAGGTGGCAAGCTAGAGAAGCAAGTGCGCGTCCTCGACCGCGCTAGCTAACGGTAGTTACAGCAGACGAGCGCGCGATAGTCGTTTGGGTTGCGCGTTCTGTCCGTCGAGGCCCAGCGTGAGGCTCACGGCTTGATCTCCAGCGACGATATCTTGTCTCCATCGAGCACAAAAACGTACCTGAGGTCGGCCGGACTCCCTGGGAAATCTCCCGTGAGCCGGCTGACAACTGTGATCGTTCCATCTTTCTCCTCCGATGCAATCGGCTTACTGGTGTAGCGATATCGAGACGTGGTCGATTCTTTCCATTGTCTTATTGCATCGTGCCCGACCCACACGCGCGATTCATCTGTGACGACGGCCCGATCTGTGAAGCAGGCGACGACGGCAGGGGCGCCGCGCCGGTCAGCGGCGAAGTAGTCCTCGACGGGTCTTGGCAGCGTCAGTTTCATGTAATCTCCTTTTGAGGAATCTGTACAGTGACCTGTCACGCGTCGCAAGAACGCACCGCACAGTGGGGGACTTACCCGTGAGTAAGAGCGGACACACGCCGGGCACCGCGGCGTTCGGCATCGAGCAGGCCATTAGCATCTTCGACGCTCGGTGGAAGCTCGAGATCCTATTCCATCTCTTCGGCGGCAGGCTCCTGCGGTTTTCGCAGCTGGAGCGGGCGATCCCTGGCGTCACACAGAAGATGCTTTCCCAGCAGCTGCGCCAGCTGGAACGCGATGGGATGCTGCGGCGCCTCGTCCACGCGCAGGTGCCGCCGAGGGTGGAGTATGAACTCACCCCGTGGGGGCAGTCGCTCTGCCCAGCCTCGACGCGCTGCTAACATGGTTCGAGCAGAGACCCGAAACGTCGACCGGTTGACCGTTCGCGACGTCGACGCTTCTGTTACTGTCCCGAGCTCTCACCCAGGGTGACGAGAAGCTCGTCCAGCTGATCGAACGTCTCGTTCATTGCATCGACTGCTCCGGTGCCGGCAGCGTCGAGCGCTTCCTTCGAAGGATAGGTCTCACGCAGGACCACCAGCGTCTTGCCGCCCTTTTCCTCGAAGGTCACCGTCGTGAGAGACCCGCCCTCGCCACCTTCGTCATTGGTCCACGCGAGGCGCGAATACGGCTTCACTTCGACATACGGCCCGAAAAACTCGGCAGGCTCTGGGCTATGGTCGAATACCAATCGGTACTTGCCTCCGACACTAGCATCCACCTCGCAGGACAACAGAGTCATTCCCATCGACCTGGGCACCCACCAACGCTTGAGCAGCTCGGCCCTGGTAAATGCCTCGAACACGATGCGCGCCGGGCCGTTGATGGTCCGCGTGACAACTACCTCGCGGTCGGACTTCCGTTCCACCGTAGTGCGGTTCTTCACGGGGACGGGCTTACTTTCGATTCTTGCGCTCATCGCTCTTCTCCTTTCGTGTGAGTGCCTCGACAACCTTGTCCAACTGGTCGAAGCGTTCGTCCCAGCGCTGGCGGTACCTCTCGAGCCACGCGGTCTCTTTCTCCAATCGGCGCTGGCCCAGCCGACACGTCCGCACCCGCCCGATCTTCTTCGTGGTGACGAGCCCCGCCTGCTCCAGCACTCCGACGTGCTTCTTCATGCCCGTGAGCGTCATGTGGAACTTCTCGGCAAGGTCCGTGATCGAAGCGTCGGCTCGTCCGAGCTGGTCCAGAACGCCACGCCGCGTGGTGTCCGAGAGCGCGGCGAACGAAGTATCAAGTCGGGTCGTCCCATACTGAACCATATGGTTCAGTATTTAACGCAAGCATTCGCGGCGTGCAAGGGGTGGCCGCGGAGAACGATGTGTCCTACGAAAAGCGAGCTAGTGGTTGCGCGTGGCTTCGCGACGCGCTCTTATTGACTCGCTTTCAGGTGAACTTTGGCGTCAGGGCGACATTCCAACCGCGGGCGGATTCATGATGATAAAGTGGGCCGTCATTCTCGGCGCTGTGGGCTTCGCGCTCGGTTTCATCGGCCCAATGATCCTGGATCCATCAAGTGGCAATGGGCCGCTCCTTGGCATCTTCATCACAGGACCCGCCGGCTTTGTGATTGGACTCGTTGTCGGTTGGTTTCGCTCGCGCAGTGCGCCAACGTCCCCGCTCGATGAGCCCTGACGACGAATTGCTAATTCACTCGCGTTATTAGCACGACGATCATCATCGTCAATGGCTAAGCTCGTGTTTGGAATGAACCAGTCCCTTGACGGCTACGTCGACCATACTGCGTTTGCGCCAAGCCCCACGCTCTTCCGCCACTTCATCGAGGAGGTTGGGGGGCAGGCGGGCAGTATCTACGGCCGCCAAATGTATGAGGTCATGCGTTATTGGGACGACGATCATCCTGAATGGGATGCAGACGAACACGCCTTCGCGGCGGCGTGGCGGAAGCAGCCGAAATGGGTCGTCTCGCGCTCGTTGACGTCGGTCGGCCCCAACGCCACGCTCATTGAAGATGATCTCGAGGGCGCGATCCGCGCGCTGAAGGCCGAGCGCGACGGGGAAATCGAAGTTGCGGGCCCGAACCTGGCGCAAACCCTCACCGAACTTGGCTTGATCGATGAGTATCGGATCTACGTGCACCCCGTCGTACTTGGTCACGGCAAACCATATTTCGCCGGCCCTCGGCCGCCGCTCCGCCTTATGACTCATGATCGGATTGCCGAGGATGTGATCAGGTTGAGCTACGTTCCTGCTTAGTCTCGCGACTCGCCGGATAGAAATCGCCGCCGACCGAGGGTGGACAGCGGTGTGTGGCCACCCCGATCGCCTCGTTGCACTACGATCAGTGTCGCCAACTACCGTCGCTGTCACGTGACGGCGCCATCTTGTAACTCCGCCAACGCATGGACAATCCCAGCCTGAAGCAGATTGCCTACCAGGCATCGCGTTCGTGGTACGACGTCGCCGTTGTTCAGTACTCGCCGGGCGCTTCAATGCCAGCGCACGCGCATGGATTTGCGTCCATGGGTGTTGTCCTGGCAGGATCGTTGATCGAAGATGTCGGGGCAACGCGCGTCGAAGCCCGTGCCGGAAGCATGGTTCTGAAGCCCGCCGGCACTCTGCACGCAAATAGATTCGGCGCGACTGGCGCGCGTCTGTTGGCAGTCACCCTCGACCATTCTCACGATATCGTTACCAACTGGAAGTTTGACCATTGGTGCTGGAAGCGGGCGCTCGACCCCTACCGTGATGCGCTTCGCGTGGTCGGCGCGCTCGTGTCCGAGGCGCATTCGCGAACGCCAATGGTGGACGACGTTGGCGACATCCTAACAGACCTTATCGCGAGCCTCACCGAACCAAGGCGCCTGTCTCCAGGCAACCGAAAGGGCCGATGGCTGAAAGATGTAGTGTCTGCTCTCGATGAATCCGGCGAACATCGCCCGAGAGTCGCCGAGCTCGCGCGGTTGGCGAACGTCCACCCCGTATACCTGGCGCGCGCATTCCGCGGCGCGTACGGCGTGTCAATTGCCAACTACCGGCGTCGACAGCGTGTTCTCGCGGCGCTGCCGTCGATCACGGAATCGCAGTCAACGCTTTCGCGGGTCGCGGCGACTCATGGATTCGCAGACCACGCCCACCTCACTCGCGAATGCACGGACCTAGTCGGTGCGCCGCCCTCTCGGATCAGGAGGCTCGCCCTGGAGTAAGGTTTGCGTCAGGCCATCGGAATGGTTGCGTTTGTTCAAGCGCGGCCGAGTGCGGCACCTCACATTGAGATGCATGCGAATCTTGAGCAGCCGGCGCATTCTTGCCGCACTTGTCGTCGTGCTAGCGCTGGCGCTGGTCGCCGCGCTGGCTTGGATACGGCAGGTACCGCGCGCCATTACAGTGACTGCTGGCCAATTTCCCGAGGAGCTCGTGTATGTGCAGGCGAAAGACGGCATCATCGATGGTGGTGCAGCCTTTACTCCACCGAAGGAGCTGGCCAAGCCGATCGCCGTCATCTGGATTCATGGCTGGGGGACAAACTTCTACGATCCAGCGTATGTGATGATCGGTCGGGACCTGGCGGAGCTTGGATATACATGCATCGTCGGAAATACGCGCATGCACGACACAGGAAACGTCCAGTGGATTGGCGATAAGCGAATCCGCGGCGGCGGGTATTGGGGCGTCGCGAGTGAACAAGTGCGCGATATCGCGGCGTGGATCGACTTCGCCGAGGCTCGTGGATTCAAGCAGGTGGTACTGGTTGGGCACAGCGCAGGCTGGGCAGCGGTTACTCAATACCAGGCGGAAGTGCAGGACGACCGTGTCGTCGGTGTGGTTATAGCTTCTGGACAGATTCACTCATTTACCGGCCCTACAGATTCGGATCAGATCGCGCAAGCGACTCGAATGATGGCCGATGGTCATCCAGACGAATTGGTCCGGGATCCTAAACGCTCATTCCCCTCCTACATCAGCGCGGCTACGATGATGGACATCGTGAACACACCTCCGGAATTCAAGGATTTTTTCGGAACCAGGACGGAAACGCGCAATCCGGCCGTCACGCGGATCCGTGTTCCGCTCCTCGCGTTTTTTGGTACGAACGAAGATGTTGGAGGTGTGGCTGATCTGGAGTTGCTCAAATCGTCTCTCCGGCGTCAGTCGAGTGGACCGAGCCAGGTAACGACTGTCATGGTCAAGAACGCGGACCACATGTACACTGGCGAGGGCCGGCAGGTGGCCCAGATCATCGCCACCTGGATCGCAGCATTTCCGAGGAAACGCGTGGGCTACCCGAGCGCGCGCGAAGTGGGGAGCAGCGACCGGCAACCTGACGTGCGCTGAACCCGACTGCGATCTGAGGAAGCTCGTTGCGCTCGAACGATCGCGCGAAGGGTAGATCGTGGCGTCTCGCCGTTGCAGATTACCCGGGAATCGTACCACTCGAGCCAAGTCGGTTTACACCGTTAGGAGAACTCCAGTGAAAGACACCGCGGTTCTGACGATTGCCTCGGTGCTCGCAATTCTGCTCTCGTCGCTTCACCTGGCCGACGACATCGTTCGTGGATTCGAGAAGGGCGGCGTCGGCACCTTATTCGGCGTCCTTGTCTTCGCTATTTGGCTCTATGGAACGCTCGCGCTCGCGGGTCGGCGATCGGGCTACATCATCATTTTGCTCGGCTCGATCCTTGGGTTGGCAGCTCCGGTGGTGCACATGATGGGACGAGGTGTCGGGAGTCAGGTCGCGAACTCGAACGGTGCCTTCTTCTTCGCCTGGACGCTCATCGCGATTGGAGTGAGCGCGCTATTTTCTGCCACTCTCGCGGCGCACCGGCTCTGGAGCGTGCGCAGCGCGTTAGACGGTTGACACACTTTCGAGGAAGGGGATGACGACTACTTCTTCCTCTCCCGACGTCTGGTCCGGTCTCCGTTTCGGTCGCATTGCGACCGTCGTCGCCGCCATCGCCTGGCTACCCATGATTATCGCCGCGCACACCTGGGGATTAGTCGTCGCCACGCTTACGATCGCTGGCATTGTCATTGGCGTGCGTGCGTGGCGGTGTCCGCGCTGCCACGAACGTTTCGCTGGCGCCGGACTTCGTTCCTGGCCGCACAGCTGCGCCTTCTGCGGGCTCGACGAGTTCGCGACTCCCGAAGACATCCATGCGCCGATTGAATATTTGCGAGAAGATTCAAGGCGACTGTCACAACGGGTGCAACGGTGGGTTGCTGCGGGGCAGATACTCTGTGGGGCAGCAGCAATGCTGCTCAGTGCGATTTATTCCAACCCTGTCGCGTGGTGGAGAATTTGGGTGCTCGAAAGCATCGGCTTCACGTCCGTCTATGCGGGATGGCGGCTGTGGCGTGACGAGCCTGAGGGCTTCACGCTGACCCGCGCGCTGCAGTGGTTGCAGCTTATAGGGATCCAAGGGCAATATGGCATCTTCGCGATTGCGAGCGGATTTCAGGTGAATCTGGTAATCGACCAAGCCAACATCACGCTCTCGCCGGGTATCTGGTCCTACGTATTTGCCCAACGGGGCACCTTTCCGTTCCGATTTAGCTTCAACTTCCTTGCGGCGTTCCTCTTGGTCGTACTCTGGGGTGCCGAGAGCGGCAAGCGCGTGCGCATGTCGGCACGAGTCGTCGATAGTCGTCTCGAAAGAGGGACTTCCGCCGTCGCTACGCAGCCGTCTAGCGAACGCTGAAGCTTTCAAGGATCTATTGAATTGTTTGCGGCTGCGCCGCAAACTCTTAAGGCGACACGCATCAACTCGTCGGAGACCTTGTGAGAAAAGCATTCGCAGTGATGTCGGCATTTGTCTGGCTTACTGTCTCGAGTCCGGCGCAGGAGCCGTCGCGACCGATTCCTAACGCCGATCGCTTGCGCTGCGGCGTTGACTCGCTCGAGAGCTATCTCGTGCGCGGAAGTAGCAGACAGCGCACCGGCGTCATCATCGACACGTGCGCCGTAACTGGCACTGGAACTCAACGAACTCTGACCCGCGTTTACCGGGCAACGGACGCAATATTAGGCAGCCGCCTGGACACGATTGTTGATTCCTGGCCACGCCTTGAGCCGCGGAGTTACCATAGCGTGTCCTCGCGTGACACGGTGTTCCTGGATTGGAGTGCGTCACGGCTGCGGGGCAAGGTGCGCGTCGAGGGCAAGCCTGTGATCTCCGTCGACGAGGTGGCCGATACCGTTTATAATGCTGCCAGCTTCGACCTGATTTTGCGGGCGTCGCCGTTAGCGTCCAACTACTCAGTCGTCGTACCGGCTTACATCCCTGGTCGCGGTGTGGTGAGGCTCACCGCGAAAGTTGGTGACGAGGAGAACGTTCACGGGCAGAACGCATGGCGTGTCGACGCTGACTTCATGGGTATGCCCGTCACATTCTGGATTGGCAAGGCGACCAGGCAATTGCTCCGACAGGTCATGCACGTCGCGCCGAACGTGGATATCGAATTCGTAGTCCCGCCAAGTCGGAAGACGGAGACATCTTCGTAGTTACAGCAGACGAACGCCCGTTTTAAGGAACTAGGTTGATCGAGCGTGCGGTCGCGCGTTGAATTGTGCGAAATATTGTGAAGGATGGTGCCGGGATGGAGATGGCATACCGAGAGCGGTGGAAGCCGGAAATAGCTGCGATGCGGCGGGTGCTCGCCAGCCTCGACATGAAGGAGGAGTGCAAGTGGGGTAAGCCCACCTACACGGTCGATGGGAAGAACATCGTCATCTTGCAGGGGTTCAAGGAGTACTTCGCGCTCGGCTTCTTTCAAGGCGCCCTTCTGAAAGATCCGAAGAAGGCGCTGGTGCAACTCGGTCAGGTGCACGCTGGGCGCGTGATGAAGTTCACCAGCGCGAAGGAGATCAGGTCGAGAGCCGCGACCATCAAGGCCTACGTACGCGAGGCCATCGCAGTCGAGAAGGCGGGCCTGCGGATGGAGAAGAGGAAGACCTCAGATTTTCCGGTTCCCAAAGAACTGACGGAGCGGCTCCGGCGAGACCCGAGTTTCAAGCGCGCCTTCGAGGCGCTGACGCCGGGGCGACAGAGGAGTTACCTGTACCACTTTGCGTCGGCCAAGCAGCCGGCAACGCGAACGGCCCGAATCGAAAAGGCGATGCCCGCGATATTCGAAGGCCGAGGGTTTCTGGAGAGACCGCAGTGATGTCTAGCGAAAACTTTCTTCTCCGACTCTGTCCCACTGCCCTACTGCTCGCAAGCATCGCGTGCGCGAACAACGGACCGAAGGAACTATCCTCAACGCCTCAGCCGAGTCAGGCTCGCTTTGGGGATCCGACCACAATAGTCCCGATAAGGAGGAAGAGCCTTGGCATTCCGCTGACCCAAGTCCTTCCCAAATACCCAACGGCGCTTGAAATCGATATGGTCTCAGGCGTGTTCGTCACGGCTTTCGTAATCGACACAACGGGATACATCGACATGCGTTCTGTGTCCTTCGTTCAATCTGGGAGGCGCGAGTTCGAGCGTGCTCTTTGCCAAACACTCCGCACGCGTAGATACGCGCCGTTAGTTGTAGGAGGAGCCAAGCGCCGCGCACTTGTAACGGAGGTCAACATCTTTACAGTACACGGAGGTTCGGACGCTGGGGGGGACGCGGCGGCGGCGAAGCAATCCAAGGCGGAAGACGATTTTGCGAATACGCCGATGGTTACAACGTTGAATAAGCTTGAGCCGTTTCCCCACTGTGATACCATCTAGCCCTGACCGCGCGCACCGCCAAACGGTCCCTCCGGCAGACGAAGGGGCATCGTCGATCTACTTCTTCAAATCCCCCGCGACGCTGTAACTATTGAGGATGATGCCGGTCGGCATTGCTTTCGTACTGACAAGCTCGAGTGAGTGTGCCGGCGTTCCCTCCGCAAAGAAGCGCTTCCCCGTTCCCAACAGCACTGGATAGACGACCAGCAGGACTTCATCCGTCAATCCATTTTCGAGTAGCGGCGATGTCAGCGTGGAGCTGCCCCAAAGAATAAGGTCCGGGCCTTTCTGCGATTTGATGCGGCGAATGCCCTCGACCAGGTCCGGTCCGACGGCTTCGAACGGGCCCCATTTCAGACTTTCCGGACGATGGGTAACGACATACTTCTTCGCCGCATTGAGTGGGTCGGACATCGGACCGCTCGGTGCCTTCGGCCAGAAGCCCGACCAGATGTCGTACGTCCGACGGCCAAGGAGCAGATCGAATCGCTCGCCCTGCGCGGCCAGGATTGCATCCCTCCCAGCCGGACTCCGATACGGGGCCGTCCAGTCACTGTAGGGGAACCCATCGTTATCGTCTGAATGCTGGATCACGCCGTCCAGTGAAATGTGTTCGATGATCTTAAGCTTTCTCATTTGAGTTTTTGAGTTTGGGAGTTGGAGTTCTGTTTCGGTTGGCATTACGGAGAAGCGAGCCGACTTACAGCTGATCGTCCGCCTCGTACATCAGCCGAATCTCGACCTCGCCTTCCCACGCCGGCCAGTGAAGGCGGTGTAGCTCCATGAATTTCTGAGCCTCGTCGATCGCTTCTTCCTTCGACGAGTAATTGAAGATCGAGAATCCGCCGATCACTTCCTTTGACTCGGTAAACGGACCGTCGGTCGTCACGAGCTTACCCTTGGAGCTGCGGATGCGCGCGCCGGTCGACGTGGGCTGGAGCCCGCCGAACGAAACCATCTTGCCGCTCTTCATGTATTCCTCGCCCAGCTTGTCGATGGCTTCGATCAGCGCGGGCGGTCGTGGGCCCGACGCTTCGAAGTCCTCGGCGCCCTTAACAATCATCATATAACGCATGGCTTTCTCCCAACTGTTGAACGTGGCGAAAGTCGACGAGCTCACGTCGCCTTCTTACCTTTACGTCGAACGAAGCTAGCGGAAATCGACATGCCTCATCACGGGAGACGAGATGCACTCGCGGCTCATATACCTGACCATTGCCATGCTCGGCTCGACCTCCACTCCCGCGTCGCGCCAGATTCCCAAGGGCTCCCACGTTTCGCAGGCCGCCACGCCCCCGTGCGGCCCCGGACTGAACATCAAGAATGCGGCGAAAGATTCGCGCTGTTTCGAGCTCCGTACCTACACGCTGGAACAGGGCAGCTCGGCCGACGTGCTGCACGCGCGTTTTCGTGACCGCACGATCGCGCTGTTCCAGAAGCACGGAATGACAGTCATCGGATTCTGGCAGCCCGTCGCCAGGCTCGATCAACTCGTCTACATACTCGCCTTCCGTGATGCGGCTGCCAGAGATTCGGCGTGGGCGGCGTTCAACACCGATCCGGACTGGGTGAAAACCCGGACCGAGATGCAGGTCCATGTCGACGTCGACAACACGTTCATGGTCGCAACAAACTATAGTCCGATGAAATAGTGGACGTACCGTAACAGGATCGCACGTTGAGCTCGAAGATCCGTTCGACCTCCCTGAGTCAGGTGGTCTTTGCTGTGACGATGATCGGCCTGGGACTACTCGGGCTCGTCACTCGCGATTTCACTCCGCTTTGGGTCGGCGTTCCGCAGAGCATTCCGGGTCGCGAGCCGCTCGCGTGGCTCTGCGCGTTGATCGCTCTGATATCCGGGGCGGGGCTGCTCTGGAATCGCACCGCCCTCGTTGCTTCCCGCGTGCTGTTCGGGTTCTTCGTGATCTGGCTGCTGTTCGTGAGGGTGCCTTACATCTTCATCGCTTCGACTGCGACCGATACGTGGTGGGCGTGCGGCCAGACCGCAGTGATGATCGCGGCGTCCTGGATTTTGTATATCGAGCTCACGCGTGAACGAGAGGTTGGGCCTCCAGACTTCGCTAGTGAAATGGGACACCGCATCGCGATCGGCGAGATGGGACAGCGCATCGCGACGGCGCTTTATGGACTCGGCTTGATTCCATTCGGCATCGCGCACTTCACTTACCTCGCGAGGACAGTGTCGATGGTGCCGGGATGGTTGCCGTGGCACCTAGCGTGGGCGTACTTCACCGGCAGCGCGTTCATCGCCGCGGGCGTCGCACTCGTCATCGGTATTTGCGCGCGACTCGCTGCGATGCTCTCGGCCTGGCAGCTCGGGCTGTTCACCCTGCTCGTGTGGGGACCCGTGCTTCTCGCGGGTCATCCTACCGCGTCCGACTGGAGCGAGACGATCGTCTCGTGGGTTTTGACTTCAGCCGCGTGGGTGGTGGCGAGCTCCTATCGCGGCGTCCTGTGGCTCACTGTGCGAAAGCGTTCGGCCAAACAATGCGTCGCACACGCGACGTGAAATACCGCGAGGCGACGACCGCCGATGTTCCCGGAATGGAGCGATGTCGCGCTGCGGACGCAGAGTCAGGACCAGCCGATGCGCGGATGTCGGCGTACCTCGAGGGAAGGCACCATCCACAACACGCGCTTGCGCCGCGCACGGCGTTCGTCGCACTCGCAGGCGATGACGTCGTCGGGTACATCGCCGGACACGCGACGACGCGCTACGGTTGTAATGGAGAGATCCAGTATTTATACGTCTCTCCGTCGTATCGCCGTCGAGGCGTCGCACGGGATCTGCTCCGTTCGGTGGCTCGTTGGTTCCACACGCAGGGTATTCGCCGAGTGTGCGTGAACGCCGACATCGACAGTGCGGGCGCGGTCCCGTTTTACGCAGCCGAGGGAGCCCGCCCGCTCAACAAGCATTGGTATATCTGGGGAGACATCGGTCTCGTTCTCGACTCCTGAACCAGGTGTGGTGATGCGCGCAATCGGAAAATTCCTGGCCCTGACTTTTGGTGCGACGTGGGCGCTTTGGGCGCTCGTCATGTGGACCATCGCACACCATACGCCTACGAGCGTGCCGCCTGCGCTCGGCCTCGGCGGCGCCGCATTTCTGATCGGCGTCTTTGCACCCGGCCTGATCGCGGTCGCACTCACGGCAATGGACGACGGCGTTCAAGGCGTGCGCGCTCTGCTCGGGCGCATCCTGCAGTGGCGCGTCGGGTGGCAATTCTACGCCTTTGCGCTGCTGCTGATGCCGCTCACCAAAATTGCCGTCGCCATCCTTGATCGCGCTCTGACTGGAGCATGGCCGCATTTCGGCGACGTTCGTCCGGTCTTTCTGGTGGCAGCGACAATCCTTGGGACGCTCGGTCAAGCAGGTGAAGAGGTCGGGTGGCGCGGCTATTTGTTGCCGCGGCTTACGGAGCGCGCCGGACTCGTAATCGCCAGTCTCGCCGTAGGCGTCATTTGGGCGGTGTGGCATCTGCCGCTTTTCTTCGCGCAAGGCGCGGACACGAATCATCAATCGTTTCTGTGGTACGCGTCGCAGATAGTGGCGTACTCCATTGCACTCGCGTGGCTCTATTGGCGTACTGGCGGGAGCTTGCTCCTCACGATGTTCATGCATTCCGCTTTCAACAATATGAAGGACATCGTGCCGTCCGGAGCTGTGGGTGGCGGCCGAGTATTCTCGTTAGACGCGACGCTCGTTCTCCGATTGACCGTCCTGGTGTTGTGGGTTGTTGGGGCGCTCCTTCTCGTTCGCATGCGTGGCGTCCGCAGCGTGGGGAATGTTCCGCGCGGCATCTCGCGAATTTGATTTGACAGACTTCTCGCACTGCTATACGATCCGAACGCGATGGCTAAACTCGGAATGTTGAATCACAAATGACCCCAATGACCCGCAAAAGATTTGTTCGGATTCTGAGACTCGGCTTTGCCGCCAGTGCGCTCACCGGCTGTATGCGAAACGTACAGGCGTGGCCGCCTCCGCTCGAGACTGGCACACCGGTGACGGTTCGTTTCAGCGCGCCGCGCGCCATCGCGCTCGACGGGAGCCAACGCGATTCGGTCGCGGGGGTGAAGGAGCTGCGCGGCTCCGTCGTCAGCGTCAAGCACGACACCCTCGTGGTGCTCGTGTCGAACGAGGAGAATCCCTCGACTGACAATTCAGCTCTGGTGGGACGAGACGTTCAAGTCCTTTTGAATCAGTCTACTGTTGTCACGCGAAGTGAGACCGATGGATGGAAACTCGCCTACGGAATACTCGCCGGCGCCGTGTTGATATTTGCCGGAATCGTCATGTCCGGAAGTTAAGCAGCTTCCGCGTCAGCCAGAATCTCTCGCGCCGGACACTCGTGAATGAGTGTCGCAGGCCACTCTGGATCGTAACTCTCCGCACTCGTGATTCGCGCGAACGTCTCGCGTTTGCCGCTGCCCCAAACGAGCATCGCGCTTTCTCGGGCTGAAAGAATCGTCGCGATACCCACGCTGATCCCGTGAGTCGGCACCGCGTCGAGCGCACCGAACGCCGGAAACGTCCGCAGATTGTCACGCCGCGTCTCCTGGGAGAGCTCGACGATTCGCGTTCGACTATCGCGCCCGCTTCCGGGCGGGTTGAATGCAACGTGGCCATCGCTCGCGCCCGATGCGAGAATGAAGAAGTCGATTCCGCCGGCATCGGCGATTCTCCTGTCGTAAGAGCCCGGGTCGCGCGGATCGGGAAACCAGATCGATTCTTCTCTCAGTCGCTGCGCGCGGGCTAACACACGATTGATGCGCTCAAGAATCTCGACATGCACGAAATGATGGCACGACCACGGCTCGGTCTGCGCTGCATATTCGAAAGTGCCGCCGCTCCGCACGAGATACTCGTCCATCATCACCAGAACCACATGGCTCAAGTCGACGGGCCTCTCCCGCAACAGCTCGGCGAGCGCGTGATACAGAGGACGTGGAGTTCGCCCGGTTGGACAGCCGAGTAGGAACCGCCTTCCATTTGCGCGCGCTTCCACGATTCGCGCGAGCAGCCGCGGCGCCAGATAATCACCGATAGCGGCGGGCGTGGGGAAAATCCGAACCGGTGTTCGCGACACGAACCTCTACACCAGCGGTTTCGGGGAGAGACTTCGCGACACGAAGCCTTACACCTGCGGATTCAGGAAGAGATTTCCGGCGCCCACCATGCCTTCCCACCCGTCGAGCTCTGATCCCACCAATGCGATTTGGCTGCAATCGGGCGATCCGTGTTTCCGAAAGCTGTCTCTCGTCGGATCGAGCAGAAGCTGCCCAGCGGCCGCAATCCCGCCGCCGACGACAATTCGATCCGGTTGAAAAATCGGGAATAGCGACGCCAGACCGAGTCCCAGCCACGACGCTGTTTCCGTCAGGGCCTTCAAGGCTTCACTCTCGCCATTGCGCGCGGCATTCACGATGTCGCGGGGCGATCTTCCTCCACCGCGATCCGACACCGAGGCGGAGTTTACCATCGCCTCGAAGCATCCCCGCGCGCCGCAGGTACAGGCCCGTCCATTTGGATCGAGGATGATGTGACCCGGGTCACCAACGCATTCACCGGTGAATCGCAGCAGCTTACCATCGATGATGACGGCGCACCCCAGTCCGGTCCCGACGGTGACGCCGAGCAATCGCGTCGAGCCTCGTCCGGCGCCGAATCTGAATTCCGCGACGGCGGCGGCGTTTGAGTCAACCTCCAGACGACACTCGAGCGAGAGGCGACTTTCGAGAGCACTACGCAGAGAAAAACCCATGAGAGCGGGGAGATTGGCGTTCTGGATCATCGCCGAGTGTTCGCGGTCGAGAAACCCGGCAACCGAAACGCCGACGCCAGCCAACGGAGAGCTCGGTCCCATCGCACCTATCATCGAGGAGAGCTCTGCGCTTATAGCATCGACGAGAGGCCCAGGCTCACCTTCAGGGGCAGTTGCTACCGTCGTGCGATGCAGGATTTCTCCGTCCTCACGGACGATCCCGATTTTTGTCGATGTTCCACCTATGTCGACAGCACCAGCGATTCGCATCAGAGCGCGGCTTGTGCAAGCTCCGGTTTCTTCCAGAGATCGATTGGCTTGGCGATTCCTTTCGGCCGAAAGGGGAGCATGATCTTCCGCCCCAACCCTGCAGATGCGTACGCGGCGTAGAGAACTTCCTGCACCACGCGTCCAGTCTCCCCGTCCGAGATCGGCGTCTCCTTCCCGCGCACGCATCGCGCGAAGTGACGCATCTCCTGCGGGAATCCGTAATTCCAGTGCTCCTCGAACACGGGATAGGTCCACCCCTTCGTCGACGACGCTTTCTCCACCGCGTAGCCAAATCCAACCTCTGAATAAGTTGGAAGCGCATTGCCCATCAGCATGTCGGCGTAGGTCTGACCCTTGTCGCCGAAGACTTCGATGGTGTCATCCATTCCGCCGGGCCTGTTCCAGCTGCTCTCGACCATCCCGATCGCGCCGTCCGCAAATTCAATGATGGTGATCGCCTCGTCATCTCCTTTCGTACGCCGCGAATTCACCTGCGTCGAGAGCTGCGAGTAGACACTCTTCACCTTCTGCTTGCCAAGGAACCACCAGCAGAACGCGATGCCGTGGCAGCCGAGGTCCATGAGGGCGCCGCCGCCGGATTGGTCGACGTCCCAGAACCAATCCGAGTGTGGGCCCGAATGTTTTTCGCCCTGCTTCACCAGATGCACTCGGCCGAACGCGCCTTCATCCGCCATCTGCTTCGCCTTCACGTACTTCGGCGCGAAGAACAGCTCCTCGGCGTATAGCAGTAAGACTCCGGCTTTCGCGCACGCATCGATCATTGCGTCGGCTTCTTCAAGCGTGACGCAGAGCGGTTTTTCGCAGACGACGTGCTTGCCCGCGGCGGCCGCGTCGATCGTGATTTGTGCGTGCAGCCGATTGGGCGCAGTGATCGAGATCATCTCGACCTCTCGATTGCGCAGCATCTCGCGGTAGTCGGAGTAGACGTGCGGGATCCCGTGTCGGCGCGCAAACTCTTCGGCGTTGCCCCTGGTTGGAGACGCGACGGCGATGACCTCCATTTCTTCGGGCATCGCTTTGACCGAGGTCGCGATGCAGTCGGCCTGGAAGCGGGAGCCTACGATTCCTATCTTAACCTTCGACACGTTTTCGCCCTCGATTCTGGATCGCTTGTTGGTGAGCTGCCTCTGCCGGATGGAACTATGCGCGATTTACTGCTCAAATGTGCTGTTGTCGGATTCGTCGTCTATGGATCGGCTGGCAGGACAGTAATGGGCCAGGTTCCAACGCAGAATAGTCCTTATCCGATGAACAATATTGCGGTGACTTTGGCATCGGGCACAGTCGTTCATATAAGAATCGGCACCCCATGAAAACCCAGGTCGTCCATCGCTGGTACACGCGCCCCGTCCTCTTCGTCGCCAATCTGGATCGCGCACTCCATTTCTACGTCGACATGCTCGGCTTCGAGAAGCAATGGCACGAAGGCGACGGCGCGGGCACAGTTTGCCAGGTGACGCGCGGTGAATGCGAGATCATTCTCTGCGAACACGACAAGCGCAAAGACAAGGCGCGCCTGTTCATCGAGCTGACGCGGGAGGGGGTCGCCGAGCTGCGCGGCGAGATCAGCGAGCGCTCGATCCCGAACAAGACCTCGTGGTGGGGCTACGACGTCATCCAGATCGAGGACCCGGACGGGAACGAGCTGCTGTTTCCCATCGAATGAGCGCGGCCGCCCGATAACTGATTCGACGCATCGTCTGCGCCGACTGTCCACGATCTAGCGCACCTTTCCGCGCGCCGCGACTCGCCAGCTCCCTTCCACTCGGCCGCCGCGGCCGTACCAGACTTCGTCGTGAAGGTTGACGGTCGGGCAAACGTGGGCCGGCACCACCCACACTTTTTCTCCGACGCGCGCGGGCCCGTGAATCTCGACGTAGCCGTGCTCCTCATTGAGCTTGCGCACCGTCCACGGGTGATCGATGACGTGACCGTAGGTTCCGGATTCGTGCGCCTGATCGCTCGAGAGAGTTTTTGATCCGGCGTCGATCACGCACTGGCCCGGCACCGACGTGCTGACGACCGCGGTGAGCACTCGGAGCGCGCAGTCCTCCTCCTCGCAGATCTTCGCCTCGAGACTGCTCGCGTCATAGAAGACGTAGGTGCCGGGGCGGATTTCGGTCGTCTGCGGGATCAAAGGAGTTTTCGCCGCGCCCGGCGTCGAGCCTCCGGAAACGATTTTCGCCTCGAAGCCCGCTTCGGAAAGTGCGCGCAGGACTGCGTCAATCTTCACACACGCCTTCCTGAAGCCGTCCTCGTCGAGCCACGATGGCCAATAACAAATTCCCTGGAAGTTCGTGCACGCCTTCGCGACTTCCACCGCCTGCTCGGCCGACTGCGCTCCGACGCGACCAACTCCGACATCGATCTCTACAAGAGTGTCGATCCCGGTGAGATCACGCGCGACTTCAATCGAATCGATCGAGACCTTCACGCGGCGAGTCTTCGCCAGCTCTCGCAGACGCGGAAGCTTCGCCTTCACCAACGGGTAGGCGATGAGCACGTCGTCGCCGGGGAGCACTTCGGCCTCGCCGACTTTGGCCACCGTGATTCCGATTGCGCCGGCGTCGAGCTGCATCCGCGCGATCTCCGGAATCTTGTGCGTCTTCACATGCGGGCGCAGGTCGACGCCCCACTCACGACATTGCTCCTGCATGCGAGCGATGTTGCGCTCCATGGCGTCGAGGTCGACGTAGAGCGCGGGCGTGTCGAGGTCCAATGCCTCCACTATCGGGATTTCCCGGCGAGGCGCGTTTTCTTCGCGGGGCGAGTCCCCTTCGCGGCGCGAGCTCTCTTCGCGATGCACTCGATCTCGACGGCGATGCCTCCCGGCAGCGCACCGGCCTGAATTGTAGTGCGCGCCGGGAACGGCGCCGAGAAGAACGTCGCGTAAACTTCGTTCATGGCGGCGAAATCGTTGATGTCCCGCAGATAAACGTTGCACTTGAGCACGTCGTCGAGTGAAGACCCCGCCGCCTCGAGGATCGCCCGCAGGTTCTCGAACGTCCGTTTCGTCTCCGACCGCACGTCGCCACGTTCCAGCTTTCCCGTCTGCGGATTCGTGCACCCCTGTCCGGCAACGAAAATCAAATCTCCGTCGACGATCGCCTGCGAATACGGACCAAGCGGCTTCGGCGCCTTCTCAGTCGAAATTGCGTTCTTCATTTGACTCTGTTCTCAATCGTAACGGCGTGTCTCATTAATCCTCTTCAGTCGTTGCCAAAGGTGATACGCAGGGAATCCTGCTGCCGCAATGAGCAGACCGTAAATCGGCGAGAAATTGCCAACCTTGAATTGTCCCCACACGATGGCCGACAGGCCAACGATCGTCCCAATCACGAACACAAGCGGTACCAACGGATATCCTGGTGTGAGGAACGGCCTCGGCGCCTCCGCCATCTTGCGTCGCAGCACGAACACGGCTCCTACCGCAAAAATCAGCGCCGCCCACTCGACGACCACGAAGTAGGTAGTGAGCGTGTCGAAATCACGGAGCACCAGCACCATGATAATCGCGACTGCTCCGACGATCACCAGTGATGCCCACGGCGTGGACCAGCGACGATGGATGCTGCCGAGGATCGGGAAGATCAACCCGTCACGCGCCATGGCGTAGGCAACACGAGGCTTGGCGAGCAGGTTTCCATTGAGAGCGCCGAAAACGCTCGTCATGATGGCGAGCATGATGACGACCCCCGCGGTTGGTCCGGCAATCGACGTGAGAACGCTCCGCGCGATCGCCTCCTTCTGCTGCGCCATGACGCTGACGGGCATCATGTACAGGTACGCCAGGTTCGCGCCGACGTAAAGCGTGACGATCACCAGCATCCCGGTGATGATGATGCGCTTCATCAGTCGCTCTGGTGCGACGATTTCGCCCGCGATCATGCTGACGGCAATCCAGCCATCGTAGGCCCAGATGACCGATGCGACGGCGCGAGCCAAGCCACCGCGTTGCACAACGCCGCCACCGCCGAAGTGAGCCGCGCTGCCGCGTCCCAGCAGAAACGCGCCGAGTATGATCGCGAGCAGTGCGCCTACCTTCACCAGCGTCGTCACTTCGCTCACCGCCGCGCCCACTCGCGCGCCGAGTACGTTGGCGATGGTGAGACTGACAATGGCGGCTATGGCGATGATCTGAATCGTGCCCGTGTTTGCCGGCACGCCGAGCACGTTGAGCAGGAATTCCGCGAACACTGTGGCGAGAGCGGCGACAGCTGTTGGTGTAGTAACGAGGACGTACAACCAGCCGAATACGAACGCCGCGGCATCGCCATATGCCTCGCGCAGGAATACATAGACCCCACCAGCTTGCGGCAGGAGCGAGCTCAGCTCGGCGACAGCGAGCGCTCCACAAATGCTGATCAGACCGAGGGCCGTCCAGAGACCCATGATGACGATCGGATGCGGGACCAGCCCTGCGATCGTGGGAGGCGTCCGAAAGATTCCGCTACCGATGGTTATGCCGACGATGAGCGCGGTTCCACCAGAGAACCCGATGACGCGGCGGAGATCGTGCGGGGATTGCGGACTTTGCGGCATCGCGGAATTTGCGCGAGCGCTTCTTCCGGTGCCACTTTGTTGCGATGACAAACTCCCGTGATCCGTCGAGGCGCGAGTTCCTGGCCGCTTCTACGTTCGGTTTCGTAGCGCTCGCGCGCGGCGCGAAAAGTCTCGGCTCACTCGAACAGTTGCAGGCAGCGGGTGCGAAGCGCGAGGAGTCGCAGTCGGGGTCTGAGCTCCTCTACGTCGGGACCTACACCGACGATGGTCGATCCAAGGGCATCTATCTCGTCCGCATGGATCAGCGGACGGGAAAGTTGCGGGTGGTCGGCTCGATCGACGGCGGTGCGAATCCGTCCTTTCTCGCGATCCATCCGAATGGCCACGCTCTATACGCAGTCAACGAAGTAGACAAATTCGACGGCAAGCCGAGCGGCGGAGTCGTCGCATTCTCTGTAGCGGGCGATACTGGAAGGCTTACCCGATTGGGCGACGAGCCGTCGGGCGGTACCGGACCGGCCTACGTGAGCGTGGACAGGAGCGGACGAGTCGTGCTCGTCGCCAACTACGATGGTGGCAGTGTCGCGCTCCTGCCGATTCAGGCGAATGGATCGCTTGCGTCAGCGACAGCCGTCGTCAAGCACACGGGCAGCGGACCGGTCAGCGATCGGCAGAGTGAGCCCCACGCCCACTGTATAGTTGCCGATCCGTCCAACCGTTTCGCGCTCGCCGCAGACCTCGGCGCCGATCGCGTCTTCGTTTATCGTCTCGATCTCGATGGCAAATCGCTACAGCACGTTGAAGGCGGCGACGCCGTCATGCACGCGGGTGCCGGCCCTCGACACATCGCGTTCCACCCGACGCTGCCGCTGGTGTTCGTGACGAACGAGCTCGATTCGACGGTGGCGACGCTTCGCTTCGATCGGGATCGCGGCGCATTGTCGCTGCTTGGGAGCGCGTCCACGCTTCCTCCGGGATGGAAGGGAGAGAATTATCCGGCGGATATCCACGTCGCGCCGTCGGGACGGACGGTGTACGCATCGAATCGCGGTCACAACAGCATCGCCGTTTTCTCGATTGCGGAACCGACCGGCACTCTCTCGCTCGAGCAGAATATCTCGACGGGCGGCGACTGGCCGCGCAACTTCAGCCTCGATCCGAGTGGTCGATGGCTCCTCGTCGCAAATCAGAAGTCTGATTCGATCGTCGTGCTCAGTCGCGACGATGCGAGCGGCAAATTGACGTCGACGCGCGAGCGAATCGCTCTGCCCAGTCCCGTGTGCCTCCGTTTCCGCGCGCCAACGGGGTGATCGCCTGACGACGCCTGTCTACGACCGCGTCATACTCGGCGGACGTGTAATCGATCCGGAGTCCAATTTCGATGCGGTCCGAAACGTTGGTCTCCGCGATGGACGGATCGCAGTCGTTACGGAGGACGAGGTAGCAGGACGAGACACCATTGATGCGCGCGGTCTCGTCGTCGCGCCGGGATTCATTGACGTGCACTCTCACGGAACGACCGACGAGACGTATCGGCTGCAATCGATGGACGGCGTCACGACAACGATGGAGCTCGAGGTGGGCGCGTCGGATGTCGATGCGTGGTATCGCGAACGACGCCCGGGTCAGCGAATCAACTATGGTGTGAGCATCGGTCACATCAAGGTCAGGATGGCGGTAATGAATGATCCCGGCACTTTCCTGCCGGTGAGCGAAGGAGCGTATGGCGACGCGTCCGCGGCGCAGGTTGGCGCAATCGTCGAGAGCATCGAAAAAGGTTTGAGCGAAGGTGCGATCTGCATCGGCGCCGGATTTCCCTACACGCCCGCCGCAACGCGAGAGGAACTGCTCGGCGTTTTCCGCGTCGCGGCGAGAACCAGGACACCGATTCACGTGCACATCACTCCTGGCATCGAGGGTCTCGAGGAAGCGCTATCGCTAGCCGCCGAGACCGGTGCGCCATTGCAAGTGGTGCACATCAACAGCTCGAGTCTTGGCGACACGCCGGTGATGCTGGAGATGATCGCCGCCGCACGTGTGCGCGGACAGGACGTGACGTCAGAAGCGTATCCTTATACGGCGGGAATGACAGACATCAAGTCAGCGACGATACAGAATTCCTACAAATCGGCGGATGATGCGCGATTCGCGGAGATCGAGTGGCCGCTCACGGGCGAGCGGTTGAATCGGAAAAGCTTTGAACGGTATACCGCAATCGGCGGCCCGATCGTGGTCCACTCGAACACCGAGGAGATGGTCAAAGCCGCGATTACGAGTCCGCTGACCATGATTGCGAGCGATACGTATTGGCAGAACGGCACCGGACATCCGCGGACGAGCGGAACTTTCTCGAGAGTACTCGGCCGTTACGTCCGCGATATGCGGTCGCTTTCGTTGATGACGGCGATTCGCAAGATGACGCTCATGCCGGCGCAGCGACTCGAGGCGCGAGTGCCGTCGATGCGCAAGAAAGGGCGGGTTCGCGTTGGTGCGGACGCGGACATTACCATCTTCGACGCGGCGAAAGTCATGGACCGCGCGACGTATCGCGAGCCGTCGCTAACATCTGTTGGGATCGAGCATGTGATCGTGAATGGTGTGTCGGTGGTCACGCACGGGCAGGCGCTGGAACGCGTCGCGCCGGGGCGTGAGGTGCGAGCGCCGGTGCATGCGCAGGCCTGAGCTCGTAATCCTCTGGATTCTGGCGTGGATGTGGGCACTCGTCGCGGGCGTCGGCGGATTGCTGCTTCTCATACACGAGGGACCGCTACCGGTTACAAATGGATGGTTCGCGATGTTCTCCGGCATAGCAGCGTGCCCTCTTACGGCGAGACTACTCAGGAAATACGCGCATGTTTCGGTGCGCGGTTACGTTCAATTTGGTGTTGCGCTGCTTTTTTTCGTTGCGGGCCGGGTTGCTGTGGTACTCGTTCTCCATCGACCGTTTCTGCCCAATTGTTCCGGCGCATGTTGGTGAGCCAGCCCCGTTGAATCTTAAAGGTGACGAGCAGATGCGCGGGCTCATAGTTATTTCGGCGCGCTGTGGATTTGCCCTCCTTCTAGGATCCGGCACTTTGCTTGGCCAGGCGCCTTCTGACATAGTCACGGGCACGCAAGCAACGCGGCGGTTCGCCTATCGGGCCAAACCAGTTCATCCCTTTTGTCTCGACTTCCCGTTCGAGGGATCATCGCGCAAGCACCCGGTCGCTCTGGAGACTTGTACCGATACCAAAGTCCCATTCGCGGCGAGCGACTCCGGTTGGATTGGAGCTCAGTATCCTGCAGCGGAGCGTCGAGGCAGCATTTCGTATCGTGTGCTCGCCGCGACGGGGAATCGTTTCCTGGTGGCGACAGAGATACAGGGCGGCGGATCGGGGGAATTTACCAACCTTTTCTGGGCGCGACTCGGCGATCGCCAGATATCGGTCGATAGTGATTTAGCGGGCGGAGATCGCTGCGCTGGTGGACTATCCGGCTACACGATGGATGGGACGACGCTGCGTTTCAATGTGAGCACTCCGGCCAGAGATATCCTGAGACTCGCGGGCGCCAAGGTCTCCGACTCGATCCTCGATCGATTTGAACCCGGATATACCTCGTGCGACGGCGAAGCTGCGTATCGTTACGATCTCGCGACGAGAAGGATGGTGTTGTCGGGCCTAACGCTGAGCGGCGAGCAATCTTCGCGTAACTCTGGCAGTCTCGGAGACGTAGCGCGCGAGACTCAGGCGTGCTTCGACACAGTCGTACGGCGATACGTGAGAAATCGAAGCCGAACGTTGACTCCTCGGGAGTTGAAAGGATTTGGGCGCAGTTTCACAGCGCGGTGTGCACACGAGCCATAGCTGTCCCGAGTGCGGCGCACGCTACGCGAGTGCCGACGATTCCTGCGCCGCGCGCTTCGACGCGCTCCTCGCCCTCGATCACTCTCGGCGCGAACCGTGGGGGAGTCGGCACGGACAGGCTTTCGCCGCGTTTGCGCTGCAGCATCCCGCGACGTATCCAAAGTCCCTCGATAGTGCGTGGGTCGCGCTCTATCGGATCTACTGTCTCAACGAACGGCCTGCTATAGTCTTCGCAGACCTTCGAGGTAAACGCACCAGGCCTTCGTCGGGAGTTGAAGTTCCACCGCGTCCGACCGAGGGAGCGAAGGATGCCGCCGTCACGATTGCCGACCTGACGGACTTCGCCGCCGCTACGTATGCCGCGCGTCTCGATGCGTGGTGTCGCTCGGCGCTCGTAGCGTGGGGCGCGAATCTGCCGTCGCACGCATCGGACCAAGACTGACGTCGGCGCTTGATGTATGACTTGCTCACCCTTAGCACTACACCGCTGACCCATCGAGGGGAACGCGCATGAAAAAGAAAACTCCAGCCAAAACTGAGGCGGCCAAGGCGAAGTCACAGATCTCGGCTTACCTCGCGAAATTGCCTGCCGAGTCGCGGAGGCGACTCAGGAAAGTGCGCGCCGATATTCGAGCGGTAGCGCCCAAAGCAGTCGATGCTTTCAGTTACGGGATTCCTGGTACAAAGCTCGACGGACGGACTTTGGTCTGGTACGGCGCGTTCAAGCATCACACGAGCCTTTTCCCGATGACGGCTGGGATCAGGCGCAGGAACGCGTCAGCGTTGAAGCGTTACAAGACGTCCGCGGGGACCGTGCAATTTCCGTTGGACGAGCCGCTGCCATCTGGCCTCATCAAGCGACTGGTGAGAGCCCGTGTCGCTGAGGTGCGTGCAAGTCGAAGAAAGGTTTGATAGCTATGTGCGAGCCAAGCAGGTTAAAAGACGACCCAGATCATCAGCAACGCGGCCACGAGAAGCACGCCACCCAAACTAAACCAATAGGTAATTAACACCCAGCGGCGTAATGGCAGTGCATCATCTGGGTACCACGACCGACGAAGCACGCCGATATGCCAGCTTCCAAACCCGAATGGAAGCAGTCGATCGGCCAGGCCGCTCCCATTACGTGTTCGGCTCACTCGGGCAACAATCAGCCAGTGAGCGAGGCCCACGAGGACCGCGCTGCACAGCACGGTGGTAATAACGGTCGCTTGCCCAGCGGTGAGTTGAAATCCAAAAGCGTTCATAAGGTCTGCTTTGCTGATTTTCGCTGCCCTTAAACGATCTACTTTGAATCAATACCTGCTTCGTCCTCAAGCCGTAGCCTAATGCCCAGGAAATCCTGAACGACGTCTGGCATCCCCTCGAACAGGCGGTCATAGAAAAATTTCTCGTGAAGTGAGTGCGGAGCGAACTTTAGCTCTCCCTGATCATCAATGCTCGCTTCCCATTCAGCGGAAAGACGAGCATCGACAATTTCGAAAAGAATCAAAGGAGCGCCAAACAGATAGCCGGGCCGCAGATCCGAATCAACAATATCAATCCAGATCTCACCACTTAGTGTTCTAAGGGCAAACACGAGATAGTGCTCGCCCGGTTTCACACCGAACGCCTGCTTGCCCGACCTATAGTGCGCGCCGAGCTTCTTCGCCTGGTCGCTCGAGGGCAGTGCTGAAATGCACCTAACGATCATAATCCAGAATCCTTTGTGAGCCTAACTGCTTGAGCCGTCGTTGCGAGCCCGCTGCGATCGCTCGCGACACTTGCGCAAGACGCTAGGTTGTCCTACCGCCCGCAGTTTCATTTGAAGGCCTTATTGATACTGACTCAGCTACAGTGCTCAGGCCACACCCGTAGTGCGGAGTTGACATCCGTTTGCGACGACGGTGAGATCAGCGCCGGTTTCGAGGACCACGCGTACCCGCCCAATTCCTGGAGCAAGCCTCGAATACTCTAGGAACGCCAAGGTTGCCTCACGCTTCTGTGCGAGCGCGGCGAACTCTCCAGTGACGCGGAGTGAACGAATACCCGAGAACAGCAGGGTAACTGACGCCACCGTTCGGCGCTGAGACGTCTTCGGATGCTCGGGCGCTCGCCATGCGGCCTCTTTCAGAGTCCACGCCAATCGAAGCGTTGATTCCTGGAAGTCAAATGTTATGTCGCGCAGATCCGCATCGTTGTGAAGATCATACTGCGCTGCGGACGTTCCCACCACAATAGTTGGCAAGCCAGGCTGTAACGCCTCAAGTCCATCGAATTGCATAAGTCTCTCTACCTACTGATTTGTCCGGCAGTTCGAGCGGCCTCGATGATATCCTGCCTCGTCGCAGCACCGCCAAAGATGAGCTTGAGGTTCGTGGCGCCCGTCTCTGGATTCATATGCATCTCGAAGAAGTGTACATGGGGCGTCGGGACGCCCGCATGTGCCTTCCCAACTGGGACTTGGCTGCGTAGTCCGAGGAAGCGGCGCGGAGCACGAGAACTCCATTCTCGCCGTGATTGCCAGACTTAATGTGAACCCTGTGGCCACGCCGGGAAGAAGTCGACTCAGCCGACGGAGCATGGAAGAATGCGACACGGAAACCTCCTTCTTGCGAACGCGCTACGCCGCGGTCACGACGATTCGACGCGCGTCCTTACAGGAGGTGCACCCTCGGACGTTACTCGCGCGTGAAACGCGCAATCACAGTTCCCACCACCGGTGAAGGATCACGAGGCACGAAGATCGATTCGTACTCCGGATTGAAAGACGCAAGTTCGATGCGGCGGGTCTCGATCGATGCGACTCGCTTTACCACGTGACTCTGATCCGGCAGACGCGCGACTATGAGATCGTCGACGCACGGCGCTGCATCGAGCTGAACGAGAATCACTTCGCGCGAGCCGAGCACGGGAGTCATGCTGTCCCCGGCGACGCGGAGCGCGACGTAGCGGCCCGACGGAACATCGTCAGGAAGCTCGAGCCAGCGATCGCATGGCTCGTCCCAGATCTCGCGTCCTTCGCCAGCCGCAACCGCGAGATCAAGTATCGTCGCGCAACGCTCACTCGCGGCAGCCGACAATGCCTGCGAGACCGTCGCGCTCATCGGCGCCACCCGCTCGCGCAACTTTCTCGGCGGAAGATCCCGTTCGGCGCGACGCACAGCGAGCCTATTCAAGGCACGGCGCGCGAATTGGGCGGCGTCGCGATCGTCCTTCGATCTCTCGTCACGACTCTGACCGTTTCGCAGATCCTTCGCGAGCCAGAGCAGAAAGCGCTCGTTCTGGTAAACGAGCTCGTTGTCTTCCTTCTCGATCTCCCGCCCGACGACGGACATGAGATCCTCGATGGACCGATCCTCAAGTCTTTCCATTGTTCTTCTCCATTTGACTTCCCCGAACCAGGTGCACGTCGGCGCGACGGAAGAATCGTTCGATCTCGCGCTTCTCGTCCGGCTTGAGCGTCACCAGATATTGCGCGGCCAACTTCGTGAACCGTTCCCGCAGACGGTGCAGCCTCACTCTCGCTGCTCCATAGGTGATTCCAAGTTGTTCGGCCGTTTCGCGGAGTGGCACGTGATGTCCGACTCCGACAATCATCGTCAACTCTTCACGTGTAAGGTCCCGTGACGATTTCTCGGCGAGCTTGGCAATGGCGGATCGAAGATGGCTCGAGCGGCCCGTGTCCGGCGAAAAGCTCGCGCGCAATCCGTACTCGGAATGACATTCCGCGACGACCCGCTCTGCTGCCGGGTCGAGCTCGGTGTACGCGCCTTCGTGTATCATGCGTCGGCGATCCGCGTCACGGTGGTGCCTGCGCGCGCGATTGCGAAGGGACGCGACGAGATATCTCGCGAGATGTCGCGGAGCCAAAGCATTTTCGATCAGGTGCAGCACCACATCATCGAGCAACGTCATCACGACTTCGTCGCGATCCTCGGCGTCGACACCCATTCGTCGCGCCTGATCTCTCAAGAGCGGCGCGTAGAGCAGGAAGAGCTCCCTGATCGCGGCTTCCTCGCGACGGTGAATCGCGGAGAGCAAGCGCGCCGAGGTGGGATACCGCGTGGAGGAAATCGCGGACTCGTCATCTTCGCTCCAGGCAACGTTGTCGCTCCGCTCCACCGAATGGTTCCTCCCAGTTCGTTATTTCCTCCAGCGCGTTCCCACCAGATGCACACCCGGGTGTTACAGCTCGCGCCGTCGGATCCAGGATCGGAGCGACGTCTCGATTTTTCGGACTCTCCGTGGTGGAAGTCCCGGATAACGGTTCACGCGCGATCGCAGAATTTCCGCGCGCTGTGGAGGGAGACCCTTTTGCTCGGCTCTCGATACGAGCTGGAGAACATCGTCCGCCGCATTTGCGTGCGACTGGAGAACGGGACTTTCCTGAAGCGTCGTTCCGCGTGCCGCGATGCTCCTTCGCACGCGCGCAGCTTTCTCCATTTCTTCGCGACTCGGTCGCTTCGTGCTCGCGGTGAAACCGAGATTGGCGAGCGCGCGTCCGACGGCGGAAGTCTCGGTATTCTCAAGGCAGGCGACGGTATTTACATCGCCATCCCCTTCACGCTCGGACGCCCATCCTGTGGCGGCAGGCAGCGTCTCCAAAGATCCGCGATAGACCGACGCCCTGAAGGTGATCTCACCGTCAGCGCGCGTGACGAGCTCGGTGTTGATGCGACCTTCGGGATAGCGCTCGTAGAACAATTCGATGCGCTCGGCCACGGTCGCATACTGTTCGGGGCTGAAGGTCGAATCGGTTTTTGACATCGGATCGCTCGGCGTTGGATTGCCAAGCTATACCCGAATAAAGCCCGAATCAAGGGCTATTTCGACCGCGCAGTCACTATTCGGTCACCCGTCAACCGCGTCGACATCAGTAATCAAACCGTCCGAAGTGAGATGGACCAGCAGCATGGTCGTTCCCTTGTCCGTGATCATTCTATAGTAGATGATCCGAGCCACCTTGGACCCATGACGCTCGATATTCCGTCCCTCCACGTTCTGCGCCGCGACAAATTGCAGCGACCTTAGTCCCACGGCGGGCGGCCAGGGATTGGTGAAATCGTGGCGCGCTCCCGCGGTTATGACCGGACTCGAGGAGATGGCTACTCCTCCCGCGGCAAGAGCTCGCAGAGCGCTATCCGCTCGGGCATCCACGGCGCGATCATCGTCGTTTCGTGCGATGGCGTCTGCGAAGAGCGGCCCGATTCGCGGCACGGGACGCGACGTCCCGCCCCGGATCAAGGACAGTCCCGTAACGGCACCCGACGGATCGCGCACGACAGCGTAGCGGACGTCCCGCTCCGCCGAGACCATGTGATCGGCATCGACGAGAATGAAATCCTCGTCGGGCAAACCGTCCTCGAGCACCGAGAGGCGTCCATCGCGCGCCACGAAGGCGATCATCTGATTGTTTGCGAACTCGTAGCGACCGGCGATCTGTGCGGCGACCGATGGCGGCAATGTTGCGCCCGCTGGCGCGACGTACGCGGACGCATTCGGCCAGTGGTACTGGCTGGCCACGAAATTCCGGATGCGCGAAACCATCCGTGAATTGTCGTTCGCGTTGATCATGATCACCGCGCCCTGGCCCGTATTCGCCGTCGCCGTCAGATCCGTGTCGAAGCCTTCGTCCCGCCCATTGTGGTTGAACCGAAGCGCGCGACCAGTATCGAGCAGAAAGAGACCAAGGCCGTCCCCGTCCCTCTCGTTCGTCAGCATCTGACGAGCCATCGATGGTGAGATGACCTTCGAAGATCTTCCGGTGTACGCGCGCTGCACCTCGAGCGCGAACCGCGCCAGGTCGCTCGGCGTCGTCCACAATCCGGCTGCCGCCATCTCGGGATAGATGTGCCAACGCCCGGGCACGAGCGACCTGTCCGCGTAGTGACCGCCGGCCGTCTTCGACGCCATGACAGCGGGCAGCGGCTGTTCGTAGCTGCTTCGCGCCATGCCGATGGGCTCGAGTACAGTCTCCCGCATGAAATCGGGGAATCTCTGCCCGGTTACGTCGAGGACCATCTGCTGCATGATCGTGTAACCGCCGCCCGAATAATTCCAGCGAGCGCCAGGAATCGCGTCACTGCGGATCGGCGGACTGTTCGCTGGCGGCGTTCCGTTGAGCACTTCCACCAGCGTTGGCACGGTACTAGTGGTCGCGTATCCGCCAAAGCCGTGCACCGTGGTCCCCGCGGTGTGTGAAAGCAAACCGCGCAAAGTCACGGGCTTCGTCGCTGTGAATTCGCTCGGCGGAAGCTTCCAGGTGCGAAGGGTCGCGTTGACGTCGGTGTCGAGATTCAGTTTTTTCTGCTCGACGAGATGCAAAACACCTAGCGCCGCAACGGATTTGCTGACCGATCCCGCCTGAAACAGCGTCGTCGTATCGACTCGCGCACCACCGGCTGAATCTGTGACACCGTACGCCCGCGCGGCGACGATTCGTCCGCCGTCGATGATGGCAATCGACAATCCTGCGACGTGGCGGAGAGCCATCTGGGACGCGATGAAATTATCGAGAGCATCAGGTGCAGTGCCCGTCTCGCCAGGCGGCTTGCTTCCGGCGGCGAGCACGAGGAGAGCGGCTGGAAGCGCGAGTAGTGACGAACGATAATGTTTCATGCGAGAAATATTAGCGCAGTGTATCTACGCGGTCGATGCGGCGAGGTCGCTCGCTAGCCGTTTCTCTGCCCCGCCATCGGCGTCACCGACGCCACGATCGCGTCCGCGATCTCGTCTTCCACCGCGAAAATGTCCTTGACGTCGCGGTCGTAGACGTCCGCCCATTGCATCACGTCGTCGTCGGTGCTGCTCAGACGCGCCGTCACACGCAAACGATTGCCGACGCGCTCCACAGTTCCCTCGAGAACGAGTCGCGCATCGTAACTCACCGTCGATGCGGTGTCGCTCCGACGACGCACAGAACGAGGACGACCGGGCGCCAAAACTCGAACGCCTGTCTTCATCAACTTCCCGGCGACGGCGTTCGTCACTCCGGTTGCGAGATATCCATTGGTGGAATCCGCGTCGAGATTCACGAACGGAAGCACCGCGATGACGCCCAGGTTCGCCAGCTTCGCTGCGGTCACACTGGACTCGGCGGCCGCGGTGTTGGGATGCGTGCGAGTGTAGATGCCTGCGCTCACGGCCACAGCACCGACGAGCGCGAGTCCGCCCACCACCGCGCGACGAACGAAGTGACGACCGCGACGGATCGGCGGCGACGCAGACACCACCGTCGATCCACTCAGAGTCGCGGGATCTTCCAGCGCGTCGATGAGAGCAGCCGCGGTTTGTGGACGATCCGCCGGATCGATCGCGAGACAGCGCGCAATCAATCGCTCGAGTCCGGAGGGCACGTCCTTCCGCACACTCGAGAGCGGCTGCGGCGGAAGAGTCAATCGCGCGGTGAGCATCTCACGGGGACTCAGATTCGCGAATGGCGCCGCGCCTGATAGCATCTCGTAAGCGGTGACGCCGAGCGCGTAGATGTCGGCGCGGCCATCGATCTCGGGATCGCCGGCCGCCTGCTCCGGCGCCATGTACAGGATTGTGCCGAGCGACATCCCCGTGTTCGTGAGGCCATTTCCTTTTTCGCCCGACCTCCGTGCCGACGATAGCGCTTTCGCGACGCCGAAGTCGGTCACCGTCGCCGAGCCTGATGCGAGGAGGATGTTGCCGGGCTTGATGTCTCGGTGGACGACGTTCCGCTCGTGCGCGAACGCGAGAGCGCGCGCGACATCTTTCAGAATGCCGATGGTCTCGCGCACGCCGAGCGTGTGCCTGCGTCGCAGAGTGACGTCGAGCGATTCACCGTCGACGTACGGCATCACGAAGTACGGCAGTCCATCGACTTCGCCCGACTTCAGGATCGGGACGATGTGCGGATGCTGGAGCCGCGCGACGGTCAGAATCTCGCGCCGGAACCTTTCGGCCGACACGCTCGCCGCGAGCTCGGGCGGCAGGATCTTGATGACGATCTTGCGGCCGAGGTCGTGATCTTCGCCGACGAAGACGAGCGCCATGCCGCCGCCAGTGAGCTCGCGCTCCAGGGTGTACGATCCGCCGAGGGCGGCCAGCAGGCGTTCGGGTATCGATGTCATCGCTACGGTATTAGATACGGGAAGGGCGCCGAAGGTTGGCAGCTTTCGGCTACTTCTATTGTATAGATCTCTGCTTGGGTCGAGGCTGGGTGTCCTCTTCGGCAACAACGGTCGCTCCGGCGGAGCCCCTAACTGCGCTCCCTCGCTCTGCTCGGTCGCGGGTCTCCTTGGTCGCTCCCTCAAGTTGCCTGCGAGGACACCCAGCCTCTCCCGATACAGATTTCCAATTCCACCGCGATAGCGCGGCGGCGAAGCCGCCACTGCCCCGTGCTTACGGTCACGCGTGACCTAGACCACTCACGCCGGTGGGGGGTCCACCCGTACTTTCGGGCGACGCCTGCTTAGCTCTCGCGCGCGCCCCAGTCCCCGGGCGGATCTTGGGCAGGAGTCGGGTGGGTGAGGGGCGCAAGCGACATTCAGCGAGCGACCAGGAGACGCGCGAACGAGCGGAGCGAGAGAGCGTAGTTAGCGACTCCGCCCGAGCGAGCGTTGTCGCGGCGCCCCTCACCCACCCGACGACCGGCGCAAAGATCCAGCTCAAAACTGTCATCGCGGGCTTAACGTTGCGGCCTAGCTGTGCGTCTACATTTATAGGCATACAGAGGAAAGTCATGCGAGTCACACAACTTGTCGCGATCACAGCGACACTGCTTACTGCTGCGCCTGTAGTCGTGTCTGCGCAGAGCTCAGCCGCGAAGAAGGTTGCGGCCAAGACGGTCGTCGCGCGCTCGGATGTTCGCGAGCTGCCCGCCGATCAGCAGATCATTCAGGCGCTGAGCCGTCTCACTTTTGGTCCGCGACCGGGTGACGCGCTCAAAGTGCGCTCGATGGGCCTCGACAACTGGATCGACCAACAGCTCCATCCCGAGAAGATCGACGATTCCGCGATGGACAAATTCCTCCAGAAATATTCCGTACTCAACGAGGACCAGAACGATCTGCTCAAACAGTACGCCGTCGCGCAGCGCGAACGCCGGCAGGTAAAGGCCGAGAAGGCCGACACTACGATGAGCGCGGCGGACAGCATCGCGCTCAGACAGCAGCTCCAGCAGCGCAACAACTCTCGGCGACAGGTCGTGACCCAATTACAGTCGTCACGCGTCGCGCGCGCGGTCGGTAGCGAGCGGCAGCTCCAGGAAGTGATGACCGATTTCTGGGAGAATCACTTCAACATCTACGCTGCGAAAGGCGCTCCCGAACCGTACTACCTCACCGATTTCGACGAGAACGTGATTCGTCCGCACGCGCTCGGCAAATTCCGCGATCTCCTCGAAGCAGTTGCCAAGAGTCCGGCAATGCTTTTCTATCTCGACAACGCGCGCAGCGTTGCGGACAGTACTCGTCCGACGCTGGCGGCGCAGAACGGATTCGGCGGAGTCAGGATCATGCCGATGCGTCGAGGCGGATTCGGCGGCGCGATGGGCGCAATTCGCGCAGCGCAGCAGAGGCAGCGCCAGTTACAACAGCAACAGCAGCAGCAAAAGAAAGGTCGTCAGGGATTGAACGAGAACTATGGTCGCGAGCTGCTCGAGCTTCACACGCTCGGCGTCGACGGCGGATACACGCAGCAGGATGTGATCAACGTCGCGCGCGCGTTCACTGGCTGGACCATCAAGCCGCCCGCACAAGGTGGCGGATTCATATTCCGTCCACAGTTGCACGACGCAGGCGAAAAAGTCGTGCTCGGGCACAAGCTTGCCGCGGGTCGCGGAATGGAAGACGCCGAAGATGTGCTGGACATGATCGCGAAGAGTCCGGCGACGGCACACTTCATCTCGTTCAAGCTCGCGCGGCGATTCGTGAGCGACTCGCCGTCGAAGGCGTTGGTCGATCACGCCGCCCAGGTCTACCTCAAGACCGACGGAGACATTCGTGAAGTTTTGCGCGCGATCATAACGTCGCCGGAGTTCTTCTCGCAGCAGGCATTCCACAGCAAGGTGAAGACACCGTTCGAAGTGGTCGTGAGCGCGGAGCGCGCACTCGACGCCGCGCCCGATAGCACGCCGCGAAGCGCGCAGGTGATCGCCTATATGGGTGAGCCGATTTTCGGACACCAGGCTCCCGATGGCTGGCCCGAGACCGGCGACGCGTGGATGAACACCGGCGCGATTCTCAATCGCATCAACTTCGGGATGGCGGCCGCAGCGGGAAGACTTCCGGGCGTAAGCGTTGCTGCCTTACCGGGGTTGGATTCACTGAGAGCAGCGCCGCGTGAGAAGCAGGTCGATGCTGTCGTGTCGACCGTGCTCAACGGAATGGTGTCACCGGATACGCGCGCCGTTTTGTTGTCGGGTGATCATCCGCTGTTGGCCAGCGCCGCATCGGCTGCAGCCGCGACACCTGATGATTCAGCTAGTGATGACTCCGCGCAGATGATGGACGATGGCGCCAATGGCGCGCGTGCGCGGGGCACGAAGAACGGCGGCGGAAAGAAGGGTGCGATGCAGGGAAGAGGGCTCGGCAACATTCCGCAGCTTACGGGGTTGTCGCAGATAGTCGGGCTCGCATTGGGCTCTCCGGAATTTCAGCGTCACTAGGATCGAGGAGTTTTTATGGATCGCAGGGTATTTGTGAAATCAGGAGCGCTCGCGCTCGTTACCATGGGACTCAGCCCGAGTTTCCTTCGACGGACGGCCTTCGGCATGGAGTTGGTGAAGGCGCCCAAGGGGAAAGTTCTCATCTGTCTTTTCCAGCGCGGCGCCGCCGATGGACTCAACGTCGTCGTTCCGCACGGTGAAAAGGCGTACTATGCGATGCGTCCTTCGATCGCGATTCCGCAGCCGCTGCGCGGCGTCGGAGGGGCGGCGATCGATCTCGATGGATTCTTCGGACTGCATCCCGCGCTCGCGCCGTTCAAGCCGCTCTACGATCGCGGACTTCTCGCGCCGGTGCAGGCCGTTGGAAGTCCCAGCACCACGCGCTCTCACTTCGACGCGCAGGATTACATGGAGACCGGCACGCCGGACGTGAAGGGCACGACCGACGGCTGGCTCAATCGATATCTCGCCGTCAAAGGCACTTGCGACGAATGCAATCTCGCCAAGACTCCGTTCCGGGCTGTATCACTGACGCCGCAGACGCCGCGCATCCTCGAAGGTCCGTCGCCGACTGTCGCGATGAGCAGTCTCGACGAATTCAGCGTTCGCGCCACCGGCAACTCGGCCGAGCGTCTCGAGGCGCTATATAGAACGGGCTCGGCGGATCTCGTGCACGCGACTGGCGCCGAGACTTTCGATGCGGTGAAGATGCTGCGCTCCGCAAATCCTCAGAAATATCTCCCGCAGAATGGCGCCGAGTATCCGAGATCGCAGTTCGGACTGCGTCTGCTGCAGATAGCGCAATTGATCAAGGCGAATGTCGGACTCGAGATTGCGTTCGCGGACGTCGGCGGCTGGGACACGCACGTGAACCAGGGATCGTCGACGGGTCAGCTCGCGCAGAGGCTCGGTGATTTCTCGCAATCGATTGCAGCGCTCGTCACGGATCTTGGCGACAGGATGGACGATGTCGTCATCATGACGATGTCCGAGTTCGGTCGTATGGCGCGCGAGAACGGAAATCGCGGGACCGATCACGGTCATGCGGGCGCGTTGTTCGTGATTGGCGGTGACGTCAAGGGCGGTAAGGTCCACGGGAAGTGGCCGGGATTGGAGGCCGAGCAGCTGTATGAGGGCCGCGATTTAGCACTCACGACCGACTTCCGGTCTGTCTTTGCAGAAGTGGTGTCGCATCATCTTGGGGCTCGCGAGCTCGATCGAGTGTTTCCTGGTTTTGCGGCTTCGCCTCGCGATTTCCTCGGCATCGTTTAGTTTTTCCTAGGCATCTCGGTTTGGGTCGAGGCTGGGGATCCTCTTCGAACCCGCCCGCTTCGCGGGCACCCGACGGTCGCTCGGGCGGAGCCCCTAACTGCGCTCCCTCGCTCCGCTCGGTCGCGGGTCTCCTTGGTCGCTCCCTTAAGTTGCCTGCGAGGATGCCCCAGCCTCGGCCCTACCATAGTTCGTAAACTGCACGCGCGCGTAAGCGCGGCGGCGAAGCCGCCATCCCCGTAACACTCGAGCGGCGCACGGTCTTCAACATGGCGCGCCGGCTTTTGCGAGTCTCGGACGAGGAGTCGGGCGGGGTGGTGGCGCGAGCGACATTCAGCGAGCGACCAGGAGACCCGCGAGTGAGCAGAGCGAACGAGCGCAGTTAGGGGCTCCGCCCGAGCGAGCGTTGTCGCCGCGCCACCACCCCGCCCGACGACCCGCGCCGAGATCCCAACAAAAACTGAACGCTAAAACTTGAAGATCTTGCCGAGCGCTTTGCTTACGCGCTTGCCGAAATCGTTCGCCCAATCGCGCTGATTCTGCCAATCGGGATTCTGCTGGTCGTCGCCATTGTCAGGGCCGTGCACCGGACATGGGATCGTGGGCTCAGTGCCGGGTTTGTAGTATTCGTTGCGAGTTACCGGGCACCACTCGGTCGCGAGATAACCAGTTGTCGGATCGATGACGCGCATCGTCATTCCGGGCGGAGGATTCCACGCCGTCGGCAGAGCGGTCTCGTGCCAACCATTGAGATAGAAGTCCGCCCACGCCGGCGCTGCGAGGCGTCCGCCTGATGCGTCGCTGCTTATGGGTGCTGGCGTGTCGTAGCCGAACCAGAAACCGGCGATGATCGTCGGAGTGTAGCCGACGAACCAGACGTCGGTGCCGCTGTTCGTCGTTCCGGTTTTTCCCGCGACGAGTCCGCGCACGCCTTCCGCGCGAATCGTTTTCCCCGTCCCGTAGTCGACGACGGACTGGAGCATCGACGTCACCTGATACGCGTCACGCGGATCCATGACGGGAATCTTCTGCCCTTCTTCCTGCGACCAGAGCTGCGTGCCATCGGAAGTCTCGATGCTGCGAACGAGTCGCGGTTTCACACGAAATCCTCCGTTCGCGAACGGGGCATACGCCGTCACGAGCTCGAGCGGTGTCACTTCGGCGGAGCCGAGTGCCATGGACGGGACGTTGGGAAGAGGGGAGGAGATTCCGTTGCGGTGCGCGACGTCGATGACGCGCGGAATTCCGACCGCCTGGCTCACGCGCACAGTCGCAGCGTTCGCTGAATTGATGAGCGCTTTGCGGAAGGTGATTCGCCCCGCGTACTCGTCGTTGTAATTGGCGGGGGACCAGACGTCCCGTCCCTGAATGACGTCGATGGGATCGTCGTCGACTTCGGACGACGGAGTGTAGCCATACGCCATCGCCGCCGCGTAGACGAACGGTTTGAAAGCGGACCCGGGTTGTCGGTGCGCGAGCAGCGCGCGATTGAACGAGCCGCGTTCGTACG
>JBOHTB010000023.1:0-32101 GCA_050733435.1 Gemmatimonadaceae bacterium | reverse complement strand
GCCATCGCTCGAGGGGCGGATGAAGAAATGGTCGTACCGCGGATTGCGACAGATTCTCAACGCCTGAATTGCGGACACGCTACCAAAAATCAGCGAGATCTGGGTTTTTGAGAGGGACGTCGTGCGGGCCATGAAGCTGACGTCGCTGACCGAGCCGTTACGGCCGAGGGTGATGTAGAAGAGGGTGGTGGCGATTCCACCGGCGAGGACGCCACGCTCGAGCGCTCCGCCGCGGCTATGCGGAATATCCAGTATTGCTTCGTTGATAAGTGCCTGGGTGGTGAGGCCCGAGGCCGAAAAAAGAAACTGCTTGTGGGGATAGACGCGGCTGTCGATTCCGGAAAAAATGGTGGGCCTTCCGTGATCGAGACCGATGTGGGGATGAGCGCCCAACGCGTATGCTGTCAGAATGTGTGCGCTCTCGTGAGCGAGGATGCTCGTGGCGAAGCCCGATACAAAGCGCGGCCAGTATGCGGGCGAGGGGGCGGATTTTTGGGATTCCTGGCATCCCGCGACCGCGGAGAATCCGGCGATTGCCATCGCGACGAACCCGATTGCCATCGCGACCAACCGAAACATCAGCGGGCGGGAAAGTCTCAAACTTGCTATGTTCTTCGCCAATGATCGTGCTCGGAGCGTAGGAATGGCTGAGCGTCTATCGGACATTGCGATACAGCGCGAGCTCGGAACGCTAGCCGGCTGGAGCCGGCGCGGCGACGTTATCACGAAGACATTCCAGTTCAGGAATTTTCTGGACGGGATCGGATTCGTGTCAGCGATCGCGAAAGCGGCAGAAGCCGCAGACCATCATCCTGACATCGACATCCGCTACACCAAGATCGTCTGCAGTCTCAGCACGCACTCGGCGGGTGGGATCACGCAAAAGGATCTGGACATGGCGCGGCAGATAGAGAAGGCGCACGGCAAGGCGGGTAAGGAGGCCTGAGGCGAGCGCCGCGGCGGCGCTGCTAATTCCGTCTGTTGCCCAGGATCCGCAGTAGCGCCATGAAGATGTTGAGCAGATCCAGATATATCTGGACGGCGGCGCCGACGTAATCATTCGGGCCGTAGTAATTGCGCAGCCGCCAGGTATCGAACACCAGCAATCCGCTGAAGAGCATCACTGAGATCGACGCCAACCAAAGACTCACTGCCTGGTTCTGAAAAAAGAAATTCAGCAGCATCGTGCCGATAAGCACCCAAAGTCCGACCATTAGGAAGCTGCCCCAGGCGCTGAAGTCACGCCGGCTTACAAACGCGTAGAGCGTAAGGATTCCAAAAGCACCGATGGTCAGCACCGCGGCCTGTCCGATCAAACCCGGCTGGGTTTTCCCGTACAGATAAAGAGCGGGCGAGATCACTACACCGATCACGAAATTGAACAGGAAAACGAGCCCGATGTTCATCGGGAACTCAGTCCTTTTTCTCGTGGCCATCAGGAGGGGTGCGATCGAAGCGAAGAATGCTATGAAGGGATACTGGTGGACCGCGGCCATCAGCTGTGGCTGCGACAGTCCGAAAGACGCGCCGACTATCGTCACGATCACGCTGACGAGGACGAGCGAGTAAGTGCGGCGGACAAGTGTCGCGCGCTCTTCTCCGGTGCGGACAAGCGCGCCCGTCTGATATGACACACCCATGTTGTCTAGCTCCTAAGAGGGTGAAACCTTCGGAATATATTACCCCGCACTTTGCGTTGCGATTCGGTCGAGGAGCGCAGGCAGCTCTTTGATGTTGTCGAGAAAGTACGTCGGTTGGTATGGCTCGAGCTGATCACGCGTGAACGGCCCCCACAATGCCGCGATCGTGATGACTCCGGCTTCGTTACCAGATCTGACGTCGTGCGGGGAATCGCCGACAAAAACGGCCTCGCTCGACTCGTAGCCGAGCTTTTCGAGAGCGGCGCGGACGGGATACGGATCTGGCTTGTGGATGTGCACGGAGTCGTAGCCGATGGCGACTTCTATGTAGTCATCTGCTCCGATGAACTTGAGACCGCGCTCCATCATCGTATTGCCTTTGCTGGTGACCACTGCCATTGGATGACCGCGCTGGTAAAGGAGCGCGAGCGTGTCGATGACTCCGGCGTAATTAGCCATGAGGCGGTCGTGGTTTTCGTGCTGAAACGCTCGATAGCGGTTGATTAGACGCTCGCGATCTTCGTCGGACTCGACGTACGGTGTGAGCTGTTTCGGCAGCGGAGTTCCCAGGCCCTCGATCCACTGCGCATCTGTAGGTTGGCGAGGCCTGCCGTGAAAGGTGTGGCGCATCGAAGCGAGGAGCAGTGCGATCGAATCGATCAGCGTCCCATCGAGATCGAAGAGAACCGCATACGGGCGTGAATCCACCATACCGCCAAACTAAACGCAATCCGGCCTGTGCTGGAATGGGTTGGAAAGAACCGCCGCGGGAACGGCGGGTTCATAAATCGTTGTAATGGGTACGACCCACCGCGATATTACACGGAACATGGCGTCTTCACTCTCTGCTCCAGCGCGCACCAGCTTCAACAAGCTGCTCGACGAAATTGGCACTGTCGACCAGGTTGGAATCGAAGAAAGGGTCGCAAAATTCCAGACGCGGAGCATAAAAAAAGGATCGAAGCTCTGGGGATTGAGGACGGCTGTATCGATGGTCGATCTCACGACTCTCGAGGGAAAAGACACGCCGGGAAAGGTCGCGTCGCTTTGCCAGAAAGCTCGACGGCCAAGCTCTGACGAATCTGTACCGCCGGTGGCCGCCGTCTGCATCTATCCGTTTCTGGTCAAGTACGCGGCGCGATGGCTCGCTGATACCGCGATCAAAGTCGCGTCTGTGGCGACCGCGTTCCCGTCGGGACAAAGCCCGCTGCCGCTTAGATTGGAGGAAGTGAGGACCGCCGTCGCCGATGGCGCGGACGAGATCGACATGGTGATCAACCGCGGGCTTTTCCTGGCGGGAGAGTTCAACGCGGTGCAGGACGAGATCAGCGCCGTGGTGGAGGCGTGCGGAGACGCCCAGCTCAAAGTGATTCTGGAAGTGAGCGAGCTCGACACGTACGACAACGTTCGCGCTGCATCATTCCTCGCGATGCAGGTGATTCGAGCGGGTGATTTCATCAAGACGAGCACGGGCAAGGCATCGGGAAGCGCAACGCTCGCCAACACGCAAGTGATGATCGAGGCGATCCGCGATTTCTACCTCGCAACGGGAATCGCCATTGGCATGAAGCCCGCCGGTGGCATCCGCACCGCCAAGCAAGCGCTCCACTATCTGGTGGCAGTGAAAGAAACGCTGGGCGATGCGTGGCTCAATTCGTCGCGGTACCGTTTTGGAGCGAGCTCACTGCTGAACGACCTGCTGCGTCAAATCGAAAAAGAAAAGACCGGCGCGTATCAGGCGCCGTACTACTTCACTGAATCCGCGGAGAGCTACTGAGATGAGGCGAATCTTTCTTCAGGCGGCGCGCGGAGAGCGACACTCATGACATCTACTCGACCGTTTGCTGGAGCAGCTGCCAGGAGCAGCTCGATCCCGCAGCTGATCTTCGGTGATCTGTGGGAGTACGATCCCGCGCCTGAGACGGCGGATCCACGACTCAAGGCGCGGTACGATCTCTTCATCGGCGGAAAATTCGTCGCGCCCAGGTCGGGCAAGTATTTCGATTCGGTGAATCCCGCAACCGAAGAAGTGCTGGCCGAGATTGCGCTCGCCAACCAGGCAGATGTCGACGCAGCATACAGCGCCGCGCATAGGGCGTTCGTTCCGTGGAGCAAGCTGGACGGCGCCGAGCGCGGCAAATACCTATATCGAATCGCGCGACTGATTCAGGATCGGGCGCGAGAGTTCGCGGTCGCGGAGACGATGGACGGTGGAAAGCCCATCAAGGAGTCGCGCGATTTCGACGTGCCGATGGCGGCCGCGCACTTCTTTTATCACGCGGGGTGGGCGGACAAAATCGAATACGCCGCGCCGGGCGTGACCGTCGTTCCGCTTGGCGTTGTCGGGCAAGTGATTCCCTGGAATTTTCCGCTGCTAATGCTGGCGTGGAAAATCGCTCCAGCGCTCGCGATGGGTAACACCGTAGTTCTCAAGCCGGCCGAGACGACATCAGTGACCGCCTTGAAGTTCGCGGAGCTATTGCTCGAGGCGGAGCTACCGCCCGGAGTAGTCAATCTCGTTTGCGGCGCTGGTGAGACAGGTGCCGCCGTCGTCACGCATCCAACGGCGGCGAAAATCGCGTTCACGGGATCTACCGAAGTCGGCAAGATCATCATGCGCCAACTCGCCGGAACGGATAAGAAACTGACTCTCGAGCTGGGCGGAAAGGCCGCAAACATTGTCTTCGACGATTCACCGGTCGACCAGGCTGTCGAGGGTGTGGTAAACGGGATCTTCTTCAATCAGGGACACGTCTGCTGCGCGGGGAGCCGCCTTCTCGTCCAGGAATCGATCGCCGAGATGTTCGTGGCGAAGCTCAGGAACCGAATCGATGTTCTGCGCGTCGGGAATCCTCTCGACAAGAATACGGATGTCGGGGCGATCAACTCGCGAGCGCAGCTCGACAGGATTTGCGAGCTCGTCGAATCGGGAGTGAGTGCCGGCGCGGAGATGTATCAGTCCGCGGTCTGCAGACTTCCGGATCGGGGCTATTACTTCAAGCCGACAGTCTTCACGGGCGTGACGCAGAGCCATCGCATCGCGCGCGAGGAAATTTTTGGACCGGTGCTGAGCGTTCTGACGTTCCGAACGCTGGAGGAGGCGGTCGAGAAGGCGAACAACACGATGTACGGTCTGTCTGCCGGCGTCTGGACGGACAAAGGCTCGCGCATTCTCAAGATGAGTACCCTGCTCAAGGCTGGCGTGGTCTGGGCCAACACTTTCAACAAATTCGATCCGTCCTCGCCTTTCGGCGGCTACAAGGAATCGGGTTTCGGACGTGAAGGCGGAAGGCAGGGTCTCATGGATTACGGAAGGGTGGTCTAGATGGCGCGCATTCCGGTTACCAAGACGCCCAAGGTATACGTCGGCGGACAGTTCATTCGTTCGGAGAGTGGGCGGGTTTTTCCGGTGCGGGAAGCGGGAGGCGGGAGGCGGGAAGCGGGAAGCGGGAAGCGGGAAGAGGGAACAGCGAAGCGGGAAGGGGGAAGAGGGAAGCGGGAGACGCCATTGCTTGGGAACATTCCGCAGTGCACGCGGAAAGACCTGCGCAACGCGGTCGAGGCTGCGGCGAAGGCCGGACCGGATTGGGCGCGGAGGACGCCGTACAACCGCGGGCAGATCATCTATCGCCTGGCGGAAATGCTCGAATCACGCAGTGACGAGATGGCGGATTCGCTGGTGATGTCGGGCTCGTCCAACAGGGCAGCCGCCGCCAGGGAAGTTGCGGCGAGCGTCGATCGTCTGATCTACTACGCGGGTTGGGCCGATAAGTACGAGCAGGTACTTGGCAACACCAACCCGGTTGCTGGACCCTACTTCAATTTCACTGTCGCCGAGCCGATGGGAATCGTTGGAATTATCGCGGACGACTCCGCGCCTCTGCTCGGACTTCTCAGTCAGATCGCACCGGTGATTGTGTCCGGCAACACCTGCGTGTGTCTCGCATCGCAGGAATTTCCCTACCCCGCGATCGTCCTCGGTGAGCAGCTCGCCGTGTCGGATCTTCCGGGTGGCGTGGTGAACATTCTCACCGGTTTCAGAAAGGAGCTCGTGCCGACTTTCGCGACGCACACGCACATACGCGGGTTGAGCGCGGTCGTGAGTCTGGAGGAGAAGAAACAGCTCCAGCTCGGCGCTGCGGAGAGCATCAAGCGGGTTCGCGCGCGCAAGCGCGAAGACGAAATCGATTGGATTGATGCGAAGTCGCAGAGCGTCTACGAAATCCGCGATTACATCGAGTTCAAGACGACCTGGCATCCGATCGGCGCCTGAGCGTCGATCTCCGCAACCCTTCTCAACGAACGCGACAACGTGACTGCCGGATCGAAGCAGCAGAACGCCATCGAGATGCGGGGCCTGCGCAAGGTCTACAAGGGAACCGGGAAGGTCAAACGGGGACGCAACGCGCCATCCGGAATGCGGTTCGGTCCCGGAAGCCCGCCACCTTCGGCAACCGACGTCATCGCCCTCGATTCGCTCGATCTCGACATCCGGGCGGGAGAGTTCTTCGGCCTTCTGGGACCGAATGGGGCGGGAAAGACTACGGCGATTGGAATTCTGACGACGCGAATTCGTCCGACCGCCGGGAAAGCAACGGTTGCTGGCGCAGACGTCGTTCTGGATTCGGTTCGAGTGCGGCAAACGATCGGCGTCGTACCGCAGCGGCCCAACGCTGACTTGAGTCTCGACGTGATGGAGAACCTTCAGTTTCACGCCGCATATTTCGGAATCCCGACAGCGGTCGCGACGCAGCGCGCGCACGAGCTTCTCGGGACGCTTGGCCTCTCTGAAAAGACGAAGGCGAAGCTATCGGAGCTTTCGGGGGGACAGCAGCAGCGTCTCATGATCGTGCGCGCCCTGATGCACGAGCCGGAGATCATTTTTCTGGACGAGCCTACGGTAGGACTCGATCCGCAGGCGCGGCTGGACCTGTGGGACATTCTTCGCGGTCTGCACGAACGGGGGCGGACGATCGTCATGACGACGCACTACATGGACGAAGCCGACAGGCTCTGCGACAGACTTGCGATCGTCGACCAGGGGAAACTTCTCGCGCTCGACACACCGCGAGCGCTCAAGGCGAAAGCACCTGGTGGCACAATGCTCGAGCTGGTGCTGGACGGCGACGCAATGCCGGCGGCGGAGCTGGCGGAGGTGATGCAGGGCGTGAGCAAAGTCGAGGCGAAGGACGGGATTCTGCGCGCGTACAGTACGCGCGGCGGACAAATCCTGCCGGCTCTCATCGAGACGGCGGAGTCGACGGGACGGACTGTAACGGACATCCACCTGCTGCAACCAAGTCTCGAGACTCTGTTCGTGTCGCTCACCGGACGGAAGCTCGGATGACCGCCGTCGCGATGGACGCGCCCCGTCCGGATGTAGCTGCGTCATCGGTGTTTGCCGCGCTGTTGCGACGTGACATGCGTGTGGCGAGGCGAGAGCTGCCGTTCTTTTTGCTGCGGACCACGATGCAACCGTTGATGTTCGTCATCGTGTTCGGATACCTCCTGCCGCGAATGGGATTCATGGGTCGCGGGTACACGACGGCGCTCTTGCCCGGAGTGCTGGCGATCAGTCTCACGTTTTCCAGCATCCAGACGGTCGCGCTGCCGATGGTTCAGGATTTCGGATGGACCAAGGAGATCGAGGATAGATTGCTCGCGCCCGTGCCGATCTGGCTGGTGGCAGCGGAGAAGATCATCAACGGTGTTCTGCAAGGACTTGTCTCGGCATTGTTTGTCTTGCCGGTCGCACGTCTCATCATGGGTCCGATACCGAATCTCAGCTTCGGGCACATCGGCGACGTGCTGCTGATCACAGTGCTCGGCGCTGCCGCATTTTCGTCTCTGGGACTTTTTCTGGGGACGGCCATTCAGCCGCAGCAGATCGGCCTTATGTTCGGAGTGATACTTGCGCCGATGATCTTCTTTGGCTGCGCCTACTATCCGTGGCAGGGACTGAGTGCCGTACCAGTGATGAAGTACGCCGTGCTGATCAATCCGCTTGTATATGTGGCCGAGGGGATGCGCGGCGCTCTTACGCCAGCGGCGCCGCACATGTCGCTAGCGATAGTTGTAGTCGCGCTCGTTCTCATCACGTTCGTGTTTTGGACGCTCGGGATGCGATCGTTCCTTAAGAGGGCGGTCGGGTAAGTCTGCTAACTGAGCGACCGGGGGCCGATCCACCGGTTGGTCAGTGGGCGCGCGATCCGCAAATTCTCCCAGCGGGGCGCGTGGCAGGGATAGAGTGAACGTCGAGCCTTTGCCCACTTCGCTCTCCACCGTTATTTCGCCGTTCATTCCGCGAGCGAGGTCCTGACTGATTGCCAGTCCGAGTCCGACGCCCTGGACAGGCTGATTGAGACGGCGCTCGGCCTGCACGAACGGCTCGAGATCGTATTGAGCTTCTCGGGCGAAACTCCCGGTCCTGTATCGCGAACGCTGATCTCGACGCAATCGTCGATCGATTCGGTCGAAAGTGTAATGGAGCCGTCTTGATCGGTGAACTTGACGGCGTTGCTCAATAGGTTGAGCACGATCTGCTGGAATTTTTCGGGGTCCGCCAGAATCGCGGCGGTTTTGTCGCCACTCCTGTAGTTGTAATGGAGCCCTTTGGCGAGGACCTGGGGCGCGATCATTCCTTCCGCATCGTGCAGCGCGTCATCTACCGGCACGGCCGTGACGTGATACTCGACCTGACCGGCGTCGACTTTCGCAAAATTCAGAACGTCGTTGATCAGAGTCAGCAGATGCTGCTGGCTCCGCCGGATGCGCGCGATGTCCTGCGCCTGCTGTGTATTGAGCGGTCCACGGACACCCATTGCCAGGAGCTCAGCGTAACCGCCGATTGCGTTGAGGGGGGTGCGCAGCTCGTGACTCATGCTCGCGAGGAATTCGGACTTTGCCTGACTTGCGGCGTGCGCCTCCTGCTCAGCGAGCTTTCGCTCCTCGATGTCGATTGCAATGCCGAGCCACGCCGTAATTTTCCCGGCGGCGTCTCGAACGGGACGCTCGCGCGCGAGAAACCAGCGGTACACGCCGTCAGCCCGACGGAGACGCAGCTCGAGCTCAAAGTCCTTGCCTCGAGCGATGCACCGGCGCCACAGAGAGGTGGCACCGTCGTAGTCAGCCGGGTGGATTGCGTCTTTCCACTTGTTGCCGAGGGTCGCGGCGGCGGACAAGCCGGTGTACTCGTACCAGTAGGGGTTGCAATAGGTCAGCGCGCCGTCGGCCTCGCCGAACGAGATCACTTGCGGTGAAAGCTCGAGGAGACTCTCGAAGCGGGTCTTGGTCGCGATGTTGAGTCCTTCGAAGTGGGTCGCGACGAGAGCCGCGAAGAGAAGGCTCAAGCTCGAGATTGCAACGACGAACCCGAGGTCGGACGTGCCGACTACAAGCTGGCCCAAGGGTTTCCACCCGGCAGGTCCCGGTGTGAACTGGGCTGCGGCCATTCCGGTGTAGTGCATTCCGACGATGGCGCATCCGAGGAGGATCGATGCGCCGATCCTCGTGAGCGTGGAGCGCTCTGAGGGTTCTTTTTGCGCGACAAGGCCCCGAGTTATCGCGAGGGCGGCGAGGGACACGATGACCGCGATCGCGATGGAGGCGCCGACGAGAATCGGATCATAGGTGATGTCGGCGTTCATTCTCATGGCCGCCATCCCGATGTAGTGCATCCCGACGATTGCGGCGCCCATGAAGATGCCGGCAAGGAGAACCAGCAGCCAACCCACCGAAGCCCGGCTGAATATGACGAAGGCGATAGCTGATCCAACCGCGGCCGCAGCGACAGAAAGGAGAACGGTGTAACCGTCGTACCAGATCGGTATGGGAAGCTTGAGGGCGAGCATCCCCACAAAATGCATGCTCCAGATCGCCAGGCCCATCGCGATCGCGCCGGCGCTGATCCAAAGGAAACGGCGACGTCCCTGAGCAGAGCGCAATCGCTGGGCGATTTCGATCGCGACGTAGGACCCGACTATCGCGACGACTACCGAGAGAACGACGAGGCCAAGGTTGTAGGATTTTCCGATCATGTGATCATCAATCGCCTGGCGCGGTGTCGGTCGAGACCCGAGGATCCGCGCTCCTGCCTGGGCCGTGGGTTTCGACGCATCTGGAGTCGCAATTACCAAGCCCGGCAATCGATTTTTTTCGCGTGGCTCTAACTGCTTGAGTCTACACGCTTTGTGTCCTTCCTCGCCTAACTACGGCAGGGGAATGAGAGCACGGGTTTTCTCCATATACGCTTCATACTCCGCACCGAGGTGGTGCAGGAGCAGACGCTCCTCCTGTCGAAGCTTCAGAGTGAAACCGACCGTCGCGAGAACGAGAGCTGCCAGAGCCGCCCAGTTATCTCTGGCGATAGCGGTGCCGGCCAACGCGATCAGCAGTCCAGTGTAGATCGGATGTCTGACGATTGCGTAAGGTCCGGAGCGAACGACTCTGTGCTCCGATTTGAGCGCGACTACTCCGCTCCATAGGCGGCCGAGGTGTACGCGAGCCCAGACGGTAAAGCCGAGTCCAGCAAGTACGAGCGCGGCACCCACCCAGTCGGCTGAGGAAAAGTGCGGCATGAATGGCCGAAGAAGTGGGCCGAGCACTCTTGAACGAGAGAGTAGGAGGAAACCGGCTGCCCAGATGAAAATCGAGTAGCGGAGCTGCGACGCGCCCGATGCCCGCTCCACCGTTCTGGCGGTCCAGGTGGACGACACCCACCAGCCAACAATCCAGACCAGCCACACTGCAGCAATAACGGTGAGCGGTGAGATCATTTTACCAATTTAGTTCTAAGCAACAGCACGGCGTGAATGTCGAGATTCGGAAGTTGGAGTTCGCGGCGCTCAGTTGGATTCGGAGTTCGGAGTTCCCCGCGCTCAGTGGGTAGCTGATTTGAGCTGGGACTCTCATCGTTGTGACGCGGCGAGAGCTTCGAGATCTTTTGCAGCCATTCCTCTGGTGGCAACGGCGACGTCATCAGCGCGCCAAGCTCGGCTTCAATTGCAGCGCTTTGTTGGACGCCGACGACCCGTCTGGCGCGCGACGCTCTCTCGAGCCACTGCACGCGGAGATGCGGTGGCGCGGTGTCAATCACGGAGTCGATCCTGTTTGCGAGACGTCGTCTGTGGACTGCGCTCGAATTCGAAGCGCCAGCCAGAACTGATGCGGATTCGCTCTCGCTCCAGAGCCGAATCGCGGCCATGGCTTCATCGATTTCCTGTTCAGTGGAATTCGTATCGAGGCCGGCGGCAAGAATACAAGCGGAAAGCTGACCACCGAGCTCAAGTAACACGTTGCCCGACAGGCTTGTGAGAAGTTTCGGCGATCCGTCGAGCGTTACTGCGGCCAGTAAACCCCGCTTAGAGGTCAAGACCGAAGCGACAATGGTATCGTCGGATTTGGTGTAGGGTCGACGCCAGCGCTCGAGACACGCTCGAAGTTGTTCGTTGAGCCTGGTTACGCTGTCGTTTGCGGCGCTCGCATCGACGCCGCTCGAGTGCAGATCGTTCTCCAGCGGCGTCGCCAACGGGGCCCGGCCGGCGCCGACGGCGAGGCGCGCGACATTCCATTTTCGGCTGACTATGGATTCACTGCGGAGCAGCCTGGCTGCACTTCGCGGAGGCCGAATGAAATAAGTGTGGACAAAAGGATGTCGGGAACCCATCCGAGCCACGCGGCCCACGCGCTGTTCCATTCGCGCCGCGGTCCATGGGACATCGAGGTGCACTACAATCTGCGCGTCCTGCAGATTCACACCCTCGGCCAATAGATCCGTCGCGAGCAACAAATCGATTCTCTCCGCGGTGCCTGGTGGCGGCGCGCGCACTGCGTCGGGGGCGAAGCGTGCCAGCGCTTCGTATCGAGATAATTTTCCGCCCGCTACTCGGGCTCCATTCGCCGTCAGCATCGCCACCCTGCCAGCAGGCGCCAATTTTCGAAAGAGCATTGCGAGCGTCTCCGCGTACTGGGCGAACGCGACGATCTTTGCGTCTGGATGTGCCCGACGAATCTGGACCAGGTGATTCGCGCGTTGATCATCCAGCGGCGACGCGAGGGAGCACGCTGCTCTGAGCGCCTCGAGCGCATCACGATGGCGTCGGATGGATGCGAGCAGTTGCCGCGCGTCAGTGAACGTGGCGGATAAGAGCTCCGGGAATCCGAGCTGCAACGAGTCGTCGCAGAAGATCCAGCTCGCAAGCTCTTTTTTCGTCGGGTAAGTCCCGGCCTCGAGGGAAGTTGTGAGCGCGATCGCGCGCGCGATGCGTTTTCGAAGGGCTTCCTCGAGAGCGGCGTGACTCGATGCCCACTGATGGCGCGATGAGAGTTGGCGCGATTCCGCCGCCGCGGGTCGGGACCGGCTCTGGAAGATTCATCAAGGCCGGCACGATTTCGGCGTCGTCGGCGACCTCCAGCACCTCGACCGGCAGCAGTGTTGGAATCAGAGCGACATCGCGGAGGTCCGCGTGCTCGCGACGGATCGCGCATCGTGCGATCTCGTGCGGCGTCAGCGAGCTGGACCGGGAGCCGAGGAAGAGAGACAAGACAGCGAGCAGGTCCCCACGGTGATTGTGGATCGGTGTCGCACTCAAGAGTAGGACTTTGGAATTTCGCGCGAGCTCCCGAAGTCTTCTGTAGCGGCGCGTCGCGCGGTTTCGCGCGTGGTGGGCTTCGTCGACGATCAACAGATCGTGTACGATGGTAGACTCGATGGTCGAGACGCTACTGAGCTTTTCGAAGCTCACGAACTCAGCGCCAATCTGCGCAGCAGCAAGCGCTTGTCTCCACATCTCCGCGAGCGCTGCAGGGGCCACTACGAGCGGGTTGGTGAACTTTCTTGCAGCGGCGGCTGCAACGAACGTCTTGCCCATTCCGACTTCGTCGCAGAGAAGGGCTCCGCCGAACTCTTCGAGCGCGAGCTCGATACGGGCGACGGCGGAGATCTGGTGTGGCTCGAGTGAGATATCACCGATCCTGGTTTCCCGTGGCGCATCGCCCAGAACGATCTCAGCGATGCGTGCACGAACCTCTGCGCCGGTGGTCAGTCGCAGCCGCCGTCCATCCACGAGAGAAGAGGCTGAATGTTTTCCGCAGTCAGTCCATACGACTCGAGCGCTGCAGCGAGCAGGTCGGCATCGGTCGGAACGTCGCCGCTCATTCCGCGCTGGCCGAGGGGAGCGAGAATCGCTCGTGCCCGCGGCCAGTCAGTTGGCAAGGGCAGGAGAGACATCGTCCATCCGAGGTATCGACGGTACGACCCACGAGCGGGCTCGGCGAGCACATTTAGCCAGGCGGCCGCGAGCGATCCATTGAGCAACGCGACAAGCGCATAGGCGTCGTCGAAACCGTCGCAGGCGGTCGAGTAGCAAGTATTCAGGGGCACTACCCGATCTCCGGGCTCGACAACAATCGCGCGCGGCCTCAGACCAAAGTCGGCCCAGATAACGCGGGCGGAATGGTGATTTGCGCTTTCGGTGCGGAAGACGCTCCACCACGGCAATCTGCCTCGAAGGTCGGCGCGACCGGCGAGCTGATCCCGAAACGGAAGAAGCCATTGTCGAGCGAAGGGCGGTATTTCCTTTCGAGGACGATTGTCGTCGGAGTGAGTCCAGACGAGATATTCGCGCGGACCAGTCATTTCCCACGCCGAAAGAGTCTCGCCGCGGACGAGTGGTCTGAGCATCTCGAGCTCGATCGAGCCGTTGCGCGCATCGGTGGATATCATCGCGAGGTCTTTCTCGACGCCAGCAACGCGCACGACGAAGGCAGCGTTGCATCCCGTTTTGACGCCGAGCGACGGACGGCCGAATTGAGTCGAGGCGAAGGGAGCGCCGCTTTCGCGCAGCAGCTCGAATGCGTGCCTGACCTTTGGAGGAAGAAGCACCCAGGGACTGCCGCACGTAGAATCGAAAGGCAGCGCGCCGGGGGCGCAGCGCCATTTTATGACACGATCCGGGAATCGGACGGCCGCTTGTACTGTGTGCACCGGCTCGGCCAGTCGCTCGTGCGCGATCGTCGTTGCACGGAACCCGCCGATTTTTTTGCGGGCAACGAGTAGTGAAGGGTACACGGCCGCTTCGAACTGGGACGTCGCCTCGGTCATGTCCTCGAGAGCGACGAGATCGGTTCTCTCTTGCAGAAGCTGCCTCACTCCGCCGCCGGCGAGTGACCTCCAGAGTTTGGCCGGAACCAGAAGCGCCATCGTCGCTCCGGGCCGGAGAAGGTCGCAGCTTCTTTCGACAAACAGCGCGGACATGTCGATCTGCGCCGAGAAGCCGCGTCCGGCGCCAGCCGCGGCAGCGCCGCTTTGCCAGGCGGCATTTCTGTAGCTGGCAAAGTTCTGACGGAATGCAGCGCGGGAAGATTCCGCGATCTTGTGCACGCGGACCCAAGGTGGGTTTCCGACAATCAGGCTGAAGCCTTCAGTCGCGGCGACATCCGAGAATTGCGCGGCGAACGAGAAAGGAAGCGCGTGTCCTTCGTGAAGCAACTTTTCTCGTCTCGAGAGATCCTTGAGGCGCGAGCGAATGTTCGCGAGTCGTAAACGCGTTTCTCTGTCCGGGCGATGCCGATTGCCAAAGAGATCCAATGCGCGCGCCGCGATGAGCACTTCTTTTCGCATGCTCGTGAATCGCGCGCGCTCGCGACGCAGCACTTCGATTGCGGCATTTCGCTCTGCCCTGTCCATCGCTGTGGCGAGAGTGCGCTTTCGCGGACCCGACGCTCGCACGTAGCGGGAGCGCAGCGCGGCGAGGCTGTTGCGTTTGGGTAGAACCATCGCGTCGATAAACGCACCACCGGAGAGAGAATCGCCGATGCGGATCGTGCGATCCAGATTGGGAAGAGGGACCACTTTCATCGGGTCTCCGTTCGCGCTCTCGATCACAATCGATAGCCAGAGTCGAAGCTCGCAGAGCCAGACTGCGATCGGGTTAGAGTCGACGCCGAAGATCGAGGTCGTGAGCACGCTTCGCCGAATGTCGGCGATGGACGAGCGCTCTCCGGCGTCGACGCGGAGCCCGGCGATGCGCTCGAGCACGTGGACGAGAAACGCACCGGAGCCGCAGGCCGGATCCAGCACGCGAATGCTGCGCAGTTCATCCAGCTCGGAGAAACGTGGGGCCATGCCGTCAAGCGCCTGACTTACGACGTCTTCCACAAGCGACTGCGGGGTGAAGAACGCTCCGCTCGATTTTCTCTCGTCCGCGATCATGAGCGCCTCGAATGCCTTGCCGAGCATCTCCGGATCGATCGAGGCTTCCGACCAGATGGCTGAATCCTCCCGCGCGCTAAAGCGATATCTCGAGAGAAGTGAGCCGTAGGCATTTCCAACCGATTCGTCGCTGAAGACGAACCCCCGTCGGCGCTTCTCCAAGTGTGAACGCGCGAAGAGACCGCCATTCAGAAACGGAATCCGCCCGAAACTTCTTGCACGGTGCGACCGGCACCGCGCGGGAGTATTCAGGGTACCGAAGAAGAGCGGGTCGAGGACGGTCTTCTGGTAGTTTCCGCCCGCCGCGATGCAGCGCGAGAATCCGTTCGCGAGAAATCCGAAATCGGCATCGAGCCAGCCTTTGGTCTCGAGAAACGACAAAAAAATGAGACGTGAGACCAGAAGCAGCGCCAATTCGGTGCGCTCGCCGGCGTTGATCCGCCCACCAAGCGAATCCGCGATCTCACCAACCGAGGCCTGAAGTGCGTGAAAGAATCGCCTGGTGATTGCCTCGCGTCCAAGGATGTCGAGCCAGCGCGAATGAGTGAGAAGGTCGGAGTCCGAGCGGGCCGACGAAAGCGCGCAGAGCGTTTCGGCATCGCTCTCGAAAAGGCGTGACCGATTGCAAACCAGGGAAGCGATGCGCGGGCGTGATTGCCTGGAAGTCCAGCAGATGATCGCGACCTCATCGCTCTCTGCTTGCACAGACATAACGAGCCAAAGAAATTGCGGCGCGGCGCGGGCAAGCGCGCTCGCGACCGCAGTCAGGCTTCGGCGCGATTCCGCATTTGCGGCAAGATCGAGAGCCAGCGCGCGAAGGTCACCCGCGCCTTTGGCGATGCGCGCGGCTCGGACGATTTCGGGAAGCCCAAGGGCGCTCCGCGTTTTTGCATCCAGCGCGAGCGGCGTCGCGAAACCCAGCTCGGCCAGGATTGCTGAAAGGCCGTCAGGAGAGCCGGCGTTGGTGAGGAGAGCCGTTGCGCGCTCGAGAGTCGACACGCATCGAGCGTAGCAGGTACGATCGAGCGGGTTTGCATCGTTTGACGACCGGTTGACGCGAATCTACGCGATATAGGGTGGCCGCGCTTCTCCTCACTCTGGTGATATGGGCGACAACGAGGAATGTTGGGGGAGCGAAGCAAGACGCGAAGTGATGAAGCGCTGACCCTCGCTGATACGCTCGATCTCGATCGCTGTCGTCTCGACTATCTGCTCGATACGCTCGATCCGTCTTTGCAGCTCCGGATCCGTCCCACTCCGAAGTGACGCTCCCTGCGCTCGGCTCTTCCCGAAAAAGTAGGCTCCTGCAAGCATCGCGAATGTCACGGCGGCGCCTGTGGCAACCGCGATGAGGCCGATTATTGGTCCGAGATCCACATCGCCCATTCGAAATTTCCGTTAAGAGAGCATCTCGTCGCGCGCTCGCGACATCGCATCACCGAGAGAAAGGAGTGACTCCCGTCACTACGAGATAACAGCATTACCGGTTTCCGCAATGGAGCCTTGCCGGTAGCTGGGAATCCGCATCGAACGCCGCGTGCCCGATCCCTGCGAGATCTAGGTCGAGATGTAGGTCCGTCCCTTCCAGCTCACGCGCCGTCCACGAATCACCGCACTGACGAAGATGTAAAGAAGCAGCAGTGCGCCGAGCGGGTAGAGAAGCGCGTACAAGGGGTTTTCGCCGACCGTCAGATAAACGACCAGCCACCAGGCAAGTGTTGCCGCAACGCAGATCGTCGCCCAAAGCATGATCGCCGGAGTGAGGGGCGCGAAGAGTCCGAGGATCAGCGCGATTACCGGCAAGAGCTCCATTACCGGAGGCAGGAGCAGCACCAAGGGGAACAGCGTTCGCCCGACATGGCCAAACGGAACAGAGTCCAGTCCGCCGGCGAAGACGTTCTTTCGCCAGCCCGCGATTATCTCGCGCAGCGATTCGTACATGCGCGTCGACAGCTGATCGACGCCGAGCATGAGGATCACTCTCTTGCGCGCCGCGAAGAACTTCTGGGCAAGCATCAGATCTTCGGCGACCGATGTACGCACGCTTGCATGTCCGCCGATCGCATCGTATGCCGCGCGTCGTACGAAGATGCACTGTCCGTTCGCGATCTTGTCGCTCACGCGTGGCGATTCGTTCACCGATTCCGTGCCGCCGTAGCGCATCGAGAGAATGGTGAAGATCTGCGGCTGGATGACGCGCTGCCAGAACCCGCCGAGCTCCTGACGTCCGGCGACGGAAAAGAGGTCGGCATGGGTGCGACGAATCGCGTTGACCGAGCGAGCTACGAGGTCGGAGCTGTGAACGGTGTCGGCGTCGGTGAACTGAAGGATTTCGCCGCGAGCGATCTTCGCGCCGGTTGCACACGCCCATTGTTTGCCGAACCAGCCGTCGGGAAGCGGAGCGTTATTTACCACGCGAGCGCGTGCATCGGTCGCGGCAATTTTGCGCGCGACATCTCCGGTGCCGTCGGTCGAAGCATCGTCGATTGCTATGACCTCGAGGTTCGGATACGTCGTGGTGAGAATCGACGACAAGCATCGGCCGATGTTGTGTGCTTCGTTTCGGGCCGGGATGATCACCGATACAAGTGGCGCGTCCGATGGAGCCGCATCGCTTTCGTCAGCGAGTGAGCGTGACCGATGCAGCCGCAAGTAAGTGACGAGCGGCGGCACGACCCACGGCAACGAGAGAAGAAAAATGCGGAGGTGATGCATTGATAAAAAAAACGGGGCGCCGCAAACGCGCGACGCCCCGCTCTAAAGGAAACGGTTAGCGGCCTCCGCCGCCTCCACCTCCGCCAGGCCGGCCACCACCACCGCCTCCCGGCGAACCACCGCCTCCCATTCCGCCGCCACCCTGACCACCACCGCCGCCTGGGCGACCGCCGCCTCCTCCCCCGCCTTGTCCACCACCACCGCCGGGACGTCCACCGCCGCCGCCTCCACCTTGTCCGCCGCCACCGCCGGGACGTCCACCGCCGCCTCCTCCACCTTGTCCGCCGCCACCCATTCCGCCACCGCCGCCGCCTGGGCGTCCGCCGCCACCACCACCGCCTTGTCCTCCGCCCTGACCGCCGCCGCCACCGCCGCGGTTACCACCACCTCCGCCCTGGCCGCCACCGCCCATTCCGCCGCCGCCACCTCCGGAGGATCCGCCGCGTCCGCCACCGCCGCCGGAAGAACCGCCGCCGCCGGACCCGCCACCGCCCTTGTCCTTAGCACCAAACTTCTCTTCCGTACCAGCCATTGTGCTACCCTCCGGAGTTGTTTGTGACCAGGCGCGAAAAAAGCAACGCATGTGCCATATTAGAAACATGCAAGCGGCAGATTCACTGCGTAATCCGCGCCACGAAGAAAGCTCTCGGTGGGAGTGAAACACTTTCGCGCCGCGAAACCGCTCAAATCCGGCGCGGTCGTCGCACTTGTCGCACCAGCCGGTGCGTTGCAGAATCCAGATGAATTGCCGCGCGCGCAGGAAAACGCCCGCACCATGGGATGGGAGCCAGTGGTCGGACCGCACGCCGGAGAGCGGCTGGGATATCTCGCGGGTCACGATCGTGATCGATTGAACGACATCAACCGCGCGCTTCGCGATCCCAAGATCGATGCGATCTGGTGCTTGCGCGGCGGCTACGGGATGATGCGGATTCTTCCGGGTATCGACTACGACACGCTCTCCCGCACTCCCAAATCCATCATCGGCTACTCCGACATCACGGCATTTCACGCCGCCGTGCAGAGGAAGTGCAAGCTCGTCACGTTCCACGGTCCGACCGCGCGAGAGAAGCTGACGGATTTCTCGCGCGATTCGTTTCAGCGTGCCGTCGTGCGACACACGGATTCGTGTGGGGTCGCGAACGATGCACGCGAGCTCAACGCGGGCACGGCCGATGGAAGACTGGTGGGAGGCAATCTCGCCGTGATCTCCGCGCTATGCGGAACACCGTACATGCCCGACCTATCCGACGGCATTCTCGTACTCGAGGACGTCAACGAGCCGGTGTATCGATTCGATAGGATGCTGCACCAGCTCAAGCTCTCGGGCGTGCTCAACGGCTGTAAGGCGATTGTCTTCGGCGAGTGCACCGGCGGCAGCGAGACTCCGGCCGGGGGGCGCTCCTTCGACGATGTCCTCGGTGAGCTCGTCCACGAGCTCGGCGTTCCATGTCTGGCGGGGATACCGCTCGGACATATCGCTGAGCAATGGACGATACCGCTCGGCGCGATGGGCAGACTCGATACCGGAGCGCGGACGCTGACCGTGACATCCTACGCATCCTGAGGCGACCGCTATGCCGAACAAGAGCGGACACGATCTGGTCGAAGAGGCCCGACAGCAAATCGAGGAAGTAACTCCTGAACAAGTGCGCGAGATGCAGGCGCGCGGCGAAGCCGTCGTCTATCTGGATGTCAGAGAGCCGAACGAGTGGAATCTCGGACGGCTGCCGCACGCGGTTCATCTCCCGCGCGGAAACCTGGAGACGAAGGTCGAGGCGATGATCAACCGCGGCGAGAAGGTCGTGATTTACTGCGCGCGCGGAAACAGGTCGGCACTCGCGGCACTGACGATGAAGCAGATGGGTTACGAAAACGTCGCGTCGATGTCGCGCGGGTTTCAGGGATGGGCGGACATCGACGGAGATGTCGAAGAATGACCGCTATCGACACGAGAGGCGCCGAGACTTTCGACATCCCATGCGCGGACGGTCTGTTCATTCGAGGAGATGTGTACAGGGCGGAGCCACGAATCGGCGCGGTCGTCGTGTGTCATGGCTTCAAGGGGTTCGCCCACTGGGCATTCTTTCCGCACCTGGCTCGATCGCTGGCGGAGGATGGACTCACGGCGATCACCTTCGACTTCTCCGGAAGTGGGATCGGTCCAGATCGAGAGTCGTTCACGCAACCCGATGCGTTTGCCGGCAACACTTTCTCGAGGGAGCTGGAAGACATCGAGAATGTGGTCGACTACGCGCGACGCATGAAATTCATCGATGGCAGGTACGGGCTGTTCGGCCATTCGCGGGGCGGCGCGATGGCGATACTGCACGCGGCTGGACATGCATCGGAGGTGAGCTCTCTCGTCACCTGGGCTTCGATTGCGCGCACGAACTGGTGGACGCCGGAGGACGCATTGATCTGGCGACGTCGCGGTTACAGCGAAGTCACCAACTCGCGAACAGGCCAGGTGATGCGTCTCGATATGGATCTACTCGAAGACGTCGAGATCCACGGCGCGACCAAGCTGAACATCTCGGCCGCCGCGGGCAAAATAAAAATGCCGTGGCTGATCATTCACGGGACAGCCGACGATACGGTAGCGAGCACCAATGCGGAGCATCTTCACGAGCGTTCGCCGGGCGTCAGCGCGCTTAGACTGATCGAAGGCGCCAATCACGCGTTTGGCGCGAGACATCCGCTCACGGAGATTCCGCAGCCGCTCGAGACAGTTGTCCAGGAAACTGTAAAGTTTTTCGTTCGCAACGCGCCCTCGGTTGGACGATGAGGCGATGGACGGAATCGCAGTCCTGCTTGCCCATCCGGACATCGCGAAGCTGCAGACCGCGCTCGAATCGCACACATCGCTCGCGTTGAATGAAGACGAACACGCCCGGCGGGCCGCGGTAGCGTTAGTCTTTCGGGCCGGAGAAGGCGGAGAGCCCGAGCTTCTTTTCATCAAGCGAGCGGAGTATCCCGGAGATCCGTGGAGCGGCCAGGTCGCATTTCCGGGTGGGCGCGAGGAGGCGGGCGACGCGAGTCTCGCCGAAACAGTGATTCGAGAGACGCGTGAAGAGATCGGTCTCGACCTGGAGCGCGGTACGATGCTGGGAACGCTGGACGACTTTCGTCCGCAGACGGTGAGACTTCCGGCAATAGTAGTTCGGCCGTACGTGGTGCTTGTGGATCGAGTAGACGAATTCCTTCTGAGCGGTGAGGTCGCCTCGGTTTTCTGGATCTCTCTCGAATTGCTAAAGGACGCGGGATCGTGGCGCGACACGAACGTCAGCGCTCGCGGAGTCGAGATGAAGCGCCGCGGATTTCAGCACGAGGGCGAGGTGATCTGGGGCATGACCGAGCGGATTCTGGCGAAGCTGCTGACGTTGCTTGATTAGGCGGGAAGGGGGAAGCGGGAGGCGGGAAGCGGGAAGCGGGAAGCGGGAAGCGGGAAGCGGGAAGCGGGAGGCGGCAAGGGGGAAGCGGGAACCGGCGACTGGTTAGCGCTCTCGCGGGCCTTCAGGCTCGGCGGCGATTCCCGGCGGAAGACCTGCCGGCGGTTGTTGCAGCTGCAACACCGGTGAATCGTGGATGATTTTGCCGCCCAGGTAAGCCGCGCGGGCTACCGTGCTCGCGGCCATTATCGCACCGATTACCACGCCCGTCCGCATCCAAACAGGCAGCGACTCGCCGGATCTCCTGAGCGACCTCCACCATGAATAGGCGGCGAATACGCCGACGATTAAAATCACCCACAATGCCCAACCGGCTGCGGCATCGTGCGCATCGATTGCTCCGTTCTTGATGTACCACGGATCGTGGAGAGCGTGATCGGCCCGATCACCGGTGAAGTAAACCGGGTACACAACGATTCCCGCAGCAGTGAGCGCCCCCATGGCCGTGAGCCACAAACCACGGTGTCGGAATATCAGCGCCAGAATAGCTACAACCAAACCGGAGACGCTCAGCACGACCGGAAAGTGGTTAATGAGAATATGTATGTACGGCCAGGAAATCATTGATCGTGTCGTCGATTCATTGGTTGAACGAGCAAACTAGTGTTACGCGAGAAGCTACGATGTAAAGAAGTCGCTCGCTCGCTCGCGCGACGCGAACGCCCTTTTTCGAAAGGTGAACCCGACCGAATGCGGGTGCGAATTACAGTTGCGGCAAAAGTTAGGACATACTAACTTATTTTCTCGCTCTGCTGATTCAAACCGGAATTCACTTGGCAACTCGGCTCAACCCCAAACCCAACCAACCTCGATCCGAAGCTGGCAACGGCCCAACTCCGGAGCCCGACGCCCCCGGATGGCGACGAGCACGCGCAACGCCCTCGCTCGTCGAGGTTTATAGAACCGTCCCCGTCGTCGGAAAAGGATGGTGGCGGAAGATCGGCGCATTTGCCGGGCCGGGTTACCTTGTCGCCGTCGGCTACATGGACCCAGGCAACTGGGCCACTGATCTCGCGGGCGGATCGAGGTTCGGCTACACGCTTCTCAGCGTGATACTCGCGTCGAACCTCATGGCGATTCTCCTGCAGGGGCTCGCGTCCAAGCTCGGCATCGTAACCGGACGCGACCTCGCGCAAGCGTGTCGCGACAACTACTCGAAGCCGGTCGGATTTCTCCTCTGGATTGCGTGCGAGATTGCCATTGCCGCGTGCGATCTCGCCGAAGTCATCGGATCCGCGATTGCACTCAACCTGCTCTTCCACATCCCGATCGCGATCGGGATCGTGATCACCGCGTTCGATGTTCTGATCGTACTCTATCTGCAGAACAAAGGCTTTCGCCTCCTCGAGGCGCTCGTCATCACGCTCATCGCCACGGTCGGCGCCTGCTTTCTGTTCGAGATCATTCTCTCGAAGCCGCCGTTCGGCGCCGTCATGCGCGGATTCATTCCGTCGGGCCAGATAGTGAGCGATCCGTCCATGCTTTACATCGCGATCGGCATACTCGGCGCGACCGTAATGCCACACAACCTCTACCTTCATTCGTCGATCGTACAGACGAGGCAGTACGAGGAAACCGTCGACGGAAGACGCGAAGCCGTGCGGTTCGCGTTCATCGACTCGACCATCGCTCTCACCTTCGCACTCTTCATCAATGCGGCGATCCTCATCATCGCCGCCGCAACTTTTCACACCACCGGACACACGGGCGTGGCCGAGATCCAGGACGCGTTCAAACTGCTGACACCGCTCCTCGGCGGCGGTGCGAGTGTCGTGTTTGCGTGCGCGCTGCTCGCTTCGGGACAGAATTCCACGTTGACCGGCACCCTTGCTGGACAGATAGTCATGGAAGGTTTTCTCAACATCCGGCTGCGTCCCTGGCTGCGGAGACTCATCACGAGGGGAATCGCCATCGTCCCGGCAGTGATCGTAGCGATACTCTATGGGGAAAGCGGTACTGCGACGCTGCTCGTGTTGAGTCAGGTGATTCTGAGCATGCAGCTTTCGTTCGCGGTGTTTCCGCTGGTTTCGTTCACGTCGGACAAACTCAAGATGGGCGAGCTGGTGAATCCGCGCTGGCTGAAGGTGACGGCCTACGCAGTTGCGTTCATCATCGCGGCGCTCAACATTTGGCTTCTGCTCGAGATATTCCATGGATCGGTGAGTTGATGTACCAGCGCATCCTTGTTCCGGTCGAACACTCCGCTTACGACGATGTGATTCTCGATCACGTCCGTAAGCTGGCCCGCTCGTGCAACAATGCGTCGATCGTTCTGATCCACGTCGCGGATGGCTGGGCCGCGCGGAACATCAGGCAGCTCGATCTCCGTGAGTCCGAGGAGATGAAGAGCGATCGTGAGTACATTGAAGCCCTAGCCAACTCGCTCGAGCGCGATGGATTCCAGGCCGAGGCGATTCTCGCGGGCGGTGATCCGGCGAAGGAGATTGCTGCGTGCGCCGAGCGGGAGAAATGCGACCTGATTGCAATGGCGACGCACGGGCACCGTGGTCTTTCCGATGTTCTGCGCGGAAGTGTGGCCAGCGAGCTGAGGCACATCTCGATGCTGCCTGTCCTAATGGTCCGCGCAAGCTCGTCTTCGAATCCACAGCGTTCGCGGCCGACATCATGACCCCTGCCAGAGACGAAGCAATGCGCTCAGAATCCCTTACGGCTCCAGTCGAAGATTATCTCAAGGCGATTTACACGATTGGGAGGGGATCGGAGCCTGCCGCGACTAACGAGATCGCGCAGCGGCTTGCGATCGCGCCGGCGTCGGTGAGCGGAATGGTCCGGCGCCTCGCGGATCAGGGCCTGCTCGCCTATGAGCGCTATCGTGGCGTCAAGCTCACGGATAGTGGTCGTCGCGCTGCGTTGCGGACGCTCCGACGGCACCGCGTGATAGAAGCCTACTTGTCGCTCGCACTCGACTACCCGTGGGATCGAGTCCACGACGAGGCGGAGCGACTGGAGCACGCTGCGTCGGACGAGCTGGTGGATAGAATGGCGGCGACGATCGGCGAGCCGGAAGTCGATCCGCACGGCGCGCCGATTCCGACGCGCGGGAGCTGTCGGTAGTCGGTGCCCGGGTGCTTCTCTCTTTCCTCAGTTTCGCGCTGATACTTCAGTCGCCGCAATCGGCTCCTCAAGCAGTCCCGCGTACGATCGCCATCGATGAAGCCTTTGCTGCGCGTGCGAGCCTGAAAATTGGAGAGCGAGTAATCATCTCGTCGGCGCCGACAATGCCCAACGCCAGTTTTACAGGTGGAATGTCGAGCGAATCGGCCACCGTCGCGCCAGTAGAAACGGTGACGGTCGGTGCGATAGTGAAGCGCGGGGCAGATCCCTCAGAGGTGGCGCGAGGAGATCTCGTTGCCAGGATGCACCTCGATCAACTGCAGCAGATTTCCGGATACGGCGATCGCGTCGATCGATTCGCCATCTCAACGACGCCGGCGGCGGACATTCAGCAGACACTCGACCGCATCAACCACGTGGCGTTCGGGTTCAGAGCATATCGATCGCGCGACATTGCGGTGGAAACGTCGCGAACCTTTCAGGTCGTGAGCCGCTTCCACCGCGCGATTGGGGTAATCACGATCGTCGCGAGCTCGGTGTTTCTGCTTTGCATCATGGTGCTCAAGGTGGAAGAGCGCAGGCGCGACATTGCGGCGCTCAGATTGATGGGAGTGTCGAGGTCGTCGGTGGTCCGGACAATCATCATCGAAGCGGCGGTGGTATCAGTGCTCGGCAGCGTGCTCGGAGTGGCGATCGGGTGGGCGGTATCGCTGTTCGTGAATTGGCACTACCAGGCGGTGTACAGCACGCCGCTTTGGTTTTCCATCATCACCCCATCAATAGTGGCGTTCGCCGTGTCATTGTCGCTAGTCCTGGGGATTGGCGCAGGTGTGCTCGCTTCGCTTCGGCTGGTCCGCACTCCGCCGCTGGCGTTATTTGGCCGCTGAGTGAGAGCAACGCTCGCGCAGGCTTCGCTGATTCGGCATCGGGCGCGTACCACGCTGGCCGTGCTGGGCGTAGCCATCGCCGCAGCGATGCTGCTGGACATGGTGATGCTCGCGACTGGCATGCGGGAGTCGTTTCGCGAGCTGCTTCTCGCGCGGGGGTTTGACATCCGGCTTGCTCCCAAAGGGACGCTTCCATTCGATACCGACGCCACGATTCCGGGCGTGGCCGCCGTTGTGAGCACGCTCAGGACGAATCCCGATGTTCGCGAGATCAGTCCCGTACTTGGCGGTTCCGTTCATTTCACGGTTCGCGGCCGCGATGTCAGTGCAGCGGTGCTCGGAATCAATCCGAAGGTTCAGGGCGACTACGAGCTCCTCGCCGGCAGAGATCTCGCGAGCGCCAATGCGATTGTCGCGAATGAATTCCTGCTCGAGAAACTCGGCGCAAAGTTTGGTGACACGTTGACGATTGCGACCGGATACGACCCGCAGACGCGCACGTACTACGGGCAGCGAAAACTCGTACTCACGGGTAAGGTGCGTTTCATCTACGGTGCCGTCGATCAGGCGGGAGCGGCGGTGCGGCGCGAAACGCTGGAGGCAATGGGCGGGGAAACGCGTCGCGATCGCGCGTCTCTCTTCATGGTTCGCGTGCGCAAGGGAGCCAATCCCGACAGCGTCCGCGTCTGGATCGAATCGCGAATCCCCACCGTGACCGCAATCTCGGTCGCGACGGCAATCGCCCAGGTCGATCAACGACTCAGCTACTTTCGGCAGCTCGCATTCATACTCGGCGCAGTCAGTCTGTTCGTCGGATTCCTGCTGGTCACGACGCTCGTGACGGTCTCGGTGAACGAGCGCGCCGGCGAGATAGCAGTCATGCGCGCGATCGGAGTGTCGCGGGCGCACGTTGTCCAGCAGGTGGTGCTCGAAGGCATAGCTATAAGTCTGGCTGGTGCGATCATCGGACTCGGGCTCGGAATGGTCACTGCTCGCTACCTCAACTCGATTCTGTCGGCGTTTCCCGGTCTGCCGATGGCGATCGATTTCTTTCTCTTCCAGCCGCGTGCAGCGTGGTCGGCCATCGGGCTGCTCGTCGCGAGTGGAATCGGCGCCGGGATTTATCCGGCGTGGCGGGCCGCGTCGCTGCCGATCGCGGAATCGTTGCGACGAGAGGCGATCGCGTGAGCGCGCGCATCGGGTCGGAAGCAGCGCGTGGACCTGCAAAGAGCCTGGCTTCGCACTCCATCGTCTCGCTCGAGGACGTGCGTCGCGACTATCCGCTGGGTGCTGAACGAGTGCACGCGCTTCAGGGAGTCTCGCTGGAGGTGGAGCGCGGCGACTACGTGGCGATCGTCGGCCCATCCGGCTGCGGAAAATCCACACTGCTCAATCTTATTGGAGTGATCGACCATCCAACTTCGGGAACTGTATCGATCGCAGGCAGGCGCGTCGATGCGATGAGCGATCGTGAGGCGACGTCGTTCAGGCTTCACAACATCGGCTTCGTGTTCCAGCGGTTTTATCTGATGCCCGTGCTGTCGGCCGTCGAGAACGTCGAGCTGCCGATGGCTGAGGCCAAGGTACGATCGGACGAGAGACGCGCGCGGGCGTCAGAGCTCCTTGCCTACGTTGGTTTGAGCGCACGCGAGCGGCACCGTCCGTCGGAACTATCCGGAGGTGAGCAGCAGCGGGTCGCGATAGCGCGTGCGCTCGCGAATCGCCCGGCACTCCTTCTCGCGGACGAGCCTACTGGCGAGCTCGATGCGCGCACTGGTACCGAGATCATCTCGCTCTTTCAGCGATTGAACACCGATGGGACGACCATCGTCGTAGTCACGCACGACGAAGATCTGGCGAACGCCAGTCGTCGCAAAATTCACATGCGGGATGGCCGGATAGTCGAAGGATGATTGCCCGGCTCGCGCTCAGGAACATTACGTATCGCCCCTGGCGATCAGTCCTTCTCTTTTTTGGTTACGGGATTGGCGTAGCGGTGATGATCGTGCTGCTGTCGATCGGCGAGGCGATGTTGTCACAGGCGCGAAATGAGAGGCTGGTCGGGGGCGGCTCGATCACGGTTCTGCCGGAAGGGCTCGACGTAGAGGTGATGAAGACCGGTGGAATCGGCGGTCTCTTTTTCTCGATCGATCACGCTTCGTTTCTCTACCGTCAGATTTTCGCCTCGCCCAGGTATGCGCGTGCGATCGCAGCAGTTGCTCCGCAAATTGAGGGAAGGCTGGTGTATCTCCAGACGATGGATGGACGCGAATACGCGGTTCACGCGAGTGGGGAGATTCCGTCGGCCACTCGCGAAGTTGGAGCCGCGCCAGAGGTAGTGCACGGTGCGTGGGTCGACGACGACGGCGACCGGCGCTGGATCTCTCCGACGTTGGCCGAGCTGCGGAACGAGATCGATCATTTCCATATGCCGGGTGACACGGTGGCCAACAGGCAGACCTGGGCGGAATGGCACTACTTCAACGTCGTATCCCAGGGCGGAAAGCGGTGGGCTTTCATCTCATTCATCGTCGCGGGCGACGTCACCGGAAAGGATTGGGGCGGCAAGATCGGCATCACGCTCCGCACCGAAGGTGGAGCGACGCGTCGCTTCGGCGAGACTGTGGATCGTTCGCGCGTCCGTTTTTCGACGAGCGATGCGAATCTCGTCATGGGAGATTCGCGGGTGACGGTATTGCCGAACGGCGACTATCAGGTGACTGCGACCGCGCCCGAAGAATCCGGCCAGGGATCGAACGGGATCCGCATCGCGTTGACGGTTCACCCGGCGCCGTACGCGTATTTCCCGGGTGTCTCGATGGGATCGGCGGGATTCGTCTCGGGATACACTGTCCCAGCCCTTCGTGCGTCGGCCTCGGGCGAGCTTTGCGTCGACCGGAGCTGCGAGACGCTCAGCGACGCGCAATCCTACCACGATCATAACTGGGGAGTGTGGCGCGGCGTCACCTGGGACTGGGGAGCATCGCGCGCGGGGCAGTACACGTTTCTTTACGGGAGGGTGTATTCACCGGACACCAGCGCGTCGATTCCACCGGTGCTCGTCTACCTCACCGACTCGCTCGGATTCCGCGCGGTGTTTCGACCGAAGCTCATTTCGTACGAGGACGACCGCACCGTTCGTTCGGGCGCAACCACGCTTCGCGTTCCATCTCGCGCGTCGTTCAGCGATGTCCGCGGCAACGACACGCTTCACGTCGACATTACGATCGACGACGCCATCGCGACCGACACCCGCCCGAGCTCCACCGAGCGCGGGGATCCGCTGGGAAGCGAGAAAGGGCATCCATATTTCATCCAGATGAAAGGCACCGCCAGAATCTCCGGTCGGGTCGACGGTGCTCCGCTTAGCGGAACGGGATTGGGGTTCTTCGAGACGTACCGGTAATGAAGGGCGGTAAGTGAAAGGCGGTACCCGGTACCCGGTACCAGGTACCCGGCACCGCGTCTCCACTTACCGCCCTCTAGAAAAGCGACATCTGCTCGCCGAGAAGATCTGGATCTACTGGCGTTTGGCCGAGCCTGTATTGAAAATCGCGCGCAGTCGCCGGACTGTGCCCTGAGAAATGGTTGGCCACGTATCCGAAGACGTGCGACACCTTGTCCGACATGCCTTCGATCGCTTCGCTCCACGCCTCAACCTCTCCGGATCGATCGACCTGAACTCGCGAATAGTCGACTAGATCGCGGTTCGGCCCCATCCATCGTATGTAGGCGAAATCAGCCGTGGGCCTCGCTGCGAGACCGAGCATCAGCTTGCGCGGAATCCAACGTCCGTCAACGAGTGCGAGCGCGATGTTGTGTTCCGAGAGTAATGCGAGCACTCCGTCTGTGATCCAGCCGCGGTGCCTGAATTCGATCGCGATCCGCAAATCCTTCGGCACTCGGCTAATGAAATCGACGAGAGCCGGAAGTTCGCCGGGCTGAAAATCGGGACCGGTCTGAACGAGTATTGGCCCGAGCTTGTTGCCAAGGTCGCGGGCTCGCTCGAAAAAAGCTTCTGATGCGCCCGTCTCATCGCGGAGCCGGTGCTCGTGCGTAATTTCCTGCGGCAACTTGAGTGAGAAGAGGAATCCCTTCGGTGTGCGGTCGATCCAGCTTCGTATGGTCGTGGCAGCTGGCGAGGCGTAGAAAGTGGAATCGACTTCGACGGAGTCGAACGCGCGGGCATATACTGTGAGAAAATCCGAAGGCCGCGTTCCAGCGGGATAGAACGGCCCGACCCAGGCGTCGTAGTTCCAGCCCTGCGTGCCGATTCGAATCTCCGTTGCCATGACTTTCAATCGGAAGCGGCGAGCCCGGGATGTCAAGCCGACGCTGACCCTCGCGGGCAGCGATTGGCGATATTTCCGTGGTGACTTTCCGGAAATGGATCCTTGCCATTCTCGCGATCTCCTTCGCCGCGCTGTCGATTTCGCTCGGGTTTTGGCAATTGCGGCGACTTTCCGCGCGCCGAGCGCTGAACGCGATCGTTTTGTCGCGTCGCGACGCTCCAGAAGTTCCGCTGGATTCACTTCCGGCGGATACGTCGGCCTCTCACTTCAGACGCGTACGCGTGCGCGGGGCGTACGATTATCCCAACGAGCTCGTACTCACACTGCGCGGTCGCGAGGGCTCGCCGGGGGTCAATCTCATCACGCCCGTCCGCCGCGAAGGGACGGATACCGCGGTGCTCGTGAATCGCGGATGGGTTTATTCACCTGACGGCGTCACCATCGAGACGACGCGGTGGCGCGAGGGAGATAGCGTCGACGCCAATGGCTTCGTCGATGTTTTTCCGACGCAGGGTCCATTCGATTCGCTGAATCGGGCAAGGCCCAGGTCGATGAGAAGGCTGTACAGGCCCGATTTGCTCAAGCTCTTTCCGTATCCGATCGCTAACTACTATGTCGTTCTGACCGATTCGGGCCGCACCGGGAATCCGCCCCCGCGTGTCGAGCCCACTCCGCTCGACGAAGGACCGCACCGGAGCTACGCAATCCAGTGGTTCTCGTTCGCGGCGATTTCCATCGGCGGACTGGTTATCTTCCTGAAACGCACATGAGCGACATCTCGGTAGGAACCGCGAGTGAAAAAGAAGCGCGCGACGTCGCTGAGCACGCGCGCGAAACGGAATGGGAGCACCCGAGCTTCGTTCGCGAGTTATTTCTGGGACGGTTTCGCCTAGACCTGATTCATCCGCACCCGCCGTCAGACGTCGCTGAAGAAGCGCGCGCGAAACCGTTCATGGACAAGCTGCGCGCGTTCATGGAGCGTGTCGATTCGGATGAAATCGATCGCACTGGCCAGATCTCCGAGTCACTCGTGCAGGAGCTGCGCGACATGGGTGCTTTCGGAATCAAGATCCCAAAAGAATACGGCGGACTCGGCCTGTCGCAAATGAGCTACATCCGCGCGATCGAGATGGTGACGTCGAAGGACGGATCGCTTACCGCGATGCTATCCGCCCACCAGTCGATTGGGGTCCCGCAACCCCTCAAGCTTTTCGGCAGTGAGGAACAGAAGCGGAAATATTTCCCGAGACTCGCCAAGGGAGCGATCTCCGCTTTCGCGCTCACCGAAGTCGATGCCGGGTCAGATCCGGCGAACATGCGCTGCACCGCAACTCCAAGCGCCGACGGAAAGCTTTTCGTCATCAACGGCGAAAAGCTTTGGTGTACCAACGGCACGCGCGCCGAGCTGTTCCTGGTGATGGCCAGAACACCAGAGAAGGCGATCAACGGAAAGCCCGTCAAGCAGATCACGGCTTTCATCGTCGAAGCGTCGATGCCAGGCGTCGAGGTCGTCCATCGACTCCGGTTCATGGGCCTAAAGGCGATCGAGAACGGCGTCATCCGCTTCAACAACGTGAAGGTTCCGCGCGAGAATATTCTTTGGGGAGAAGGGAAGGGACTAAAGCTCGCGCTGATCACTCTCAATACCGGGCGCCTCACCATTCCGGCCGGCTGCGCTGGTGCGGGCAAGCAGATGATCTCAATCGTTCGGAAGTGGGCGAACGAACGCGTGCAGTGGGGACAGCCGATCGGCAAGCACGAAGCGGTCGCACAGAAGATCGCACGCATGGCCGCGTACACTTTCGCGATGGAAGCCGTTGCCGAGCTGTCGGCCGCACTCTACGAGCAAGGCGGCTACGACATCCGACTGGAGGCAGCGATCGCCAAGCTGTTCAACACTGAAGCCGGATGGCGAATCATCGATGACACCGTGCAAATCCGCGGTGGTCGCGGCTACGAGACGGCCGATTCTCTGAGGAGTCGCGGCGAGGTTGGGATACCGGTCGAGAGGGCGATGCGCGATTTCCGCATCAATCTCATCTTCGAGGGATCGTCGGAGATCATGCGCTTGTTCATCGCCCGCGAGGCAGTCGATTATCACTTCAAGCTCGCGTTCAACATCGTCAATCCCGAGTCCTCGTTCAAAGAGAAGCTCTCGGCGATGGCGAACGCGACTCCGTTTTATCTGACCTGGTATCCGACGCGGTGGCTGAACGCGGCGCGGTTCAAGCGCTACGGCGAATTCGGCAAGCTCGCGCACCACGTTCGCTACATCGAGCGTACGACGCGGCATCTGGGGCGATCGATCTTTCACGCGATGGTGCGCTTCGGACCGAAACTCGAGCGGCGTCAGATGGTGTTGTTCCGCGCGGTGGATATTGGCGCGGAACTGTTCGCCATGTCGGCGGCGTGCTCGAGGGCGCAGATGTTGTCGAAGCAGGGGAACGCCGAGGCCGTGAGGCTTGCCGACGTGTTCTGCATCGAGGCGCGTGACCGAATCGCGCTGCACTTCCGAGAGCTGTTTGGCCCGAATGACGGCGCGCTCTATAAGCTCGCGATGGAGGTCCTGCGCGGTGAGCACGCCTGGCTCGAACAGGGCATTGTCTCTAGCGTGCCGGACGTGGACAAAGTGCAGCGACGTCCACCGGGCGGCGCGAGCGGCGCACTCGATATCGGTTCTGCGGCGGCTGTCGGCGCCACACATTAGGTCCCGCGTGCGCTTTTTTTGGCGCATTGGGGTTTGTCGCGCGGGTCGGGCGGTGCAAAGTGTCCTCTTCGGCGACAACGGTCGCTGGTCGGAGCCCCTAACTGCGCTCCCTCGCTCTGCTCG
>JBOHTB010000022.1:0-15005 GCA_050733435.1 Gemmatimonadaceae bacterium | reverse complement strand
GGAGTCCTCCAAGGCACGACAACCTCCAAAAAGGTCCGTGCATAAAGGTGAATGGTAAATCGGGCTCACCCATCCTCCCGGTCTAGCGCTCACCCATCCTCCCGGTCTGTACCTTGTCTGCAGCTGGCCGCTGGTCGCTTCAGGCTGGCAGCCGGCAGCTTAAGCTGGGATCCTCGGCAAGCGATCCCACGATTGGTGGGCGACCAACAACTGCTTCAATTCCCGGTTTCGGCTCCGCGCTACTGTGGAGTCCAAACCGGATTCCTGGTGAACAATCCGTCCCCGAATCCGATCTTCTGCACGAGATAAAATCCGGACACGAGACTCACGGCACCCGACGCCAACCGAAGTGATCGCTGCATCCCCGACATTCGTGACGCGAGCAGAAACGATGGAGCCGCGATCGAGAGCGTGATCAGCGTCATCCCCATCACCGTTCCAAGGCCGAACACAACCAGGTAGAGCGCGGCCCATCTCGGATCCGGAATAAGGGGCACGACGACCAGCACTGCCGCGGCTGATCCCGCCAGGCCGTGGACCAAGCCGACGAGAAATGGTCGCGTCGAGCTGACCGACATGGAGCGCGGTCGAACTTCGAGCAGGTTGAGCAGCCCAAGCACGATCAGCATGACGGCCACCGCCAACTCCATCGAGAGTCCAACGCGCGGACTGAACGCAATCTTGAAAGCGATGATCGCGCCTCCGACAAGAAACAGCGTGAGGGTGTGACCAAAACCCCAAACGGCACCGAGCCACGCTGCTTTCGCGACGGATTTCTCGCGGCTCGCTATCGCGGTAACGGCGACGATATGGTCGGAATCAGTCGCGTGGCGCATCCCGAGCATGAGACTCGTCACGAAAGTGAGGAGGAGGCTCATTCGCGCGACTTCGTGGTGGCGTCGATTGCGCCGTCGCGGAGAAGCAGCTGGAAGTCTTCACCAGTCTTGAATTGCCGAGCCGATGTAAGTGCTCGACCGTCGCGGTCGCGCGCGACGGCATAGCCGCGTGCGAGGGTCGCCAGCGGACTCAGCGCATTGAGCTGCGCAGCCGCCGTAGTCACTCTGGTTCTCTTGTCGGCAACGACGCGGTGAGTCGCCCCCGTGATTGCGCCGCGAAGGCGGTCGAGATCGAGCCTGGTCTCGCGGAGGCGCGCGGCCATCGCGACCGTAAGGTCACGGCGCGCGAGAGCAAACGCTTTCTCGATATCGTCGCTGGCGATGCACGCGGCAGCCGCCGCAGCGGATGGGGTCGGTGCTCGCAGGTCGGCGACAGCGTCGCACACGGTGATGTCCACCTCGTGACCGACGGCCGAAATTACCGGCACGGGACAGGCGGCAACCGCGCGAGCGACACGCTCGTCGTTGAATGCCCATAGATCGTCTTTCCCTCCGCCGCCGCGTCCGACGATCACTACCTCCGCGCCCGCCCAGCGCGACACACGACGGATCGCTGCTGCGACCTCCGTCGCCGCGCCATCGCCCTGAACTTTCGCCGGGCAGATCACGAGCTGCACTCCGTTATTTCTCTTGCGAAATACCGCGACGATGTCTCTAATGGCGGCGCCGTCCGCGCTCGTCACTATCGCGACGCGTGACGGGAAACGCGGGATCGGCCTCTTTCGACTCTCATCGAGCAGGCCCTCGCGACGCAGCTTGGTCAGCGTCAGCGCCATCGCCTTTCTCCAGAGCCCGTCTCCCTGCGCCTCGATTCGCGTGATCTTGAGCTGAAGATCCGCGCGAGCCGTGTAGACGGTCATCTGGCCGTAGACGATCACCTGCATCCCATCGTCTGGCGGCGCCGGAAGTCCGCGCTGATCGCGCGACCACACGACGCACCTTATCTGGGCCGTCGCGTCGCGAAGACAGAAGTACCAATGCCCGTTTCGATGCCGCTTGAAATCGGTGATCTCGCCGCGGACCCAGAGCGGATGAAGGCCGGATTCGACGAGTGCGCGCGTCTCGAGCGCAACATCGGACACCGACGCCGGCATCTCGGGCGTGAAGCCGATGCCGGCGCGACCAAGCACCGAGGCGAAAAGATCGAAGGGAGCTGCGTTCATGGTTCTTCGATTATCCGGCAGCGTGCGCCAGTGATTTTGCTGCCATCTCCGCCGCCCGAACCGTGTTCAGCATCAACATCGCGATCGTCATAGGTCCAACGCCACCCGGAACCGGGCTGATCAGCGACGCGACTTTGCGAACCGAGTCGAAGTCGACGTCGCCCTGAAGCCTAGTCCCCGTTTTTGCGCTCTCGTCCTTCACCCGATTCGTACCGACATCGATCACGACCGCGCCCCTTTTCACCATACCGCCGGTGACAATTCCGGCGCGCCCCGCCGCCACTATGAGGATGTCCGCCGACTTCGTGTGTTCTTTAAGATCTTCGGTGCGGGAGTGGCAGACCGTCACAGTGCAGTTCGCGTCCGACGTGTTCTGCATCATGAGCGCTGCCATCGGCTTTCCGACGATGTTACTTCTGCCGATGATGACACAGTTTTTGCCGGGCGTTTTCACTCCCGATTCCCGAAGGAGCACCTGGATTCCGGCCGGCGTGCACGGAATAAATCCATCACGCTCTCCTACAAGCATCTTTCCGACGTTGATCGGGTGAAATCCGTCGACGTCTTTCTCAGGATGTACGCTGCGAATTACGAAGTCAGGATCTATCTGCTTCGGGAGCGGCATCTGCACGAGTATGCCGTGTATTTTCGGGTCGGCATTCAACGCATCGATGTGCGCAAGAAGCTCCGATTGCGACGTGTCCGCTTCGAGACGCATCGTGACGCTATGCATCCCTGCCTCTTCAGTCGCCCGTCCCTTTGCGGCAACATACACTGAACTCGCCGGATCGTCTCCGACGAGCACCACCGCCAAGCCTGGCTTGACGCCTGTTGCGGCTAGTTTCTTAACCCTTTCGGCGACTTCCGCGCGAATCTTTTTCGCGATCGCGCGGCCGTCGATCAAATCAGCGGGCAAAGTCCACTGCTCGCGTCTCCCTGATCAGTACGACCTTTATCTGTCCCGGATACTGGAGCTCTGCCTCGATCCTGCGCGCGATCTCCTCCGTAAGTGTGGCCATCCTCGGATCGTCCACCTCTTCCGGAGTCACGATCACACGCACTTCGCGGCCTGCCTGAATCGCAAACACCTTTTCGATCCCGCGATAACTCGACGCAATTTTCTCGAGGCCCTCGAGACGCTTCACGTAGGTCTCGAACGCCTCACGTCGGGCACCTGGACGCGCGCCTGAAATCGCGTCAGCCGCCTGAACGAGAACGGACACCTCGCTCTCGTGAGGGACGTCGTCGTGGTGCGCCGCGATGCAGTTCACGACCAGAGGGTGCTCGCCGTAGCGCGTGGCCATCTCGACTCCAAGCTGTACGTGCGTGCCCTCGTGCTCGTGCGTCAGGACTTTTCCAACATCGTGGAGCAGCGCTCCGCGCCGAGCCATCGGGACATCGAGTCCCAGCTCGGCAGCCATTATACCGGCGAGCCACGCGACCTCTTTCGAGTGGTTCAGGATGTTCTGTCCGTAGCTGGTGCGCCACCGCATCCGCCCAATCAGCTTTACGAGCTCGGGATGAAGCCCGTGAACTCCGCTCTCGTACGCGGCCTGTTCGCCGGTCTCGATGATCGAGGCGTCCACCTCGACACGCGACTTGTTCACGACCTCTTAGATGCGGCCTGGGTGTATCCGCCCATCCGCGACGAGTTTTTCCAGCGACAGCCGAGCGATCTCACGTCGAACAGGATCGAAGCACGATACGACGACTGTGTCCGGCGTGTCGTCGATGATGACGTCGACACCGGTCGCCAGCTCGAAGGCGCGGATGTTCCTGCCCTCTCGTCCGATGATGCGGCCCTTCATCTCATCATTGGGCAGCGATACGGCCGACACCGTGGCTTCGACGCTCTGCTCCGCCGCGATTCGCTGGATCGCGAGCGCGATGATCTTTTTGGCCTCGCGTTCAGCGTTCCGCTTCGCGGTCTCGCGAATCTCCCTGATCTGGTTGGCGGCGTCGGCCTGGGCTTCTTCTTCCATCCGGTGTATGAGCTCGGCCTTGGCGTCGGCGGCGGAAAGTCCAGCGAGCTGCTCGAGTCGCCGGCGCTCCTCACCGAGGAGCTTCTCGAGCTCCTGCTCCCGCTGGGTGAGGGCCTGTTCGCGGCTGCCAAGGTTCTCGGCGCGGCGCGCGGTGTCGCGCTCCCGCTGCTCGAGAAGGTCGTACTTTCGATTGAGCTGCCCTTCGCGGTCCGTGACGCGGCGCTCTTCGCGCTCGATCTCTTCGCGTCGTCCGCGAACTTCGAGTTCCCATTCTTCACGAAGTCGGATGAGCTCTTCTTTTCCGCTCAGTACGGCGGTCTTGCGCAGGCTCTCAGCCTCGCGCTCCGCTTCTCCGACGATCCGCTTTGAGGTCTCTTCCGCGGTCGCGTGGGCCTGCTCCTGACGCCGAAGCTCGGCGCGCCCTCCGATCCTTCTTCCGATATAGAAAAAAACCGCGCTGGCAAATAGAAACAGTATTATGCCGGCTGCGGGTATCCACGCCGTGTTCGTCATATGAGATCTATGTTGGGCCCGCGGCAAAGCCACAGGCGGCCCCTATCGCGCCGATAAGTCGTCGCGTAGCTGCTGGTAAGCTAATGCTTTAGGTCAAGGGTGGGCTAGACTGGCTTCTCGGCGCGCGGCTCAGAGATCTCTTGGTGCGCGACTTAGAGATCTCTGGGTGCGCGACTTAGAGATCTCTTGGGTGCGCGACTTAGAGATCTCTTCGCGGGGCCTGGCATTCACAAAACCGAAGCAGGGAGCCACAAGCTTTGCAGCCGTAGCCGTTGGCTTTCATACTCGCATTCCTGCCCGAGCTTCGACTGGCCGCTCCGACGGAGGTTTTTTCGATCGATCCGATTCCAGGTCGGATGGGAACTGCAACGGAACACTACACGCTGCCGGCTGGTCGCCGCCCGCGACGCGCTACTCGCCTAAAATGCGTGCGGTCGCAGGTTCTCAGCATGGAACGCGGAGTCCGAGCGAGCAGCGGTCAGCCGGCCGCGATTCGCCGGTAGCGGGTAGTGTTCAGTTGACCTTGCAGTTCGGCTCGGAGAGCCAAGAGGCGCTCTCAATGCAAACAATAAAAAATCCAGCCCGGCGAGAGGAGCTGTAGCGCCAAGAGCAGTGATCCGTTTAATCCGATACAATCCGCTTCATCCGGATGAAACTTCCGTCTCGGTGGCCGGACGTCAGGAGCCCGGCGACGGGGCCTCGACCAGAGAATGCGAGTATGAAAGCCAAAAGCTACGGCTGCAAAGCTTGCCGCTCCCTGCTTCAGTTTTGTGGATGCCAGCCTCGCGAAGAGATCTCTAAGTCGCGCTCATCACGGCCAGAAGTTCTCCACCCCAAAAGCGACCGGCTACTCCTTCCTCTTGGCCGGCGGCAACCAGGGCCGTACCTCTCCGCTCAATCGCTTCATGGATGAAGCGAGATCCTCCCCGGCCTCTCGAGCATCGAACAACTCGTCCGTGATACTGAGCGCCGCGAGAATCGCCGCCTTCTGGGTTTCGACGATGTTACCGGCGCGCATAGTCTGCTTGATCACGTTGTCGACGTGCTCAGCGACCGCGCGGGTGCGCTCAGGACTCACATCGCTCCGGATCGAGTACTCGTCGCCGAGAATCGTAACGCGGACGACATTCTTCTTGGAGGTCAACGGCTGCTCACTCCATCGTGCTGCTGTCTGAGGAAGCGGACTCGATCGATCATCTGCTGCGTCCGGGCACGGGCTGATTCGAGCCTGGTGTTGAGCCCGGCGTTCTCGCGCTCGAGAAACTGTACGCGCTCCGGCGACACCACACCTTTCACGCCGGTCGACTCGAGACTCTTGAGCCGCGCCTCCGCCTGAAGCGCGCGGCGGCGAAAAGACGCGAGCTCGTCGCCGAGGTGTTTCACGAGCTGCTCGAGCTCGGCAAAAGCCGCAATCTCAGGACGTGCGCTGTCGGACACCAAGCTCTCCTTGCAGTGCTTGAACGATTTTCTCGGTGCGGCCCTGGACTTCCTTGTCCTTTAGTGTGCGCTCCGCGTGGCGGAACGTCAACGCCCACGCAAGACTGCGTGACCCCTCGGGAATTCCCTGCCCGACGAATTCATCGAACAGCGTCAGGGTTTCCAGCAGCTCACCAGCCTCACGACGAATTACCGCTTCGATCTGAGCAGCACTCACGCTCGTCGCAGCAATGAGGGCAAGGTCGACCTGCGCGCGCGGCGTTGCCGGAATGGGACGATACCTCCGCGGCCGCGCAGCTGAGGGACCGATTGCCTCGAGATTGATCTCGAGGCCAAATGCCGGGCGGGCCCACACCGGCGCGTCGAGCTTCATCCGGCGAGCAGTTCCGACCGACGTTCCGGCAACCACGACATTCCAGAGAACGGCTCCGGAGCCCGGAACAAGCTTCACGTCCAAGCCTGGAAACGCGACAGACGCTACCGTCTCAGCCAGATACTTGATGTCCCACTCGTCGTAGCTCTCCGCATTTGGCTTGGTGAAATGCGTGGGCGTGCGCTGGCCCATCACCAGCGCCGCGACGCGCATTTCCTCGCGCGGTAACTCAACTGTCTCCGCGCCCGAATTTTTCGACGAGGCGTTCGCACTGCTTGCATCGCTCGTGGCGGGGGCTTTGAAGAAAGCTGTTCCGATCTCGAACAGACGCACGTTCCCCTGCATGCGCGCGAGATTGTGCTCGGCGCGCCCGACGAGGGTAGTGAGAAGGTCCCCGCGCAGAAAAGCCTCGTCCTCTGCAAGCGGGTTCGTGATTTTCACAGTCGCACCTTTTCCCGCGGGCACGAACGGCAACGGGCGGACCTCGTTGAGACCTTCGCCGACGAGCGAATCCTGCACGCGCTTTATCACCGAGACCAGCGGCGCATCGGGGACGGCGCTTGCGCGAAACGGCCTGAGCTCCGATGAGAACGTGTCGTAGCCGCGGAGCCGTGCGATTTCCTCTGCGAGATCGACGTCGGCGCGAACATCGTGTCGCCAGCTCGGAGGCGACACCTTGAGAACATCCTTCGCTTCCGGCGCGATTCTGAATCCCACCAGTCTGAGATTTCTCTCCACCTCTATTGCGTCGACGGGTTCGCCGAGCAGGCGCGAAACGCGCGCGAGCTTTAGCGAGATCGGTTGTGGGCGCTTGGGAAGTGGATAGAGGTCGATCGGACTGCCCTGTGGATTCCCGCCGGCCACCGAGACAATCAATCGCACCGCATAGTCGACCAAACCGGGAATCGCATCGACGTCGACGCCGCGCTCAAACCGATAGCTCGCATCGGTGGAGATTCCGAGCGTGCGCCTGGCCGCACGAATTCGCGACGGATTGAATGCAGCGACCTCGAGGAAAATGTCAGTCGTCGACTCGGACACCTCGCTCCCGCTTCCACCGATGACGCCGGCAATCGCCTGCGCCCGCTCCGCGTCGCCTATGACTACGGCGCCGGGAGGCAGCGTGCGATCCACGCCGTCGAGCGTCTTGATCAGCTCCTCACCGCGGGTCTTCCGCACCACGACGGTGCCGCGCGCGAGTTTTTCCAGATCGAACGCATGCATCGGCTGGCCGAAGCCCAGAAGCATGTAATTCGTGACATCGACGACGTTGTTGATTGGACGCGATCCAACCGATTCGAGACGACGCGCGAGCCAGTCAGGGCTGGGACCGACCTTCACCCCGGTGATAACCGCGCCCGCGTACCTCAGACACCCGTCAGGATCCTCGAGGCGAACGCTCACCTCACCAACTTTCCCGGACGTCGCTTTCACCGTGTGCGTACGGATGACCGTCGACTTGTCCTCCGCAATGTCTGGTCGTGAAACCACACCGCCAGTCGCGGCAGCGATCTCGCGCGCGAGTCCTTCGTGAGAAAGAAGGTCGGGCCGGTTCGGAAGGACGTCCACAACGAGGCGCGTGTCGCCGATCGGCATCGCGTCGACAAACTTGACGCCTGGCGCTGCATCGACCTCGAGCGCCATGATGCCCTCCTGGTCCTGGCCGAGGCCGAGCTCCTTTGCGGAGCACAGCATGCCTTCCGAAGTCTCGCCACGAATTTTTCGCTTCTCTATCTTGACTCCACCGGGCAGAACTGACCCGACCGGCGCGAAGGGATAGAGAGTGTTCACCGTGACGTTGGGCGCCCCGCAGACGACGTCGATCAGCGACCCGGTACCTGCGTCGACTTTAGTGACCCACAGGTGGTCCGAGTTCGGATGTCGCGCGGCTTCCACCACGCGACCTACGACTATGTCTTTGAGATCTTCGCGAACCGCGACGAGATCGTCGACCGTCGCGCACCGGGACGTGAGCAGATCACGCAGCTCAGTCGGCGTGAGCTTGAACGGGACGAAGGTCCTAAGCCATTCGTAGGACGCGTTCATCGGGCAATCTGGTAGAGGAACCGCACATCGGAGTCGTAAAGGACTCTGATATCCGGAATGTCGTAGCGGAGCATCGCGATTCTCGCGGGGCCCATGCCGAACGCCCAGCCAGTGTAGCGATCCGCATCGAGTCCCGCGGCAGTGATCACGGACGGATGAACCATGCCGGAGCCGAGTATCTCCATCCATCCCGTGCCTTTGCAGCTTGCGCAGCCAGAGCCGTGACAGAGCTGGCACTCGACGTCCATCTCCGCCGACGGCTCGGTGAATGGAAAGTAGCTCGGACGGAAGCGGGTTTTCGTTTGACCGAAGAACCGGTTGGCGAAATGTGTGAGCGTCGCCTTGAGGTCGACGAAGCTCACTCCCTCGTCGACAGCGAGTCCTTCGATCTGCGCGAACATCGGCGCGTGCGACGCATCGAAGAAGTCGCGGCGATAGGCGTTGCCCGGACTCAGTATTCGGATGGGTGGCTTGAAGTTCTGCATCGTGCGGATCTGAACGGGCGACGTGTGAGTCCGGAGCATCACGCTCTCACCGAGGTAAAGCGTGTCGTGCAGATCGAGCGCCGGGTGGTCGGGTGGAAAATTGAGTGCCGTGAAATTGTACCACTCGGTCTCGGCTTCTGGACCGAGGGCGATGGTGAAGCCCAGCTCGCGAAAGATGTCCTCGATCTCCTCGATGACGAGCGTCACCGGATGACGAGAGCCGAGCCACTGCCGGCGCGCGGGCATCGTGAGATCGATCTCGCGTCGCGAAGTGCTCGCCGCGTCGAGCTGCCGACGCCGATCTTCAAGGTGCGTCTCGAGCTTCGCCTTCACAGCGTTTATCAAGGAGCCCGCTTCGCGCAGCTCGCCAGGCGCAAGCGATGGGAGCTGTCTGAAAAGCTCGGGCAGGCGTCCTGATTTTCTCCCGAGCAGTGACGTGCGCGCCTCTTCGAGCGATGACGCGGTGGTCGCGGCATCGATCAGCTTCTCGCCGTCGTCGGCGATGCTAGTGACGAGCTGCTGGAATTCGGAGAGTGTCACGGATTACCCAGAGCTACAGCGAGCAAGGGATAAGCGAGCGGTCCACGGGCACTGCGGAAAGCAAAAGGACTCCACCGCGCTCGTTTATCATTGCGCCGGCAGAGTCCCTTTGAAGCACGGTTAGGACGTTACGCGGCGTCGAGAGCCGATTTCGCCTTCTCGGCGAGCGCAGTAAACGCAGCGGAGTCGTTGATGGCGATGTCGGAAAGAACTTTCCGATCGATCTCGATGCCGGCCTTTTTCAAGCCGTGCATGAAGACGGAATAGGACATCCCATGCTGGTGTGCGCCGGCGTTGATGCGGATGATCCACAGCTTGCGGAAATCGCGCTTCTTGTTCTTGCGATCGCGGTAGGCGTACTTCCAGCCGCGCTCGACGTTTTCCTTGGCGGCCTTCCACAGCTTGCTCCGCGCGCCAAAGGCTCCGCGGGCTGCCTTCATCACCTGCTTTTTGCGCTTCAATCGCGCGACGTTCGATCTTACGCGTGGCATAGTTCTGCTCCTGTATCCTTACGCCTGAAGCAGGCGCTTGATGTTCTTGACTTCGCCGTTGGTATGGATGGTCGTGGCCTGACGCAGATTGCGTTTTCTCTTCGGCGATTTCTTGGTGAGGATGTGGCTCTTGAACGCTCTCATGCGCTTCACCTTTCCCGAGCCCGTGATCTTGAAGCGCTTTCTCGCGCCTTTGTGCGACTTCATTTTTGGCATTGCGATTTCCTTTATGTCGATCTCGCGTCGTGCGCGAGTGATTTGTTTTCCGCTTCCCGCGTCCCGCGTCCCGCTTCCCGCGTCCCGCGTCCCGCTTCCCGCCTCCCGCTTCCCGCTTCCCGCTTCCCGCTTCCATTAGTTTTCGGCTATTCAAGGAGCCAATCGATGTCTTTTCGTCCGCCCCTGCCGTTCCGTTTTTCCTTCGCGCTGACTGCAGCCATTCTCACCGCCGGATGCGCCAGCGCTCCCGTTTCCGCGCCTGTTCCGGCGGCGGGAGCAACGTCGACGTTGTACATGCCGCGCGGCGTCCAGACTGCGTTTCGCAAGGGAACGCATTTGCCCGACGGCCGGCCCGGACCAAATTACTGGGAGAATCACGGTCGTTACTCGATCGCGATCACCGCGCTGCCACCGGATCGAACGGTTCGCGGGACCGAGACCATCGTGTACATGAACAACAGCCCGGACACTCTTCGGGCGCTGCAGATAAAACTCCTGCTCAACATCCACAAACCCGGCGCGCCGCGTGGCGGTGGAGCTTCGCCTGACTATCTCACGTCCGGTGTGCACATCGATTCGGTTTCGGCAAACCAGCAGCCGGTCGCGTGGCGCGGCGACAATGCCTTTACCTCGGTAGGTATGCCGCTTCCCGCGCCGCTGCTTCCGCACGATTCGGTGCGGCTCGCGTTCAAGTGGCACTATGACGTCTCCCGCGAGAGCGGACGTGAAGGAATGCTCGACTCTACGAGCTACTTCCTCGCCTATTTCTATCCCCGCGTCGCCGTCTACGATGATTACAACGGTTGGGATCGCATTCCGTTCACGGACGTCCAGGAGTTCTACAGCGACTTCAACGACTACGATGTCTCGATCACCGTGCCGGCTAACTACGTCGTATGGGGAACTGGTACGCTGCTGAATCCCGCGGAAGTCGTGCAGCCTGCTGCACTCGATCGCTACAATCGCTCATTCACGTCGGACGAGACTATGAACGTCGCCACCCGAGCCGACATGGCGGCGAAGCGCGTTACGACTCAGCATCCGACTAACACGTGGCGCTTTCGCGCGAACGACATCCCCGACATGACGTTCGCGTTGAGCGACCATTATGTGTGGGATGCAGCGAGCGCTGTGGTCGACACCTTGTCCCACCGCCGCGCGAGCGCCCAGGCCGCGTACAACGACACCGCGGCTGACTATCACCACATGGTGCAGTACAGCCGTCACGCTCTCAACTGGCTCTCGACCAACTGGCCCGGCGTTCCGTATCCATACGAAAAGACAACCGTCGTCGAAGGACTCGCCGGAATGGAGTATCCGATGATGGTGAACGACGAGAGCTACACCGACACGGTGTTCTCGCGCTTCGTCGTCGAGCACGAGACTGCGCACACGTACTTCCCATTCTACATGGGAATCAACGAGTCCCGATACGCGATGATGGACGAGGGCTGGGCGACAACCTTCGAGTACCTTATCGGAATTGCTGATCTTGGTCAGGAGAGAGCGACGCAATTCTACAGACAATTTCGGGTGACCGGATGGGCGAGAAATCCTTCGCCCCTCGAGGATCTGCCGATCATTACCCCAGCCGACGCGCTCTCGCCCGCCGCTTACGGTGACAACGCTTACGGCAAAGCCTCTCTTGGTTATCTCGCCCTCAAAGACATGCTCGGCGATCCCGTTTTTCGCACGGGTCTGCACACCTTTATGGATCGATGGCACGGGAAGCACCCGATCCCATGGGATTTCTTCAATACCTTCAATGACGTGACGGGCCGGAATCTCAACTGGTTCTGGAACGATTGGTACTTCGCCAACGGTTACATCGATCTGGGAGTTCGGTCGGTGACGAAGTCCGGTGATGGCTACACGGTGGTGCTCGACAACGTCGGTGGAATGCCGGCTCCGGTGGACGTGCTGCTCAAGTTTGCCGACGGGACGACTGCTGTAACTCACGAGACGTCGGCGATATGGGAGCCGAATCTTCGGACGGCCACCGTTACCATTCCCGCCACGAAAGTGGTGCAGTCAGTCCAGCTCCTGGACGGGATATGGATGGACGCAAATCCTGCGAACAGTGTTTGGACGCAGCATTAGAAAACCGCACACGATAGCCTAGCCAAAAGAGGACTAATGAGCCCGACCAGATCATCTCCAATGACCGAAGCGCTTCGCCGTTGGCGCATCATCCCGGTGATCATCATCGAAGACGCCACCAACGCCATTCCGCTTGCGAATGCGTTGCTCACCGGTGGTCTTCCGATCGCCGAGATAACGCTGCGCACGAAAGGAGCGCTCGAATCGCTGCGCAGAATCAAGGACGCTCAGCCGGAGATGTTCGCGGGCGCAGGGACCGTCCTGAACGTCGCACAGGCCAAGCAGGCAAAGGATGCCGGTGCGGAGTTTGTGGTGTCGCCCGGATTCAATCGGTCTGTTGTCGACTACTGCCTGGAGAATGACGTGCCCGTTTACCCGGGCGTGGCAACCGGGTCCGAGATCGAAGCCGTGCTCGAGACCGGCCTCAATCTCATGAAGCTCTGGCCCATCGAAACCCTGGGCGGGGTTCCGTACTTGCAGCTTCTATCGGGTCCGTTCGTTGGAGTCGAATTCAATCCGAGCGGCGGAGTAACCGCAACGAATTTCACGACTTACCTCCACCAGAAGAACGTCGTGGCCGTCGGCGGGAACTGGATGGCCCCGCCCGAATGGATTGCGGGAGGCCAGTTCGATCGTATTAGAGAGATAGTGCGGCAGACTGTGACGCGCGTCGCGGCAGTCTCCCAGATCCCCGTCCCAAAGGCTTCGGCGCCCGTATCTCGTGACAGCTTCTTGACAGGTTAAACCCCTGCCTGATATTGGGCGACCGACATTTCCACGGTCGGTTTTCTTCCTCGGATAAATCGCCATGATCTCAATGCGGCCAGCACTCCTCTCTCTCTCGCTCGGCCTGCTGGCCGCGGGATGCGGATCGGATTCATCCTCACCACCACCCGTCGCCGGACCGCCTGCTTCGATCACGAAGTCAGCCGGCGACAATCAGACGGGAGACCCGGGCGCGGCTGTAGCCATCAACCCGTCGGTCACTGTCACAGATGCCAACTCAGTTCCTGTTCCGGGAGTTGTCGTCACGTTCTCGATCGGCGATGGCTCCGGCACACTGAACGGCGGCTCGCCCGTCACCAATTCAGCTGGCGTCGCAACAATCGGCGGGTGGACGCTCGGCCCACTCCCCGGAGCGCCAAATACTTTGTTTGCGAACGTAGGAACGCTTACGGCCGCAACCTTCACGGCGATGGCAAATGGACAAAATCCGTGTGATTTCGCGAACGCGACGGCATATACGTTCGGCTCAACGGTGAATGGAACTCTTGCGACCTCCGACTGTCCATCACCGGATGGGTCGTACGTCGACATTTACAAAGTCACCATACCCACGAGTGGCGGTTATACCTTCAGCCAATCCGCGACGTGGGACACCTACGTCCTCCTCGCCGATTCCACCGGGCGGGTGGTCGCCGAGAACGATGACATCGACGCTTCGACCACGAACTCGGCCGTCAAGGCGTTGATTCCAGCAGGGAATTATTTCCTGATCGCGAACTCTTTCGACACTCGCGTCACAGGCGATTACACGCTGTCCTCGGCCTCTGTATCGCCGTCAATCGAAAACTGCGAGGATCCGTTTGTTGTTCGCTCGGTAGCGACCGCGCAAACACTATCGACGACCGATTGTCTCAACAACGGCTTTTACTCGGACGACAGTTTCGTCTTTCTGAGCGCGGGGCAGACCGTGACGGTCTCGATGAGCTCGACAGACTTCGACGCCTACATCGAGATCTATTCGCGGAACGGACTCGTCGCGAGCAATGACGACAAGGACGCGACGACCACCGACGCACAGGTGTCGTTCACCGCGACGGCATCGGATTACTACCTGATTGCGCCGACCACGAAACTATCTGGAACGCCCGGTGCCACTGGCGCATACACGCTTGTCATTCAATAGGATCAGATGATGAAAACCATTCTCTCGCTTGGCGTAGTCGCCATTGTTGCGGCCGTTGCTTGTCCGACGGCTGCGCGCGCGCAGTCCGCTCAGGCCAAACCAGTCCCGCACGCGACGAAGCTCGTCTCATTGCAATCGAAGTCACATCAGAAGCGTCCGGTTTTTCCGCGTCTCACCGCGGCCCAGCGCGGCGTAGCGCCGTCCGACCTCGTGGCAGTCACGACGCCGAACGGCGAGAAGCGCTACGTAAGAAAGAAAAAAGCCACAAAGTAGAGAGTCGACCTGGATTCTCTGTCGTTCGTCTAGAGCTGATAGCGAAGGCTTAGATAAACCGAGCGCGGCTCTCCGGGAGCAACGATGTGGCCCGCCACGAGTTCCGGGTATGCGCGATCAAACACATTCCGCAGCCCGCCGTCCAGCACCGCCGCGCGCGAGAGCCGTACTCGACCGCTCAGGTGCATCAGCCCGTAGGAGCCAAGCACGACACCGGGCTCGTCGAACGGTGAGTACGGTCCGACCCAGTTACCGCCGAGTCGCACGTTCCATTTCCCGGGCGTGACGCCGTCGTCCTTCATGAGATCCAGCGCTGCTGCGCCGATGTAGCGCGCAGTGTTGTAGACACGCAGCCCCGAAACATCCACCGGCGCTTCGGTTGGGTCCTCCGGTTCGATGATCTGGTTGGTGTACCGAGCATCGTTGAGAGTCCACTGGGTGGACAGAGTTGCGAGAGAGGCTACGGGCGCTCTCACATCGAGCTCGATTCCCTGGCGTCGGCTCGAGCCCCCGCTGAACGAGCCGGACGTCAGCGGGTTGAACGTCTGCTCGTTGCTGACGTTCATTCGGAACACATCGAC
>JBOHTB010000021.1:0-34032 GCA_050733435.1 Gemmatimonadaceae bacterium | reverse complement strand
TCATCGGTATCGGTTTCTGACCCGAAGCCGACCGTCGCTTCGTAGACCTTGGGCTCGATATCCAGAAAATTTGCGAGCCGCGTGGCACGACCCAGCAGGAGAACGAGTAGGCCCGTCGCGAAAGGGTCGAGCGTCCCAAGGTGACCAATGCTTCGCTCGCCGTAGATGCGTCGCACCTGCTGCACGACGTCGTGCGACGTCATGCCCGCTGGCTTGTCGATCAGCAGCAATCCTTCAACCAGCGAAGTGCCTGTGCGGGAGCGATCAGTCGTCTTTTCTTCCCTGAGATGCGGCAGCGTCCTGCCTCTTCACATCCGCGAGCAGCGACTCGATGCGTGCTGCGCGGGCGATCGTGTCGTCTTCCTTGAACTGGATCTCGGGCGCGACCCGGAGCCTAAGCGCCTGCGCCACGCGGGAGCGAAGGTGCGAAGCCACGCTGTCCAGGCCGTCGAACGTTGCCTGCTTCTCGGTCTCGCTGCCGAGCACGCTCACATAGACGCGCGCGTGGCGGAGGTCGGGGCTGATATCGGCACCGGTGACGGTGACGAAGCCGACGATCCGCGGATCCTTTGCCGATTCAGTGAGGAAGCTCGCGACTTCGACACGGACCGCTTCGGCGACGCGGTCCGCTCGGCGGGTGTTACGCAGAAGCACCCGCCGCTGAAGTCAGTGTCCGCGCGACCTGCTCCTTGCGGTAGCATTCGAGCACGTCGCCGACCTTGATGTCGTTGAAGTTCTCGACGCCGATTCCGCACTCGAAACCTTCGCGCACTTCCTTGACGTCGTCCTTGAAGCGCCGGAGCGAGGAAATATTTCCGTCGTAGACCTCGGTGCTGTCGCGAATCACGCGAACTCTGCCCTGTCGGTTGATGACGCCGCTCCGGACCGAGCATCCGGCGATTACTCCCATGCGCGGAACCTTGAACAGCTCTCGCACTTCCGCCTCGCCGAGTACGACCTCACGCTCCTCCGGACGAAGCATCCCCTCCAGCGCGGCGCGGACGTCTTCGACGGCCTCGTAGATGATCTTGTAGAGCTTGATTTCTACGCCCTCTCGATCCGCAGCCGACCTTGCATTGTTGTCAGGACGAACATTGAAGCCGACAATGATCGCTCCGGAAGCGCGAGCCAGAAGGATGTCGCTCTCAGTGATCGCTCCAACGCCGCGGTGAATGACCTCGACGGACACTTCTTCGTTCGACAGCTGCGCGAGCGCGTCGGCCAATGCCTCGGCCGGCCCGCCCTGATCTGCCTTGATGACAATGCGAAGCGTACGCGCCTGACCGGGCGCGGTCTGTGACATGAAATCCTCGAGCGATATAACGCCCTTCGCGGTGCGCCGGCTCTTCGCTTCGCGGTCCAGCCGCTGGCGGCGCTGCGCAATCTCGCGTGACTCCATTGCATCTTCGACAACGACGAACTGATCGCCTGCCATCGGGACGCCGCCGATGCCAAGGATCTGAACAGGAATCGCCGGACCTGCATCCTTCACGTTTCGGCCGCGTTCATCGAGAAGTGCGCGCACGCGGCCGGAGTACATTCCGCAAATAAAGTCGTCGCCGACGCGAAGGGTGCCATTGCTGACGAGCACTGTCGCAACCGGACCCTTGCCTGGGTCGAGCTGAGCTTCGACAACCGCGCCCTGCGCGCTGCGGTTCGGATTCGCCTTGAGGTCGAGAATTTCCGCCTGGAGAAGAATCTGATCCAGAAGCGAATCGATGTTCGTCCCCTTCTTCGCCGACACTTCGCTCGCGAGAACAGTTCCGCCAAAGTCCTCGAGCACGACACCCTGCTGGAGGAGATCCTGTTTTACCTTCATCGGATTGGCGCCCGGAACATCGATCTTGTTGATCGCGACGATGATCGGCACTCCAGCATTTTTTGCGTGCGAGATCGCCTCGATGGTCTGAGGCATCACCTGATCGTCGGCGGCGACTACGAGCACGACGATGTCCGTCACCTGAGCGCCGCGCGCTCTCATCGCGGTGAAAGCTTCGTGGCCCGGGGTGTCGAGGAATGTGATTGCCTTCCCGCCCGGCAGCGACACGTGGTACGCGCCAATGTGCTGAGTAATGCCACCGGACTCGCCGGCGACGACGTTGGACTTTCGTATGTAGTCGAGGAGCGACGTCTTTCCATGATCGACGTGACCCATGATCGTGACCACCGGGGGACGCGGCTCGAGCTGTTCGGCCGTATCCTCCGCTGGAGCGGCGGTCTTCAAGTCAGCAGCGTATTCCTCTTCCTTGACTGCCTGGAAACCGAACTCTCCCGCGATCAGCTCGATCTGGTCGAAATCGAGCCGCTGATTGATCGTGACCATGAGCCCGAGATTCTTGAACGCGAATCCGACGATCTGCACGGCAGGAACCTTGAGGATCTGCGCGAGCTCACTGACCGTGATGAACTCGTTGACTCGAACCGTCTTCTTCTCGCGCTCGACTTCGGCTTGACGTTGAGCGGCGAGCTCTTCGCGGTAGGTTCCGTCCTCCGCACGACGAGCTCCACCGCGACGGACCGGACCGCGCATTGAGGCCATCGTCTTGCCGATGTTCGCGGACACAGCCTCCTGATCAACACCGCGTTTGCCTTTCTTTCCGCGGCGTGCGCCCCGCTCTTCGCCACGACCTTGTCCGCCGCGATCTTCACGGCGAGGTGGCGCAGTCCCGGCACCCGGCGCTGCCGACGCAACCGGGCGCGGAGGCGTATAAGGCGCTCCCGTCGCAATTGGTCGAGGACGCGGCGCTCCGGGGACGACTGGTTGTGGGCGTTGACGCTCGCGCGTCTCCGAACGATCAGTGCTGTATGACGCCGCAGGAGCGGACGCGGAATTTTGCGCAGCAGCCGCCGTTGGCGCAGATGTTGGACGTGACGGCGCGCTCGGCGCGGCGCGCGGTCGATCGGCGATCGCAGAATCGCCAGAAGCCGCAATAGGAGTGGCTATCGGTGCAATCGGAATTGCGGGCGTCGGCTTGATCTCTGGAGTTGCGGCAACTTCGGGCGCAGCCGTCTCGGCGACAGGTTCAGCTGCAACGCGACGACGCCTGCGCGCCGGTGCGGCCTCGGCTGCAGGTGCAGGCTCCGGCTTCACCTCTGGCGCGGGCGCAGCAGTTGCCCCGCGACGCCTTCTTGTCGCGGTTGGAGGAGCGGCAACACGCGCTCGCTTCTCGCGCTCCCATCGAGCTCGAATGCGGGCGACCTGGTCGTCGCTCAAGGGACTGAGATGGCTGCGAACAGGGACGTCCATCTGACGAAGGAGATTGATCACCTCGTCACTGGAAACGCCGAATTCACCTGCCAGGTCGTGTACTCTAAGCTTGCTCAACCCAACTCCTCCTTACGGCCGTCCGACATTGGCGTCGGGCTGAGCGCCCGAATCCCCTTTGCCAGACCTCTGTCCACAATACCCACCACCGCTGTCGTCTCGCGACCAACCGCGGACCCAAGTTCGGCCGCCGATGGCCCCGCGACGACAATTATTCCTCGCGCTCTCAGGAGCGGCAACACTTTCTCCAAACTGTTACGCGAAGCGTCGGGGGCCGCAATAGCCATTTGCAATTTTCCCCGCCGCGCCGCTTCCCTTACTTGCTGAACACCCACCACGGCGCCGCGTCCACGGACTCCAAGACCGATCAGGCCAAGAAGCTTGCGCGCACCGGCGTCATCCACCTGCTACTCCGGCTGCTCGACCTTTATTTCCGGGGCGGCCGCACTCCCACCTTCTGACGCCATCTCTGTTCCCGCGTCAGCATCGCTCGCAGTCACCGTGACCGCTTCTTCGCCTGTCTCCGAAGGTTCATCGGTCGTCAGCTCGTTGATGATTGCCATGAGGCGGTCCGCTTCTTCGGGCGCGATTCCCGGCAGACGAAGGAAGTCCTCGCGCTCGAGATCGATGATGTCGTCCAGCGTCCGATAGCCCGCTTCCTCGAGAACGGCAACCGTCGCCGGCTGCATCCCTTCGATATCAGCGAGACGCGGATTGACGCCCGAAACCGGCTCGTCGGTCGGAAGCGGCGCGAATATCGGTTGATCTGAGCCGCGCTCCATCCATTCTCTGCTCGAATAGAGCTCGATCTTCCATTCGGTAAGCTCGGAAGCGAGGCGGACGTTCTGTCCGTTGCGCCCAATGGCGAGAGAGAGTTGGTCCTCGTCGACGATCGCCTGAATCGTTTTGGTTGCGGGATCGCTGAATACGCGAGCAACCCGCGCCGGCGCCAGCGCAAGCTTCGCGAAGCGCTCCGGGTCCGCAGACCAGGGCACGATGTCGATGCGCTCACCGCCGAGCTCGTTGACGACCGCCTGAACGCGCGAGCCTTTGAGACCGACGCAGGCGCCGACCGGATCGACCGAATCGTCCCGGGAGAAAACCGCAATCTTTGTTCGACTTCCGACTTCACGAGCGCTGGCGCGAATCTCAACGAGATTCTGCTGGATCTCGGGCACCTCGAGCTTGAAGAGGGCTTTCACGAAAAGCGCATCGGCGCGGCTGAGGACAAGACGCGGCCCCTTCGGCGTCTCCTCCACGCGCTTGAGGACCGCGCGGATCGGATCGCCCTGGTGGAAGTGCTCGCGATGGTTTTGCTCCCGGTAAGGAATAATCGCCTCGGCTTCGCGAAATTTGTTCAGCATTATCACGAGCTTGCCGCGCTCGATCTGCTGGACCTCGCCGGAGAGCAGATCGCCGACCCTGCTCGAGAATTCGTCGCGGATCTTTGATCTTTCGCCTTCCCTGACGCGCTGGATGATGCGTTGCTTTGCCGCCTGCACCGCGGTGCGTCCGAATTCGGCGAAGTCAACGGGAATTTCCATCTGGTCGCCGATCTGAAAGTCAGGGTCTTCGAAACGCGCCTCCTCGAGCGAGATCTGGCTCGCACCGTCAGTCACCTCTTCGACTACGGTTTTGAGCAGCACGATACGAATCGCACCCTTGCTCTCGTCGATGTCGACTTCAGCCTGCACGGTTGGGCCGTGCTTCTTTGCGAGAGCGGCATTGATGCCATCCTCGAGGAGGCCGTGCAGCTCGGCGCGGTCGATCTGCTTTGAGTTGGTCAACTCGCGGATCGCTGTAAGGATTTCAACTGAAGCCGCCATACTCTTTACCTCTACCTTTTCCAGTGAAACGCCAGCCGAGCCCGTTCAACGGCGGCGAGCGGAAAGCGCCGCTCGGTGCCGCGCTCATCGTGCACTATCAGAATTTCTTCGCCAGCGTCGCCTTCGACGCCAGCAATCTCGACTTCGTCAGTTCTCCTTCCGGCCGGATCGCCCGGAGCGTTCGCCGTCACGACGGCCCTGCTTCCGACGAACCTGCGCCAGTCTCTTGCATTTCTCAGCGGCCTCTCGATGCCAGGTGACGAGACCTCGAGCACGTACTGACCACCGCCGAATCCCTCAACATCAAGCCTCGTCTCGATCGCGCGCGATGCAGCTGCGCAGTTCTCGACGGTCACTGTCTCACCGTCCTCGCGATCGATCCGAACATCAATCACAGGCCTGCCCTTGCTGCCACCGAGCCGGAGGTCAAAAAGCTCCAGCCCAAGTGGCTTAATTTCCAAAGCCACAACGTCTTGCAGCGTTTCCTTCATCTTGCTTCGAGGTCCATTCTGAGGACAAAAAAATGTGGGGGTATCCCCACATTCCGGTGGCCGCCGAGTTGAACGCCCTAGACAATGTAGAAAGGAGGCGAGGGCGAGTCAAGCTGACCGGCTGCTTCTTACTCGATCTCAGACCTGCGCAGCAATCACCGCGATTTGACGACCCGCGTCACCCGCCCGGTGCGAGAAAAATCGATCGTTGTCGCAGCGAGTGCAGTAAGAGCTGACCGTGATCTTCTGAACGCCGATCTCGGTCGCGTGTTCGGCGATCAGCGAGCGGAGGTCTACGTTGCCAGGACGCGTTGCAGGCTGCCCCGTGAGCTGCTCGCGTACGTCTGCGCTTACTTCGTAGCACCGACCGCAGATTGCGGGGCCGAGATGAATTGCCAGCTCATCGGGTGGGAGCCCATAACGAGCTAGCGCGCCCAGCGCTTCTGTCGTGATCTTCGCGGCGGTTCCCCTCCATCCGGAATGAAGAAGTGCGACGACTCCCGACGGATGCGCGATGAAAACGGGAACGCAATCCGCAACGCCGACGGCGAGGGCGATTCCCTTCTCAGCGGCAATGTGCCCGTCGGCTTCCTCGGCGGCGCGGAGCCAACCTTCCCAGCCGCCGGTGTGCACCAGGATGCGCGTACCGTGTACCTGCCTGATCGACGCAAGACGGCGCGCAGTCTCCCACATCTCACGCTGGAGGCCCGTCCACCGGCTCATGACATCGCTCACCGGTTCGGTGCTCGCGAGGCTGAATGTGCCCGCATCGCGCGTCGTGGTGAACGCGCGAATTCCCCAGCTTTGGAAGTCGGGTATTATTTCCTTGGGTACTTCGCTCACCTCAATGGCGCCGATCGTCGACTCGGGTGATCTGCGCTCCGAGCGCATTCAGGCGCTCGTCAATGCGCTCGTAGCCGCGCTCGATCTGGCCGACGTTGTTGATGAAGCTCGTTCCTTCGGCGCACAACGCGGCAAGCAGCATCGCCATTCCAGCTCTGATGTCTGGTGACTCGAGGAATGCACCCCGAAGTCGGGCCGGGCCGCTGACCAGCGCGCGATGAGGGTCACACAGGACGATCTTGGCTCCCATTGTCGCGAGCTTGTCGACGAAGAACATGCGCGACTCGAACATCTTCTCGTGCATGAGGATGAGACCCTCGCACTGTGTGGCCGTTACGATTGCGATCGACATGGTATCGGCGGGGAATGCCGGCCACGGCTGGTCCTCGAGTTTTGGAACGTGGCCGCCCATATCCGTCTGGATTTTCCGGGACTGTTTAGCGGGTACGATCAGATCCGGACCATCTTCGACGCATTCGATTCCGAGCCTCGAGAAGCCCATGCGGGTGGAGCGGAGATGCTCGATACCGGCATTTTCAATCCGTAGCTCGGAGCGAGTGACGGCGGCGAGGCCAATGAACGAGCCGACCTCGATGTGGTCCGGTCCTATGCGGTGCGTCACCGTCTTGGTTCCCAGCGCGCGTCCACCCTGAATAGTCATGGTGTTCGTTCCCACGCCGTCAATCTGAGCGCCGAGCGCAATGAGAAAATGGGCGAGGTCCTGCACGTGCGGCTCACTCGCCGCATTTCGTAGCACCGTGGTGCCTGTCGCCGCGGACGCCGCAACCAAGGCATTCTCCGTTGCGGTGACGCTCGGCTCATCCAGAAAAACGTCCGCGCCGCGAAATCCGTTGACGCGCATCTCGATCATCTTGCCGTGCGTGAACTCGGCGCCAAGCTGCTCGAGGGCGAGGAAATGCGTATCGAGTCGCCGCCGCCCGATCACGTCTCCCCCCGGAGGCGGGAGTGTGACTTGCCCGCAACGCGCGAGAAGCGGCGCGGCGAGAAGGATCGACGCGCGGATCTTCGCACAAAGGGTGGGATTCAGGTCCGCGGGACGCAGCTCCTTGGCGTGAACGTCGAGCGAATTCTGTCCGACCCACTCCATGGAAGCGCCGACGGAACGAATCAGCTCGACAAGAGTCTCGATGTCCCGAATCCTGGGGACGTTCTCGAGGTGGACAGGCTTTTCAGAGATCAGGGCAGCGGCCACGATCGGCAGCGCCGCATTCTTGTTACCGGAGGGACGAATCGAGCCGCTGAGAGATCTGCCTCCCTCGACGACGAATTGTACTGCGGGCATTTTGCTCCTGAAGGTGGCTGAGATCGTGTTGCGAAAATATATCGCAGTGAGCACTCTTTGTACCGTTGGGAGAATGCACTCTGTAAATGGCCTCTCACTTGCACACTTGAGCGCACATGTCAGGATGGATTGTAAGCACCGCCGGGCTGCTCCAGCAGGTAGCTCGATCCCTGCCGGACACTATCTACACGAAACAGGTTTTGACCGAGCCCACTCTCTGGGACAAGTTGACGAGCGCCGCGAGCGGAATCATGACGATCACGGTGATCGTGCTCTCAGCGGCGCTCATTCCGGCCGCGTGGAATTTCAGAAAGAGCTACAAGAAAGTCAGTAACATGCTCGACAAGATCTACGGCGACGTAAATCCGCTGATGCGCCACGCGAGCGCGATTGCGGACAACATCGACTACATCTCGACCTCGATCCGGGTCGATGTGCAACAGGTCAGTCAGGCGGTCGCAGCGGTGAATCAGCGAGTCCAGGCAGCGGTGGCCGAGGCTGAGAACCGCATGAAGGACCTGAACGCGCTGCTCGATGTCGTTCAGGAGGAAGCGGAATCAGCGTTCGTCACCACTGCGTCGACCATACACGGTGTGCAGACGGGAATTAACCAGGCATTTGACCAGGAGGAGCTGTTCGATGGGGACTACGACGAAAGCGGAGCCGACGGCTGGGAGAAACCGCGCCCTCGCGTCCGACCCAGAAACGGAAGTGGACGAGGAACGTGAGCAGCAGTACGATCTGCTCACAGCGGCGCTGATTGGCGCGGCGGTAGGTGCAGGAGTGACGTTGCTGTTGAGACGCGGACCGTCTGGTCGCCGGCCAGTCGGCCCTCTGGTGCGCTACGCGGGCCGTGGTGCCGCGCTCGCGGGACTCGCTGGTCTCGAAGGCGCGAGGTGGGCCGGCGGGCGCGGACTCGACGGTGCGCGGTGGGCTGGTGACCGCGCGGTAGAGGGCGCGCGTTGGGCGGCGCCGCGTGCAAAGCGTGGCTTCAGAGCAGCGGTCGATCGCGGAGAAGAGCTGGTGGACCGGATTCCCGTGGATGAAGTCGTCGATCAGGTGCGCGAATACGTCGACACGGCTCGCGAAGCTATCAATGACGTCGTGAAAGACGAGCTCAACGATCTCAGGAAAGCAGTTCGCCGGCAGCGCAAGCGTATCGGGATCTAGGACAGAGCGAATGCGGCGCGTAACGCCGCGCGCAGCATCGGCTGGTGGCCTGGCGCTGGCCGTTCTGCTCGCTCTGATCCTGACTCCTGCCAGCGCTCACGCCTGGACACCCGGCACGCATATCTTCCTGGGTGAAGCTGTAATGCGCTCGCTGGGTTTCTTGCCATCGAGCATCTCCGAGCTCCTCGCCGCGTTTCCCTATGATTTTCTTTACGGGTCGATAGCCGCGGACACAAGCATCGCCAAGAAATATGCGGCGGCCGGGAGACACTGCCATTCCTGGAACGTCGGCTTCGAGATTCACGACAATGCTGATTCAGAGCCCCTTAGGGCGTTCGCTCTGGGATATCTCGCACATCTCGCCGCTGACTCCGTCGCTCACAACTATTTCGTTCCCCATCAGCTCACCATTACATCGTCGACTGCTGCCCTCGGTCACAGTTATTGGGAAAGTCGTGTGGACAGCCACATCGGGGAGCGGTTCAGTCGAACCGCCAAGCAACTGATTCTTCGGGATCATTCGCACTCCGACGGCCATCTCGATCGAATTCTGAGCCCGACGATCTTCAGCACGCCGACGAACCGACGGATTTTTCGCGGAATGGTTTACGTCGCCGACACCGAGTCGTGGCAGCGCATCTTTCACCTTGTCGAAGAGAAGAGCCGCTGGGATCTCACCGAGCGGGAGGTCGGCGGCTACATGATTCGCGCTTTCGATTTCATCGTAGACCTGATGACACGCCTCGATCGCGCTGAACCCTACAAGCTCGATCCTGCCGGGACCGTGCCTCTACGCGAAGCAAAGCGCGTCCGCCGAGCCGCTCTCAGGAGAGGCGGCGAAGATCATGTCCTGGAGCAAGCGCAGCACCATTTCGGGATGCCCCCGAGCAAGCTTCACTACGCGCTGAAGCTTCCCGAGCCGCTCTATCCTCCGCGGGCAGACAGCAACTGATTCACGCGCTTCGGGTCGGCGCGTCCCCTGGATTTTTTCATCACGAACCCGACCAACACGCCTTGCAATTTTTTTTCGCCCGCACGGAAACGTCTTGCTTCTTCCGGATGCTCGGCCAAAACCTCGTCGATCCAGCTCGCGATTGCGGCCTCGTCGCCCACCTGCAGAAGGCCTTCGTCGGCGGCCACCTGCGCGGCAGGTTTTCCGCTCACGGCCATCTGCGCGAAGACACGCTTTGCCGCGGTGTGACTGATCGTGCCGTCCCGCACGAGGTTGAGTAGCTGCGCCAGGTCGGCGGGTCGCACGCGAAAGCGCGCGATGTCCTCACCCGAAACGCGCACCGCGGCGAGCACCTCTCCCATCACCCAGTTATAAGCGTTCTTTGCATCGTTGGAGGCGCGCGATACCGCTTCGAAATACTCGGCCAGAGCGGGAGACGATGTTACCTGCTCAATTTCGGATGCCGCCAGACCGTGGTCAGCTGCAAGACGCTTCTTTCTTGCCTGAGGCAGCTCCGGTAGATCATGTTCGAGTTTTCGCAGCCACGTCTCGTCAAGTAGTAGCGGTCTCAGGTCGGGCTCGGGGAAATAGCGATAATCGTGGGTGCCCTCTTTGCTTCGACTCGGTCGCACTGTCTCACGTGCGCCATCCCATAGAAGCGTCTGCTGTTCGATTTTTCCGCCGGCGTCGATCAGCGCGCACTGACGCGTGAATTCAGACTCGAGCGCTTTCTCCACCGCCGAGAATGAGTTCATGTTCTTGACTTCAGTCTTGGTTCCGAGTTTCGACTGACCAACGGGTCGCACGCTGATGTTCGCATCGACGCGAAGACTTCCCTCTTCCATGCTCACGTCGCTCACATCGAGATACTGGAGGATCTGTTTGAGCGTGCGGAGATACGCCCCCGCGTCCGCGGAAGTTCGGATGTCCGGCTCGCTTACGATCTCGACGAGCGGCACGCCGGCCCGATTCAGGTCGATCGCCGTCTCGCCCGGATAGCGATCATGGATCGATTTTCCGGCGTCCTCCTCCATGTGTAGCCGGGTTATGCCGATCTTCACATCAGCGCCGCTCCCAGTCGTGCCAATCGTAACGAATCCACCAGTGGCCAACGGTTGGTCGAACTGTGAAATCTGGTAGCCCTTCGGAAGATCGGGATAGAAATAGTTTTTGCGGGCGAAGATCGAGATCGGATTGACCTTGCATCCAAGTCCCAGTGCCGCCTGAGATGCGAGCTTCACTGCGTGCTCGTTCAACACTGGCAGCGCTCCGGGAAGCGCGAGGCACACCGGACACGTATTGACGTTTGGCGGCGCGCCAAAGTCGGTGGAGCATCCGCAGAACGCTTTCGTGCGCGTTTTGAGCTGCACGTGCACCTCCAGACCTACGACCATCTCGTAGGGCTCGCGACTCATTGGTGAGCGCCCGGCCCCAGCGCCGCCTCCAGAGCGTAGGCGACTCGAAACATCTTGTACTCATCGAAATGCGCAGTGATGATCTGCCCGCCAACCGGCAGCCCACGGGTTCTGCCAATCGGAATCGAGATCGCAGGTACGCCGGCGAGGTTTGCAGTGACGGTGAAGATGTCGTTCAGGTACATCTCGTACGGGTCACTGATCGCGCCGATTGGAAACGCTGTTGTCGGGGTCGTCGGAGTAAAGATGGCGTCGACACCGCCAGTGAACACGGCGCGAAAATCTTTCGCTATGAGAGTCCGCACCGCCTGCGCCTTCTTATAGTAGGCGTCGTAGTAACCCGCCGAGAGCACGTACGTCCCCAGCAGGATTCGACGCGTGACCTCCGGTCCGAACCCTTCAGAGCGCGTCGCTTCGTACATTGCCTTGAGGCCTTCCCCATCGTCGACGCGCAACCCGTAACGCACCCCGTCAAAACGCGCGAGATTGGATGATGCTTCTGCTGGCGCAAGCACGTAGTAGACCGGGATCGCGAGCGGTGATTGAGGAAGCGAAACGTCGCGGATCGTCGCGCCCATCGAGCGGAGCTTGTCGAAGGCTCCCTCGCACAAGTCTCTGATGGTTCCGTCGAGCGAGTCCGGGAAATATTCGCGTGGCTTCCCGATCACCACATCCTTGAGCGTGGTCGGCCCCGGCGGCGGCGGCAGTGGAACCGGGCTCCGACCAATTCGCATCGCTTCAGTATTCGGGTCTCGCGCGGCCGGGGCCGGCTTTCCCAGCGCTGACAAGCGATAGATCGGGACCTCGACGTCAGCGCTGGTAGAGTCCATTGGATCGAACCCGGCGATGGTCTCCAGTCCAATCGCCGCGTCATCGACCGTGCGACCGAGCACACCGATCTGGTCGAGTGACGATGCGAAAGCGACCAGGCCATAGCGGCTCACTCGCCCGTACGTCGGCTTCACTCCGACTACGCCGCAAAAGGCAGCCGGCTGTCGGACAGAGCCGCCCGTCTCGGAACCGAGCGCGATCGGAACGATTCCCGCTGCAACCGCCGCGGCGGACCCACCTGACGATCCACCAGGGACACACCGAACGTCGATAGGATTTCGCGCGGGTCCATAGGCGCTGTTTTCCGTCGACGAGCCCATCGCAAATTCGTCCATGTTCGTCTTGGAAACGACCATAGCGCCGTGGGCTCTCAGTCGGTTAACAGCGGTCGACTCGAAAGGACTCACGTATCCTTTGAGAATCCTGGATGCACAAGTTGTCGGAAGCCCGAGAGACGCGATGTTGTCCTTGATCGCCACGGGAACTCCCGCGAGAATCCCAACGTCGCCCGCGCCCTCCACCCGCGTACGTAACTCCGATGCCTCATCGACGCTGGACTTTTCATCGGAGTACAGCACGATGTTGAGGTGGTCGGGTCCAGCGCCGATGTCCGCCGCACGTTTGAACGCCGACCGCACCAGATCTTCAGGAGCGATCTCGCCGGCGCGAACGCCGGATGACAATTGTGCTGCGCCGAGCTTCGTGTAGTCGTCGACGGTCAAGCTCCGCTCTCGGTCGAATCCTCGTGGGTGGCGAGACGAGGGACGATGAAAAATCCATCGCGCATTGCGGGCGCAATCGCGCCGAGGACTCCGGCAATGCCGCATGGGACAGTGGTGTCAGGGCGCAGCGGAGTTCCCGTGTCCGAGTCGGCGGCGACCGCGACGCCCGAAGTGTCGATCTTCGACAGCACTTCCATGTGCGAAAGAATCGCGCTCAGCTCACGCGTCAGCGCCTCGGCATGCTCTGAATCCACACCGAGCCGCGCGAGGTCGGCGATGTGAAGTACATCTTTCTTCGTAACCGCCATCTTTATTCCTGACCGCGCTCGAGTGTGGTGTACGCCAGCTTGATGGTTTTTCTCCCGACGTTCTCATCGTCGAAATCGATCACGGCCTTTACTTCGCGGCCGACGCCGGTCAGCTCGGCGATCGACCCGTCACCGAAAAGCTTGTGTTTCACGCGCTCGCCTTTCACGTATCGCGGCTCGTCCTGTGAGATCTCCGCTTCCGCAATCGCCGTCTTGCGCCAGGACGGAACCTCGTGGGTGCGTCGAGCCGGGTAAGCGCCACTGCGAAAGCCTTCGCTGCGGAAACCTTCGCTGCGAGACGAAGTGCCCCGCCCCATCGCGGTGACGCGCAGTGTTTTTTTCTCCTCCAGGTTCGCCCCAGCGATCTCCCGAAGGAATCTGGATTTTATCGAAGGCAGAAGCTCGCCGTTCCTTCGACGCATTTCCGTGAACGAGAGATAGAGCTTCTCCTCCGCTCGTGTGATGCCAACGTAAAAGAGTCGCCGCTCTTCCTCCAGCTTTGGAGGATCGTCGAAAGATTGCGCCAGCGGAAAGAGGCCGTCCTCGAGGCCCGTAAGGAATATGACGGGGTACTCGAGTCCCTTGGCGTTGTGGAGTGTCATCAGCGTCACCGCATCAGCCGACGGATCGAGGGCATCTGCCCCGGCGACGAGCATCGCCCGCTGAAGGAAATGATCCAGCGGAGTGAGTCCGACCTCGCCACCGTCATCGACGACGGTCTCCGCGGCGCCGTTGATGAGCGCACTCACGTTTTCCAGGCGATCGCGCGCCGATTCCGGGCCTTCCGCTTGCAGGTAGTCGACGTACCTGATCTCCCCGATCAGGTCCTGGATCAAAACGTCGACGCTGGTATCCGCCGCGCGCTCTCGCAGACCCGCCACCATGCGAACGAAGTCAGCCAGAGCCTTGCGCGCAGCGGGCCGCAGGGACTCCTGCATTTCCGCCCGCGCCGCCATCTCGAACAGCGGAACGCCGGCGGTTTTTGCACGAGCGGCAAGCGCATCGAGCGTTGTCTCGCCGACGCCGCGCTTGGGCACGCCGACAGCGCGGCGAAAGGCTTCTTCATCTGCTGGATTGGCGATCAGCTTTAGATAGGCCATGAGGTCGCGGATCTCGCGACGATCATAAAACCTCACCGATCCGACGAGCCTGTAAGGCATGGCCTCGCGCCGAAGAGCGTCCTCTAGCGCCCGACTCTGCGCATTGGTCCGGTAGAGGACTGCAAATTCGGCGAGCCCTTTGTTCTCCTGATCGCGACGTCTCTTTATCTCTTCGACGACCCAATCGGCTTCGTCTCGTTCGTCGAGGGCGGCCACAAGAGTTACCGGCTCGCCCGATTCCCGCGTTGCGCGCAGCGTTTTGCCCTTGCGGCCAACGTTCTGCGTGATAGCGACGTTGGCAACATTCAGAATGTCCGGCGTCGAGCGGTAATTCTCCTCGAGCCGGACCAGTTTGGCCGCGGCAAACTCCTTTTCGAAGTCGAGGATGTTCCTGATGTCCGCGCCTCGCCAGCCATAAATCGACTGGTCGTCGTCACCAACGACGACAACGTTGCCGTGAGTGCTCCCGAGCAGCTTGATGAACTGGAATTGCGCCCGGTTGGTATCCTGATATTCGTCCACGAGGATGAACTGGAAACGGTCTCGGTATCGTGCGAGCGTAGCTTCGTCTTTGCGGAAAATCTCAACTGGCAACACAAGCAGGTCGTCGAAGCTCACCGCGTTGGCGTTGCGCAGGGTCGTCTCCAACTGGCCGTAGACCTTCGCCGCTGCGCGGGAAACCGGATCCATTGCCAGCGACTCGTACTCTGCGCGCGAAACCAGGGCGTTCTTCGCGTCAGAGATGAGCGACGCGATCACTTTCGGGCTCCACTGTTTCGGCGAGACTCCCTGGCTTTCCATTATCCGCTTTATCACACCGAGCGTGTCGTCTTCGTCGTAGATGGTGAAGCTCGGCGTGCGCCCGACTTGTCTCGCGGAGCTGCGAAGTATGCGGGCGCCGATCGCGTGAAACGTTCCGCTCCACATGCCCTTCGGTTCGTCGCCAAGAAGCCTGGCGATGCGCTCCCGCATCTCTCCGGCCGCCTTGTTGGTGAACGTGACGGTGAGGATCCGCGAGGGATCGACACCATGATGCTCGATAAGCCGGGCGATCCTCGTGGTGAGAACGCGCGTTTTTCCAGAGCCGGCGCCGGCGAGAACCAGCATCGGCCCCTCATAGTGCAGGACAGCTTCGCGCTGCGCGGCGTTGAGTCCGGCGAGTGGTTCGGCGCGATCTTCAGATGTTAAGGTGGGTGATTCAAGCATCTTCTGAAGATACTCCCGACCGCACGTCGGTTACATGGCCATCGCTCGACGCGGCGCAGCATTTTTTCAGACGCGTCACGCGATCGTGTCGTCGCCGCCGAGTATCATGTCGAAGGTAGCGCCTCGATCCGAAGGCACGAGGTGAAGCTCGCCTCCGTGACTGTCGCGCACTATGCGCCGCGCCAGCGATAGTCCAATTCCCCAGCCCTTCTCCTTCGTTGAGAAACCGGGATCGAAGATGTGATTGCGCAGCTCGCGCGGCACTCCGGGCCCATTATCAGATACCCGCACTCTTACTCTTCCTTCCGGAAGTGTTTCAGCGGTTATCTCAACCACGCCGTCATGCCCGGCGAGTGCATCGATTGCGTTTTTCGTCAGTGACTCCAGAGCCCACTCGAGAAGCACGGGATCGCCTTTGACGACAAGCTCGCCCTGATGAGAGGATGCAACCTCGACGCGCTGCGCGAGAGTCGGAACGCGCGCCCGAAAATACGCAGCCACTCGATCGACGAGCGCGCCGAGATCGACGGATTCCTGCCTCGGCGGGCGCCCAATTCGCTCGAAGCGGTGTGCCACCCGCTCGAGTCGCTCGAGGTCCGCATCCATATGATCCAGCGCAGTCAAAGTCGTCGGCTCCGGCTCTGTTTCGCGCAACAACTCTATCCACCCACTAATGCTCGAGAGTGGAGTTCCGAGCTGGTGCGCCGACTCACGCGCCATTCCCGCCCATATCTGCTCGCGATCGGCGCGACCGCGCGTGCGCAAAGCATACGCGCCGGCGAGAAGAACGATCGCGATGAGGATCGATTGGAGCAGTGGAATCAAAATCAATCCCCGCACGAGGGGCGTGTTGCCGTAGTGGACAGCGCCGACGCCCGGCTCGATAATCGGCGCGTTCTGGCGATCGAGCTCGACGAGGTAGCGACGCATTTCGACTGATCCGAATCCCGCCGTGAACGGAACGTTGGCGGTGTCGGTCGGGCGGCCTTTTTGATCCGTCAATATCATCGGCACACCGGATTCGCGAATGTGGCGCGACAAATCGAACAAGGCGGCAGCGGCGGCGTCCGGATTCGGATCGCTCAACCCGTTATAGACGCGCGCGTACATCAGGCCGACGCGCGAGGCTTCCTGACGCAGCTCTCTCACCACGCCTCGCGTGTAGATGACGTACCACGTGAGGAGCGCGAGGACTCCGACGGTTATGAGCGTTACCGGAGCCAGCCGGCGCATCGCTTAACTCAGGCGCTCGGTGCCGAGATAGACGCTGAGCGCAGCGGGGACGAGCACGGTGCCATCCTTCTGCTGGTGGTGCTCCAGAATTGAGGCGATGATCCGCGGAAAAGCGAGGCCGGATCCGTTGAGTGTGTGGACGAATTTCGGTTTGCCGCCATCGGCGGGTTTGTAGCGGATATTCGCTCGGCGCGCCTGGAAATCAGTGAAATTGCTGCACGAGGAAACCTCCAGCCACTTCCCTACTCCGGGCGCATATGCCTCGAGATCGTAGGTGTGAGCGCTCGCAAAGCCCGTGTCGCCAGATGCGAGGCGCACGACGCGATATGGCAGCTCGAGCAGCCGCAGGATTTTTTCCGCATGAGCAGTGAGCAGGTCGAGCTCCTCGTGCGAACGCTCGGGAGTCACGTACCGCACGAGCTCGACTTTGTCGAACTCGTGAACTCGCAACAGACCACGCGTGTCCTTTCCGGCTGCGCCCGCCTCGCGGCGGAAGCAGGCGGAGTACGCCGTGAATGCTTTGGGGAGCTCCGATTCGGTAAGTACTTCGTCGCGGTAAAGATTCGTCAGCGGCACTTCGGCGGTGGGAATGAGAAAGGAATCCTCGTCCTTCAGCGCATACATGTCGTCTTCGAATTTCGGGAGCTGCGCCGTTCCGATCATGCTCGCGCGATTCACGACTACCGGAACCCAGGTCTCGTCGTAGCCGTGCTCGCGGGTGTGGACGTCGAGCATGAGATTCAACAGTGCGCGAACGAGCCGGGCGCCAGCCCCGCGAAAAACGATGAAGCCTGACCCGCTGATCTTGGCACCGCGCTCGAAATCGATGAGTCCGAGCCTCGTGCCGATCTCCCAGTGGGGTTGAATGCGGGCGCCCTCTCGCGGTGTTCCCCACGTTCGAACGACAGCGTTGTTTTCTTCACCGCCCGCCGGGACGACGTCGAGCGTAATGTTGGGCAGCTCAAGGAGGATCGATGAGAGCTGTTGCTCTGTTTGGGCGAGCTCTCGATCGAGCCGCGCAATCTCATCGCCGAGGGCCCGGGACTGGTTCTGAAGCTCGTCCGCCGATTCGCCGGCCCTTTTTCGCTGGCCGACCTGCTGGCTCACTGCGTTTCGCGCGGCCTTGCGCTCTTCAACGGCCTGGATCGTATCGCGCCGCGTCGTGTCGAGAGTGACTGCTTTGTCGATCGTTGGCGAAAGCGCGTCGAGTACGCCGCGCCGGCGCATTCCGGCGCGAAGTGCGTCGACGTTATCGCGCACCATCCTCAGGTCGTGCACGAATCAGTCTGCTGGCAGGCCACCAGCGAAGGAGCGAAACCCGCAGTTCGGATCGACGCCCATCCTGAAGTAGAGAATTCTCGACGCGAGATTCAGGCTGTCGACCGTTATTTTCGCGTAGATATCAGGCGAAATCGCGAACTGACAGAAGTCTCCCTGGCCGGCGTGCGTAGACTGCAGCATGACTACCTGTCCCGGCGTGAGAACCAGACCGGAATCGGCTTCAAACCCGCTCTTCGGTGCGACCATGAGAGAATCGAAATCTCCGGTGACGGTTTGCATTCCGACTTCGCGCGTACCGCCGACCTGAGTGACGACGAGTTTGACCGGGTATATCACCGGCTGGCCGTTTTCGTTGATGTCGAGAGCGACATCGAACTGCCCGAACGCGTCAATGGGAACTGCCTGACGCGCTACGATCGAGATTCCACTTGGATATGACGGTGGTGTTCCCGACAGTGCCCAGACGGAGAGGGTGTCGACGGACGTCGGCAGCGTCGCCTGCAGACTATTGGGATCGCTGCAGGCGCTAAAACCTATGACGACACATATCGTCGCGAGAATACCGAGACGAGCTTTCATTCAGATTATGGGACAGATGAGAGACTGGAGGGGTTGCTTCTCGATAATACCCCGTAACTTACGACAGTTCAAGCGATTGCCCTGCTTGACTTCACTCTTTGAGCTTCCTAGCTTCGCAACTTCTTCCCCGACCAATGCCGAACATCAGAGATTTTACGAGCGCGCTTCGACAACGTCCGGGAGTTGATGCCGTCCTCGTACTGGGAAAGGACGGACTTCTGATCGAGGGATTCGCCGCGCCTGGCCTCAACAACGAAGATCTCGCCGCGAGAGTTCCGGCTCTCGTCTTCGAAGGCGAGGCCCTCGGCAAGGCGACGCAGCAGGGCCAGCTGAATACCGCAATTCTCGAGCATCAGAAGGGATACGCGATCGTCGCCGCGCTTGCTGATGAAACTCTGTTGCTCGTCCTCTTGCGACCATCAGCTGACCTGGGCGGTTTGTTATTCGACGTGCGGCGCTACCGCGGCAACATTGCGGCGCTGATCTAGCCATGGCCGACGCCACGAAGCGCCTTTCTCACATCCTCGTCGCCGACGACGAGCCGCACATCGGGCGCATCATCAAGATGAAGCTCGAACAGGGTCCGTTTCGTGTGACTCTCGCCTATGACGGGCAGGAAGCACTCGACCTGATCAACGGCGATGAAGTCGTTGACCTCGCACTGCTCGATCTCATGATGCCGAAGTTGAGTGGTCTGGACGTTCTGAAAGCAATTCGTCAGCAGGAGCGATTCAAGGACCTACCGTGCATAATTCTCACTGCCGGGGGCGATGCCAAGCATGAGCGCGACGCACTTGCGCTGGGGGCGACGCAATTTCTTACCAAGCCTTTCAGCCCGAAAAAACTCTACGCGCTTGTCGCGCGTCTCACGGGAGAGCCTGACGAAGCAGGCATAACGACCGAGTGAGCCGCTGGGGTGTCGTTCTCGCGGGTGGTGTCGGTTCCCGATTCTGGCCGCTAAGCACCCCCGAACGGCCGAAACAGCTTCTGCCACTGGCCAGCGCGAACCCTTTGCTCGTCGATGCGGTCGACCGCATGCGGCCGATCATCGATCCGGCTCATCTTCTCATCCTCACCAATGCATCCCTGACGAAGGCGATTGGTTCGCTCGTCAAAGACCTTCCGCAAGAGAATCTCATCTCGGAGCCGAAGCCGGCGGGAACGGCTGCCGCACTCACGTGGGCAGCGCTGACCATTGCCAGCCGTGACGGACCAGACGCCACTATGATCAGTGTACATGCTGACTGGGCGATCGCGGATGAGGAGGGTTTTCGCCAAGCCTTATTGACTGCGGAGAAGGTAGCCGTCGAAACCGGATCGCTCGTGACAGTTGGTGTAGTACCGAGCCGGCCCGATCCTGGCTTCGGATACGTTCAGCCGAGCGATCAGAATACCGGCAAGCCATCGAAGGCCAAGCGCTTCGTGGAGAAACCCAATCGCGCGCGCGCCGAGGAGTTGTGTGGTCAGGGCTATCTCTGGAATTCGGGGATTTTCGTCTGGCGGGTTGGTGATTTTCTGGAAGAGGTTGAGGCACTTACGCCGGAGCTCGCCGGCGCACTTCGGCGTGGACCCGGTTCTAGCGCGGCTCAGTTCTTCGAGAGCGTCGTGATGCCGGTATCGGTTGATGTAGGCGTGCTTGAGCGCAGCTCGCGTGTCATGGTAGTTCCCGGCGAGTTCGGCTGGGACGACATCGGGACGTGGGCCTCCCTCTCTCGAGTCCGAAATACCGACGAGTTCGGGAACGTCACGAGCGGGGACGTCCATCTGCTCGACTGTGGAGACAACGTGGTGTACACGAGCGATGCGCAGGTCGTGATGTTCGGAGTAAGCGATCTCGTCGTCGTCGCGAAGGATGGCCTTACGCTTGTAACCACGACCGAGAAGGCCTCGGATTTGAAGAGACTGGTCGAGTCACTCTCAGTGAGTGAGCCAGGGAAGTCATGAGCGCTCTCTATTTCTACGACGACGCAACGGCGAGAAGGCTCGAGCCGTTCGCTCTGACACGACCGGTTTCGGAGCTGAGAGCAGGCACGTCGCTGATCCGGAGACGCTGGGAGGTCGCGACCTCTCTGCCGAGCGCTGCATTCATCAGCTCGCCGCACCTCGCGCAATTCGAAGAAGGCAATGCGCCTCCGGCCGCCCCGGCAAAGAGTGAAATTCCAGCCGGGTCGATCGTCGTCAACAGCCGATGCATACTCCCGCTGGAGACGAAGCTCGACCATTTCGACCTGCTCATGTGCGACGGTATTGCCTGCGCAGTGCGTCTGGCGAGGGCGATGCCGGTCTCCCAATTCGCTGATGGAACCATTGATATCGGAGCCATTCAAACCAGCTTGGGCGGCAAGAGAATAAAAGGCAGGTGGGTGAGCGACATCTGGGATTTCATCGCGTCGCTTCAGGAGCAGCTTTCGGAGGACATCCCCGCCCGCGCATCACTGCTCAAGACGCGTTCGCTTTCCGGGTTGACGGTGATCGGCAAAGAAAAGGTCTTCGTCGAAGACGGCGCCGACGTAGCGCCGCAGGTGGTGCTCGATGCGTCCCTCGGACCGATCCTGATTCGGCGCGAAGCGGTCATCTCGCCCTTCACCCTGCTCGTTGGTCCGATCTGCATCGGACGTCATTCGCAAGTCCTCGGTGATCGGGTTGCGACGTCTTCGATCGGAGACTACTGCAAAGTGCGCGGTGAATTCAGCAACTCGATCGTCCTCGGCGACACCAACAAGGGCCACGCCGGCTTCGTCGGACATTCATATCTGGGGCGCTGGGTGAACCTTGGCGCGTTGACGACAACGAGCAATCTCAAGAATACCTATGGTCCGGTTCAGCTCTGGACGCCGAGTGGTGTAAAGAACACCGGTCAGCAATTTCTTGGGACGTTCTTCGGCGACCACGTAAAGACAGGCATCGGGACGATGCTCAACACCGGGACAGTAATCGGCGCAGGTGCCAACGTCTTCGGCGGTACGATGCCACCGAAGGTGGTGCCGCCATTTGCCTGGGGAGATGGCGAGCCCTACGACACATACGACGTCACTAGATTTCTCTCGGTGGCAGAGCGCGTGATGGAGCGCCGCGACGTAGAGCTTGGAGACAAAGCGCGGAAGCAGCTCGCCGAAGCGCACAGGAGACGTTGGAAAAGTTCATGAACGTTTGGATTCTTGGCAGTGGAAGCAGCGGCAACGCCGTTCTCGTTCAGACCGAACGATCGCGCATCCTGGTCGATGCGGGTTTTGCGCCGCGCACAATTAAACGGAGGCTCGCTGTAGCCGGCGTCGCGCCCGAGTCGATCGAAGCGGTCGTCGTAACGCACGAGCACAGCGATCACATGAAGGGCGTAGCCGCGGCGGCAAAGAAATGGGGCTGGACGATCGTGTCCACTGCTGGAACGCGTATGATGTGTCCGGAATGGGCGGGGTTACGCGCCATTCTCACTCCGCACAAAAGCAGCGTAGTCGTCGGAGATTTCCATCTGGAGACGGTCCCCGTCTCGCACGACGCGAACGAGCCGATCGCTGTGATCGTTACGTGCATGGGCGACGGCTCACGTGCGGGCATCCTATATGACCTTGGACATGTAACCGAATCGGTATCGCGCGCGCTTGATAAGCTCGACATCCTCGTCCTGGAAGCGAATCACGACGAGGGAATGCTCCGCGCCGGACCTTACCCGCCTTCGCTACAGCGCCGCATCAGCGGCAACTTCGGCCATCTCAGCAACCGCGTCGCCGCGGAGACCGCGAGTCAGAGCGTTCATTCGGGTCTCAATAACATCGTGCTCGCACATCTCAGCGAGAACTGCAATACTCCGCGAACGGCACTTCGAACGGTTGGTGATGCGCTGCGAAAAGCGCGATTCCGCGGCCGCCTGACAGCATCGTCGCAGGACAACGTAATCGGCCCGTTCTACGCCGGAGCGCCTGCGCTCTCACCAGATACGCCGATGCAACTGGCACTAGGCATCTAAGGACTCTCAGCGGCCCTCGACGTCCCGCTCTCCGGGAATCTTTCGCTCAGATCTGCCCTCACCCGGATGTGCCTGCGCCTCGTGAAATCGCTCCCCCTTGAGGCGAATGGAGTCGACGAATTTCTCGTACTCGGTGTCTGACAGCTCGTCGGCGATTGCCGGCACGAGTCCCTTCACGAGCGTGATTCGCTCCGCCAGTGTGAGCTCGTTCACCGCGGTCACGAGCTTGCGGAGCCGCGGGTGGTTCATCCATTCCGTTTCCTTGCTAGTCGTCATGCATCTCTCCGTGGGCAGCCAGGCCGCCGCATAATCTACCGCTATGGACGCCCGATCCGCGTGCGGCGGATCTCGGCCCATCGGGCGAGTACCGCGTTGAGCTCGCGCTCCAGGCCAGATGCCGCCGCTACGATCTGAGTCGTCGGATCCATGTCGGCACCTTCGACTGCGTCAAGAACGGTGGCCAGCTCCCCGTTCAAACGGGTGAGACTCTCGACCGCACCGGTTCGAGATCCGACTTCGACGAGAGCGAGCGTGCTGTCGAGCGCGGTAAGGGAATCCGCAATCTCGCCGGCCTTGGCGCCTTCGCGCTGCGTCTTCAAAAGGGCGCGCTGAGTTCGGACTGCGGCGAGTGCGGCGAAGTCGCGCGAAATGGCGTCGTTCATCCTGACTCCGATGTCGTGCTGAAGCTGCAAACCGGCAACGCTTATGGGTGCACGCGGATCCATTTTCACCGTCAGGGGCTGGGAAAACTGTTTGCCGTCGACATCCAGCCGGACCGTGTAATTTCCGGGCAGAACCGCGGGGCCGAGCGGATAGCGCGGAGTGTCGCCGTAGTTCGCCGAAATCGGATACCCGTGCTCGAGGACCTTTGGCGGAGCGTAGTGCAGATCCCACACGAATCGGTGCGTGCCTACAGCGGCTGAGAGTTGCTGCGGCGGTCGGAGCCAGTAGGTGGGGACGTTGAGCTCGGGATCGATTGGCTCTACGGAATCGGCGCTGGAGAACTGCCGAACCAATGCGCCCGATGAATCAAAAATCCCAAGGACCACCGGCCCGCGCGCAGCCGAGATGTGGTAGTAGATGATTGCCCCGTCAGGCGGATTCTCTCCGACCGGCTCTTCGGGCGGAAGAGGAGTGTCGGTGTTCTTGTTGCGCCGAAAACGGTAGGTCGGCTTTGGCTTGAATAGAAATGTCTCGCTCGGCGTCTTCGTGTCGAGCTGCCGGAGCGGCGTAACGTCGTCAAGGATCCAGAATGATCGTCCATGGGTGCCAACGACGATGTCATCGTCGTGAATGACGAGATCGCGAATCGAAGTTGCGGGCATGTTAAGGCGCAGCGACTGCCAGTGCTCGCCGTCATCTTCCGAGAAATAGGTGGAGCGCTCCGTACCGGCGAACAACAATCCAGCGCGAACAGGATCCTCACGCACGGAGTTTACAACCTCGTTGTCCGGAATGCCTTTGACGATTTCCTTCCAGGTTCGACCGGCATCGTGCGTGCGATAGATGTGGGGATGCAGGTCGTCGAGTTTGAGCCGGTTCACGGCGGCATAAGCCGACTGATCGTCAAAGTGCGACGCTTCCATCAGCGATAGCTTGCTCCAGGGCGTGAGAGCGGCTGGCGTCACGTCCTTCCAGGTCTTTCCAGCGTCACGCGTGAGCTCGATAGTTCCGTCGTCGGAGCCTGTCCAAATCGTGTTCGCGTTTCGAAAAGAAGGAGCGATCGTGTAAATCACGCCGCGATTTTTTGCCCGATTCAGATCGCCTTCTGTGTACATCCCGTACGACGCGGGCACATCGTAGTTCTGTCGGGTAAGATCGGGGCTGATGACGTCCCAGCTGTGGCCGCCGTTCATCGTCTTGAACAGCACGTTCGATCCGAAATAGAGAGTATGCGGGTCGACCGGGGAAAAGATGATCGGAGCCGTGCGGAGAAATCTGTACTTTCCTGATCGGAGGATCTCCGGACTTACGTTCTGGACTTCGCGCGAGCGCTGATCGAACCGCGAGATCTTCCCGCCGTAGATGATGTTCGGGTCGAGCGGATCGGGCGCTATGTATCCGTACTCCTCTGCTCCGACTGGATTCCACTCGCGAAAGGTGATGCCACCGTAGTCGCCGCGACTCATGGTTCCAACAGAGCCGCTCTCCTGTTGTCCGCCATATACCCAGTATGGAACCCGGTTGTCGGTGATCACGTGATAGAATTGCGCCGTCGGCTGGTTATACCAGGAGCTCCAGGTCTTCCCGCCGTTGGTCGTGATCGTCGCTCCCTGATCGGCTGCGATCAGGATGATGTCGGGGTTGTCGGGGTTGATCCAGATACGATGGTAGTCGTCACCACCAGGCGCGCCTTTGATGGCAGTGAAGGTTTTTCCGGCGTCGCTCGAGCGATACGTCGAGGTGTTGGCTGAATAGACGACATCCGGATTTCGCGGATCGACCTTGACCTCCGCAAAATCGTCCGCGCGTCCCCAGACGCGCTCCTCCGAGTTGGTGCGGCGCCATGTCTCGCCGGCATCATCAGACCGATAGATGCCGCCGAGCGTCGGTGCGTCCACCGTCGCGTACATCCTGCGTGGATCGCTCGGCGCGACAGTGAAGCCGATCCTTCCCAATCCCTGCGCCGCGGTCGGAAGCCCGATAGTCAGCTGGCGCCAAGTCGTTCCGCCGTCCACCGACTTGAACAGTCCGGACAGGGGACCCGTCCAGGTCGCGTTTTCCCACGGTCCCTGGCGCGCGGCCCAGAGCGCGGCATAGACGATTTGTGAATTAACTGGATCGAATCCAACCTGAATAGCGCCGGTGTTCTCGTCACGGTAAAGAACACGCTCAAAGGTCTCGCCGCCATTCGTGGAGCGATAAACTCCGCGCTCGGAATTCGGTCCGTACGGATGGCCGAGCACAGCAACGAAGAGACGGTTCTCGTTTCGCGGGTCGACGATGATTCCGCCAATCTGTTGGCCATCGCGCAATCCCAGGTGACGCCACGACACGCCGCCATCGACCGATTTGTAGATCCCATCGCCGGTGGAAAGATCCGGCCGCTGCACGCCTTCTCCGCTTCCGACGTAAATGACGCTCGGGTTTGAAGGCGCGACCGCGAGATCACCAATGGAACCAGTTGGCTGAGAATCAAAGATCGGCGTCCAGACGCGGCCAAAGTCAGTGGTCTTCCAGACGCCGCCGTCGTTGACGCCAATGTAGAAAACGTTCGGCTGACCGGGCACGCCGGTCGCGCCGATAGTTCGGCCCCCACGAAAGGGTCCGATCATTCGCCATCGAAGTGCCGAATAAAGCGATTGATCGGGAGTCTGACAGTTGGCAGAAAAAAGTGCCGGACCAGTGGCGATCAGAGCGAGAAAAAGCGAGCGACGAATTGTGGTCATCTGGATAGCGGGCGGGGACAAGCGGAGAAAGGATCTGGAAAATGCAGAGCTAAGGTGTTGACTGCTACCACTCGGCACAGGGAATCCCACTACAGCGGCGCTCCGGTACGCCCTCGTGGAACGGCATTTGTATTCATATGTAGCAATCGAACATCAAAAAACGGGAACAGGAAAAAATGAATATTTCGTCAAAAGTAATTTTCTCGCTTTTCCTCTCGATGGCGCCGGGCGCTTTCTCGAGTACCGCGCGAGCGCAGATAGAGCTTCCCCGAACGGCGCCGACTTCTGGACGGGATATCAGCGCCGACCAGCCTGCCGCCGACTCGGCCGATGACGCGGCTCCATTGAGCCTCCAGGCGCAACTTGGCGCGCGCATCCTCACTGTCAAAGTCGGAGATGAAAAGGTAAAGACGTATGCCGTGGCTGTGGGACAGGACAGGTATCCGACGCCCATTGGCGCTTTCGAAATTCAGAAGATCGTTTGGAATCCCAGCTGGACTCCACCGCCGGATTCAAAGTGGGCGAAGGGCAAGACGGCAAAGGGTCCCGGCGACCCCGGCAATCCCATGAAAGTCGTGAAGATTTTTTTCAACGATCCTGATTACTACATCCACGGAACGGACGATACCGACAGTCTCGGTGACGCCGCGTCGCACGGATGTCTGAGGATGGCGCCGGACGACGTCGCTGATCTGGCGAGGCTGATCATGGAAAAGGGCGGCCAGCCCCACGACGAGAACTGGTTCTGGCGCATAATGCATTTCCGGCGTCAGGAGAAAGTCGTGTACCTCGACAACCCGATTCCCCTGACGATCAGCGAATAACGATCAGACCGAGATCGCGGTGGCGTAACGTTTTGATGCCAGAAATCCGGCGAGTGCGCCACCCGCGAGCTTGAGCGTCGACGCGATCAGGTATCCGGCCGGCACACCCTGGTGTCCGGCAATCGATCCAGCGACAGAAAAAGCAACGGCGGTGACAGCCACAACGATGCCGTGCTCGATGAAGCGTGAAGACAGCCGCTTCGTAACGAGCCATGCAAACAGGAACGTGTAGAGCGCGCCACCAACTATTCCCACGATCTCGCCGGTTCGAACGCCAAACGCAGCATACGAGGCGTCCGGCAGTCCGCGTGCAACGATGTAACGGTAGCCCAGCACTATTGCGATGATGGTGACGACCGTAGCCGCCTCGGCGAGAAAGCCGAACCCGATCGCGCGCAGCCAGCGATTTTCTCGCCAGCCAATGCCAATACTCGTCAAATCGCTACTTCACAGTGAATGGCACGGAGTACTCGCGGTTGTCCCACGCCATGCGGAGCACTCCGCCAGAACTCTGTGGAGCAACACCGATCACGAATTGCTCTACGGGCTGCGACAGCTGTGTCTCATTGAGATCGACGCGCGCGAAGTCCTTGTCCTGGTGGTAGTCGGTGCCCCACTGCCCCGTTTCACTGTTGATTATCAACTTGGCGCCCGTCGGAGTAGGCAGTGTCCACAGAGTGTACTTGCCTGCAGGTACGACGGTGCCCCCGAAAACGAGATCCCGATCGGTCGTGAACATCGTCGCCGCGTTCGCTCCAGTTCGCCAAACCTGATTCCAGGGAACGATGTTTCCGAATATCACTCTCCCTCTCTTCAGGGGACGACTGTAGGCCACGGCAATATTGGCCCCGCCGATTCTTGCTCTGACTGTGTCCGGCGGTGACATCTGACCGATGGCACCACCGTGCGCCGCTTCGTACGCCGCCCAGCGGCTGACCGTGTCGTCGAAATCCAGATTCGGAACACGCTCGGCAACGGTCTTCACGGTCGTCGCACTCGCATCGACTCCCGTGATCTGTCCCCGAGAATCGATTTGGGCGACTTCGGTCCAGCCCGGGAAGAAAGTGCTGGTGAACGCGACAGTATCCGCACCGCGACGCCTCACGATAATCGATGGGACCGGGCCACCACTCGGGCCAAGGAGAGCATAGGACACGCTATCCTGGCCAGGCAGGGTGCTGGACAGAACCTGCTGATAGAGGCCGTATGCCGGCGGTTCTGTAAACAGTGTCGGCGCGACGCCACCATGAAAAATCTTTCGGCCGCTTAGTGCGGTGTCGGCTTTGCCATTTCTCTCAACCGTTATTTGGGCGACCGAATCACCGAACGTGCTTACGGCCCGCATGAGAGGCGGAGTATTCGCGGGGCTTCCAGGCCGCGTCACTACGGCAGTGTAGGATTTGATCTCACCTCGGGGGCCGAGGTCGGCCGTGTAGTGAAACGTCCTGACGCGCGGATAACGAAGGACGAGATCGCCCTCGAGCTTGTTCGCGGTGCGGCTGAAGCGCTCGATCCCCACGGTGTCGACGCCAAGACGTGTGACGAGGTACGTCGGAGTTTGTGCCGCCAATGGCGCGGCAGCCAATAGAAGGACAGCGGCTGTTATGACCTTCGCTGACATGAGAAAATCCTGCGACAAGGCGTGAAGGTTATACATCTGCGTCTAGATTCTGTAGCCGGACACGCACAGTCGCAACCGCTACGCGTTGGCGACAACCTCCGCGCGTTCGCTTTCGCCGCCACCCAACCCCTCCGATTCCTCCAGCTTTGCTGCCACGACATCCAAGCCGGCGAGCAGATCGGGGACCAGATCGTCAGCGTCCTCGATTCCGACCGAGAGTCGCACCAGTGAATCCGAGATGCCGGCTATACGGCGCGCGCCTTCATCCATTGAGGCATGGGTCATCGTCGCAGGGTGCGCCACCAGACTCTCCACTCCGCCAAGTGACTCCGCGAGCGTGAAACATTCGAGGGCGTTCACAAACGCCTCCACACCTTTACGTCCACCATCGATTTCCAGGCTCACCATCGCGCCGAAGCCATCCTGCTGGGTCGCGGCGAGCTGGTGTCCTGGATGCGCGGCGAGACCGGGGTAGTAGACCTTCTGCACGGACGGGTGGTCGCGCAGGGCTTCGACCACTCGGCCAGAATTCTCACAGTGGACGCGCATCCGGGCGTGCAGAGTTCTCACTCCACGAAGAGTGAGAAAGCTGTCAAAGGGGGCGCCCGTGATGCCAAGGCAATTCGCCCACCATCCCAGCTCCTCCGCAAGCGACGCATCGCTCGCCACAACCGCGCCGCCAACGACGTCGCTGTGGCCGTTCAGATATTTCGTTGTCGAATGGACGACAAGGTCGGCGCCAAACTCTATCGGTCGCTGCAACGCTGGCGAAAGAAACGTGTTGTCGACGCACACGGTTGAACCCGCGCTGCGACCGGCGTGAACCACCCTCGACAAATCGGTGATTCTGAGAATCGGGTTGCTGGGCGTTTCGATCCAAAGTAGTCTCGGTTTGCGCTCTGCCACCGTTTCGCAAGCGGAGTCGGCTGTCAGATCCGCGAAGGAGACATCGAAATGGCCGCGAGCGGCGAGGGATCGAAGAATTCGATGAGTGCCGCCGTAGCAGTCGTGCGCCGCGAGAACAAGATCGCCCGGCCGAAGCAGCTGCAGAACCAAAGCTACCGCCGACATTCCGGTGCTGGTTACCACTGCTCCTTCGCCACCTTCGAGGTCGGCGAGCGCGTTGGCGAGATATTCTCGCGTCGGATTTCCCGTACGCGTGTAGTCGTACAGGCGCTTCTTGCCGAAACCATCGAATGCAAACGTCGAAGAAAGATGGATGGGCGGAACGACGGCGCCATGGTGGAGGTCGGAAGCGATCCCGGCGCGCACCGCACGCGTAGATGGTTTCTTCGGCCGTCGAACCGATGGGTTCTTTGATTCGCTACTCATGAGAGCAAACTCTCCTTTGGACAGACGAGCTCGTTGATGAACGGAGCGATTCGCGGCCAATCGCCAAGAAAGGCATCGTGTCCGAGCGAGGAATCGAGCTCTATCAATTGGGCCGCGCCGCCAAGCCTCCGTGCCAGCTCGCGCGACTGGGCAATCGGCACCAGCCGATCGCTGCTGACAGCGACGACCGTCGTCGGGACCACAACGTCCTCCGGTCTCACGCGATGGAGGTCGAGCGAAAGGGAGAGCGAGTTGTACTTATCCGAGGTCCAGCCACCGGCGAACTGCTCGCCTCGCGACGCGAGATAGCGACCAATTCGATCCTCGATTGTGGAAGTATCCGATGGGCCCTCGTCCGCCAACCGTTCCTCGAAGTATCGCGGCGTCAGGTAGCTCGTCATCGCGATTCCCCGCGCGATGGAGAGTGCATCCCGCTCTCGTCCGACGGCAGCTCCCAGGTCGACCACTCGCCGTTGGAGATGGCGCAGCGCGGTTGCCATGGGGTCACTCTCGTGGGCAGCGCTTATCACGATCAATCTTTCGCACCGCGTTGGGAAGGCAGCGCCGAACGCGAGCGCCACCATTCCCCCGTAGGATGCGCCGACTACGGCGTGCACTCTGTCGATGCCGGCGTGGTCGAGCGCTTTTGCCAGGGCGTGCGCCTGATCATCCGTCGTGACCGGTGCCACACCATTTCGACGCCACAAGTAGTCAATGGAGATAACACGAAATTTCGAAGTGTCGATTGCTCGACCGTGGCCAACCACATCCTGCCACCAGCCGCGGCGTGGATCGGTCTCCGAAGAGGTCACGTGTCGCGTCGCGGAGATGCCCCCCAGTACAGCGACGACGTGACCACCTTCGGGACCGACTAGCTCGTAGGAGATCGACTCCGCGCCGCGTTCCACGACCGACGAAACGAACCCGCATCCGAAGCCTTCTCCAACACGCGGAACGCGGACAGCGGCGCCTGTGGGGCCGAGTTGCAGTGATGTCATTCGGTCACCTCATCGAAATCGGTCAGCTCGTAACGCGCAACACTCGGAGCAACGCCCAGTTTCTCGAGAACGTCGAGCAGTTGGCGGGCGCGCGCCCATGTGATGCGATCTGTTACCACGTACGCGGTCTCGCTCGCTGCGAACTCGAGCCGGATCGGAATGCCGAGCTTGTCCGCGAACAGGCTGACTGTTCGAGAATCGAGGCGCCCGCAGACAAGCCATCGATGTTCGCGGTAGTCGGCCACGGAAAAGAACTTGGGACTTCCCCTGCCCCCGGTGCTTGTCGGATTGGAAGCGCGAAGAAGATCGCTCAGCAACGCCGCCGCGGTGGGCGCGCCGCCCGCGCCGGGACCGGAAACGCTCAACGGAGATGTCCATCCAAGATCGACCTCAACGCGATTCTCCTCGAAGACTGTTCGACCGAATGGCGTGGCGTCGGGGACGATGACAGGCTCGACGGACGCGCTAACGCTGTTTCCTTCCAACTGGCTGCACTCGGCGATCTGTCGCACCCGTGCGCCACGCTCATGGGCGAAGCGAACCAGGTCTTCGAGTCCCGGGAGCAGAGATATCCTGCGTACGTCGAGTGTCGACGGCTGAATGCCGAAAGCGATCCAGGCGAGTATGTCGAGTTTTGCGGCAGCGTCGCGTCCATCGAGGTCGCGCGCGCAGTCAGCTTCGGCGAGTCCGCCTTCTCGTGCCGCAGCGAGAGCTTCATCCAGGCGCTGGCCTCGCTCGATCCCCGAGATCACGAAGTTCGCAGTGCCATTGAGGATTCCACGAATCGATCTCGGCGCGCCTGCGCCGAGGAGGTCTCGCAGTGTGGAGATCACCGGCGCGCTGCCTCCAACTGCAGCCCCGAAATCGATAACCGTAAAGTTTTTGTGCGCGAGCGCGTGGAGCGACTCACCGTGCGTCGCGATGAGATCCTTGTTCGCGGTAACCACCTTGCGACCGCGCTGGAGTGAGCGTATGGCGATCGTCCGAGCGGGTTCGTCGCCGCCCAGTGCCTCGACGACGATGTCAGCGTCCTGCGCGAGAAAGGAATCGAGATCGTTGGTGAAGAGTCGCGAATCGATTGGAAGCCGCCGGTCGCGCGCAGGATCGCGGACCAGCACTCGTGCGAAGACGAAGCGAACGCCAAAGCGAGCCGCGGTTGCTGCCGCTGATTCCTGGAGCAATCGAACGAGGCCTCCGCCGACAACACCGCAGCCAGCCAATGCCAGGCGAATCGTGCGCGGCTGCTGGAGATCGGGCGGGTCGATGCGGAGAAATGGTTCCGCCCGCGTCGAACGGTTGAGATGGGGAGCTGCGGTCAGAAGAAAATCCCGCTCCGACGGTTCCGCTACTTCGAGCTGCTGGGGAGTCATATCGAATCCTCGATGAAGGCTCCGCGCATAAAGCAGAACGCCCGCGGCTGTGAGGCCGCGGGCGTTCCTCGCTTTTTAGCATTTATTTAACGTGGCTGCAATACGCGGCAAATGACCACAAGGTGCATCGATTGTTTTGGGATAATATCCGCGTCAGGCGAACTGGGCAAGTGCGAGGTCCAAAAAAAACGAGGGACGCGTTTGCGTCCCTCGCGTACTTCTTGTGCTGGTGGCTGGCAGCTGACAGCCGACTGCCCTAGTCCTAGTACATGCCGCCCATGCCGCCCGGCGGGCCACCCGCTCCCGCACCGGCCGGAGTCGGCTCTTTCTTCTCGACGATCAAAGCTTCGGTCGTGAGCAGAAGTCCCGCGATCGAGGCCGCGTTCTGCAGAGCAGTACGTGTGACCTTGGTCGGATCGATGACGCCCGCCGCAACCAGATCCTCGTACTCGTCGGTGAGCGCATTGTAGCCGTAGTTGTTCTCCTTCGACGTCCGGATCTTCTCGACGACGATGGAGCCTTCACCACCAGCGTTCTGGACGATCATTCGCATCGGCTCCTCGACAGCGCGACGGATAATGTCGACGCCAATCTGCTCGTCGGCTTCCGACAGCTTGAGAGTCTTGAGCGCCTTCTGCGCGCGAACGAGTGCAACACCGCCGCCCGGGACGATTCCCTCTTCGACGGCCGCACGAGTTGCATGGAGCGCGTCTTCGACACGCGCCTTCTTCTCCTTCATCTCGCTCTCGGTTGCGGCACCGACGTTGATCACCGCAACCCCGCCGGCGAGCTTGGCCAGACGCTCCTGGAGCTTCTCCTTGTCGTAATCCGAGGTCGTCTTGTCGATCGCTGCTTTGATCTCCTTGATGCGACCCTGAATCTTGTCGTCGTCACCCGCGCCATCGATCAGCGTGGTGGTCTCCTTGTCGACGACGATGCGCTTCGCCCGACCGAGGTCGGTGACGACAGCGTTCTCGAGTTTGAATCCGACTTCCTCGGAGATGACCTGACCGCCGCTCAGGACCGCAATGTCCTCGAGCATCGCCTTCCGACGATCGCCAAATCCGGGCGCCTTGACCGCAGCGACACGCAGAGTGCCGCGCAGCTTGTTGACGACGAGAGTCGCCAGCGCCTCGCCCTCGATATCCTCGGCGATGATGAGCAACGGCTTGCCCAGCTGCGCAACCTTCTCGAGGATCGGAAGCAGGTCCTTCATCGAAGAGATCTTCTTGTCGTGGATGAGAATGAGCGCGTCTTCGAGCGCCGCTTCCATCTTCTCGGGATCGGTGACGAAGTACGGCGAGAGATAGCCGCGATCGAACTGCATTCCTTCCACGGTCTCGAGCGTGGTCTCGAGGCCTTTCGCCTCTTCAACCGTGATAACGCCGTCCTTGCCAACTTTCTCCATCGCCTCGGCGATCAGATCGCCGATCTCCTTGTCGTTGTTCGCGGAGATGGAACCAACCTGAGCGATTTCCTTCTTGCCCTTGGTCGGGACGCTCATCTTCTTGAGCTCTTCGACGACGGAGTTGACAGCGGAATCGATGCCGCGCTTGAGCGCCATCGGGTTCACACCGGCGGTGACGTTCTTCAAGCCTTCGCGGAAAATTGCCTGCGCCAGAACGGTCGCTGTGGTAGTACCGTCACCAGCGAGGTCGCTAGTCTTGGTCGCGACTTCATTCACCATCTGGGCGCCCATGTTCTCGAGCGGATACGAAAGCTCGATTTCCTTGGCGACGGTCACGCCGTCCTTGGTGACGGTCGGTGCGCCGAACTTCTTGTCGATGACGACGTTCCGGCCCTTGGGACCGAGCGTCACCTTTACTGCTTCAGCGAGCTGGTCGACGCCGCGCTTCAAAGCCGCGCGCGCATCGGTATTAAAGTGTAGTTCTTTGGCTGCCATTTTATCGCTCTGTGGTTATCGGTTAGCTGATGACCGCGAGCACATCGGACTCGCGAAGAATCAGGTACTGCTCGGCGTCGATGGTGACTTCACTGCCCGAGTACTT
>JBOHTB010000020.1:0-4393 GCA_050733435.1 Gemmatimonadaceae bacterium | reverse complement strand
CCGGCGCTGACGATCGTGCCTCCTACACAAACGCATCGCGCCGACTGAGATAACAGCAGAAATGGCTACTCACATATTGCAAAATTCTGCCACCGCTTCGAGCGCAACCCTGGAGCAACAGCCCGAGCCGATCGTGGTTCACATTCGGCCATCGAAAGGCTGGGTGTCACTCAAGCTCGGCGAGCTGTTCGAGTATCGCGAGCTGCTCTACTTCCTCGTCTGGCGCGACATCAAGGTGCGCTACAAGCAGACCGCACTCGGCGCATCGTGGGCGATCATCCAGCCGTTCTTCACGATGGTGGTGTTCAGTTTGTTTTTCGGGAAGCTGGCGAAGGTGCCATCGGATGGAATTCCGTATCCGATTTTCAGTTTTGCCGCGCTCGTACCATGGACGTTCTTTGCGACGAGCCTGACGAATTCGTCGAACAGTCTTGTGGGGAGCGCCAATCTCATAAAGAAGGTCTACTTCCCGCGCCTGGCGATTCCGATTGCCACCGTGCTCTCCGGGCTGGTCGATTTCGCAATTGCGTTCGCGATGGTGATCCTGATGATGGCGTGGTACGGCATCAAGCCCTCGGCGCAGGCGTTATGGCTGCCGTTCTTTTTGCTGCTCGCGCTCGTGACCGCGCTCGGCGTTGGTTTGTGGCTGTCCGCCATGAACGTCAAATACCGGGACGTGAAGTACGTCGTGCCGTTTTTGACGCAATTCTGGATGTTCGCGACACCAGTCGCTTATCCGAGCAGTCTGCTCAGCGGAAAGTGGCGACCGTTGTTTGCGCTCAATCCAATGGTGGGCGTGGTTGAAGGATTCCGCTGGTCTCTACTCGGCACGCACACGAACCCGCGCTCGATCATTCTCGTATCGTCACTGGCAGCAATTGCGATTCTGGTTAGCGGAGCGTTCTACTTCCGCCGCATGGAACGCACTTTCGCGGACGTGGTATGAGCACCGCTACCGTCTCAACGTCTCGGAGCTCCTGGAGGAATTCGTCGAGTTCAACCGACGTATTCTGGCCGTCGGTCAACCGCATTTTCCGGAGACTTGGATTTGAAATAGTTCCAACGAGAGCGCGAGTGCCGAGGGAAGTGCGCGAGGACTACGATCGGCTTCTAAGTGAAATCGGGCCGTACACGTTCAAGTTTCTCGATGTGCGCAGTTTCCTGACCACTCCATTCCGATACGCGCATCGCCTGGGTCTCCACAAGTCCGCTCCGCTGTCGATTCTCGATCTCGGCACGGGCATCGGCGATTTCGCGGTGGTTTGCGCGTTCTACGGCCATAAGGTGATCGCGATCGATCGCGATGGAAATCCGGTGTTCGAGGATGTCACGAAATGGCTGGGCGTCGATCGGCGCTCGCACGAGATACGCGCGCGAGAGAATCTCCCGACGCTAGAGACGCGCTTCGATCTCATCACGGGCTTCCTGGTGAACTTCGACCAGTACCTCGAGTCGGCCATGAGACCGTGGGGCGTCGAGGAATGGGACTTTTTCCTGCGCGACATAGCAGAGAACCAGCTTATGCCGAATGGGCGATTGGTGCTGCGACTCAACCCGCACACGACAGATAGCCCAGAAGTAATGGGATTTCTGTGGAGCAAAGGCGGGGAGATCACGAACGACTGGGTCGAGTTTCCGAATCTTGCGGCCCGCTACGAACCCTCGTTGGCGGTCAGCATATGATGCGGTCATCGACTTTCAGCGCGCATCTCAAGAAGCGAAATAATGATTTGCATGCGAGGTCCGGATGCCTCGTCATTGGTGAAGTCGCGCAGGCACACGATGGCAGCCTGGGCCTTGCTCACGCTTTCATCGATGCGATAGCTGACGCCGGCGCCGACGCGGTGAAGTTCCAGACGCACATCGCGGCTGCGGAGAGCACGCCCGGTGAACCCTGGCGCGTGAAGTTCAGCAAGCAGGATGCGACCCGCTACGACTACTGGAAGCGGATGGAGTTCACGGAGCAGCAGTGGCTCGAGCTGCGGGAACATGCTGACAACCGCGGATTGCTCTTTCTGAGCTCGCCGTTCTCACTCCAGGCGGTCGAGCTGCTGGAGCGTGTCGGCGTTGCTGCCTGGAAGGTAGCCTCCGGCGAGATCTCTAACTCGGCGATGCTCGATCGGATGCTGGTGAGCGGAATTCCGATGATCGTCTCAACGGGAATGAGTGCGCTCGCGGAAGTAGATGCAGCGGTCGAGAAAATCCAGTCAGCGAAAGTCCCACTAGCGGTGTTGCAATGCACGACAGCGTACCCGTGTCCGCCCGAACGGGTAGGGCTCAATATGTTGTCGGTCTACAAGCGACGGTATGCAACCGCAGTCGGGCTATCGGATCATTCGGGGAAGATCTATCCCGCCCTTGCGGCTGTTGCTGTGGGAGCCGAAGTAATCGAAGTCCACGTCACGCTCAGCAGAGAGATGTTCGGGCCTGACGTTTCAGCTTCCGTGACGACGCAGGAGCTTGCACAGCTCGTCGAAGGCGTGCGCTTCATCGAGACGATGCTGAACAGCCCGATGGACAAGGATAGAACGAGCCGAGAGCTGGCACCTGTCAGAAATCTTTTCACCAAGAGCGTCGTGGCGAGGGTACAAATCCCTGCCGGCACCGTACTCGGCGAAGAGCATCTCGTCGCCAAGAAGCCAGGGACAGGAATTCCCGCTACCCGGCTCCCGTCGCTCATCGGCGCGCGTGCGCTTCGCTCGATCGAGCGGGACGAGCTTCTTTCCGATGCGGACATTCAGATGCGGGAGCTCGCCTGATGCGCAAAGTCTGCGTCGTCGTCACCGCGCGTCCGAGTTACAGCCGCATCAAAACCGCGCTGCAGGCTATTCAGGCGCATCCGGATCTGGAGCTGCAGCTGGTGGTTGCCGCATCGGCCCTTCTCGGCCGTTACGGAACGGCGATCGATTTCATTTCGGCCGATGGATTCAAGCCGAGTGCGCGGGTGCACATGGTGCTCGAGGGAGAGCACCTGGCGGCGATGGCGAAGACGACGGGCATCGGGTTGATGGAGCTGACGACGGTATTCGACAATCTCCAACCCGACGTGGTAGTGAGCGTCGCCGACCGCTTCGAGACGATCGCGACGGCGATCGCTGCTGCGTACATGAACATCCCGCTCGCGCACGTGCAGGGCGGTGAGGTGACTGGATCCATCGACGAGAAAGTTCGTCACGCGGTTACGAAGCTGGCCGACCTGCATTTCGTCGCGTCGAAGAAGGCGGCGGAGCGGGTGATCCGAATGGGGGAATGCACGGAGACAGTGCATGTCACCGGATGTCCGTCGATCGATCTCGCGGCGCCGCTGCTTAAAGACAAATCGCTCAACTTCGATCCGTTCAGGAAGTACGGCGGTGTCGGTGATGCGATGGACATCTCCAAGGGTTACGTAGTGGTCATGCAGCATCCGGTGACGACGGAATACGAACAGGCGCGCGAGCACGTCAACGAGACACTTCAGGCAGTCCACGAGCTCGGATTGCCGACGCTCTGGTTCTGGCCGAACGTTGACGCTGGATCCGACGGAACGTCGACAGGAGTGCGCCATTTCCGTGAACAAGTAAAGCCCAAGCAGATGCACTTCTTCAAGAACATGGAAGGCACTGACTTCCTGCGCCTGTTGTGCAACTCAAAATGTCTGATCGGCAACTCGAGTGTCGGTGTGCGCGAGTGCTCGTACCTCGGCGTTCCCGTCGTGAACATCGGCACCCGGCAAAACGGGCGAGACCGCGGCGCAAACGTGATCGATGTGGACTACGACCGTGAATCGATCATTGGCGGGATCGAGAAGCATCTCTCCAATGGAACGTACCCAAGCGATCCCATCTATGGGGACTGGCATGCGGGCGAGCGCATCGCCGACCTTCTCGCGACGCAACCGCTGCACATCGAGAAGAGGCTCGCCTACTGATGCGTGTCCTGGGATTGATTCCGGCACGTGGCGGATCCAAAGGCGTGGCGCGCAAGAACGTTCGCGTGCTATGCGGGAAGCCACTGCTGCAGTGGACTGTCGAGTCCGCTCTGGCTGCGCGAACACTGAGCCGGGTCGTGTTGAGCACCGAGGATGAGGAGATCGCGTCAGTTGGACGGCGGTGTGGCGTTGACGTACCGTTTCTTCGCCCCTCAGAGCTCGCGCGGGATGACACGCCGACGCTGCCCGTCGTTCAACACGCTTTGCAGGAGCTGGAGAACGCAGGAGATCGGTACGATGCGGTATGTCTGCTACAGCCGACCAATCCATTTCGAAGGTCTGAGGACATCGATGGCTGCGTGGACCTGCTTTCGGTGAGCTATGCGGACGCGGTGATGTCGGTGCTCAGAGTGCCGGCAGAATACAATCCGCACTGGGTGTATTTCCGCGCCGAGGATGGCTCGCTGAGACTGAGCACTGGCG
>JBOHTB010000019.1:0-46582 GCA_050733435.1 Gemmatimonadaceae bacterium | reverse complement strand
TTACAGTTGCCGCGAGAAGGATTCCCTTGTAGCCGTAGCGATCAACGAGCGGGCCGAACACGAGCGAGGCGGCGAGAATGCCGAAGGACATCAGCAGGAAGAGAGCGCCAGCTGCTGCCTTGTCGATGCCGAAGCGCACCATGATCGATGGGAGCACCGAGCCGAGCGTCGTGAAGACGATGCCGAAGGTGAGTAGCCCAAGGCACGCACACGCGAACAGGTAGCGCCGTGTGCTCACGTCGATGATTCTTGGTTGGCCATCATTGCGAGTCGTCCGGCGCCGAACAAGCCGGCATCAGCGCCGAGGGCGCTGACGACGAGTCGTACCTGCTTTATCGCTATTGGCTGCGCCCATCTTGCTGCCTGTTCCTGAATGCGGTCAAGAAATTTTGCACCCGGACCGAACACGCCGCCACCGAGCACGATGATCTCGGGGTTGAAGATGCTGACGAGATTCGCTACAGCCATTCCCCACAGCTCGATGGCGTTGTCGATGACTTCATGCGCGATTTTGTCGCCGCGGCCGTGGGCGACGAATATGTCGCTCGCATCCAGATCCTTGTGATTCTCTCGGCGAAGGTCACCGGCGTAATTGGTATCGGACTGTATCAGATCGCGAGCTATCCGAACCAGGCCTGGACCCGACGCTGCATCCTCGAAGCAACCGTGCTGCCCGTAACGAGGCAGGAAATGACGATCGAGCGCCAGCCAGCCAATCGCGCCGGCGATGTCGCCGTGACCACGGAGCAGCTTTCCTCCGCAGAGTATTCCTGCGCCAATGCCGGTGCCGACGGCGAGAAAAATCGCATCGCGGGCGCCGCGAGCAGCACCGAGCCACGTCTCGCCGAGGATGTAAGCAGCGCGATCGCTGTCGATGGTGACACGCGAGGTGGGACCGAGCGAGTCGCGCAGCTCCTGCAAAAGCGGATAGTCATCCCAGCCGTCGATGTTCGGCGCCCAGACGGTGCCACGCTCAGTTCGGTAGATGCCCGGGACGCACACGCCCACCGCGCCACTCTTGTGCTGGGTGACATATCGACGGACTGTCTCTGCGACGAGAGATCCGACCGCGGCGCCACGTCGACCGAGCAGCGGGGTTACCTCACGGGCGATTACGTCACCGTCGCTGGTGAAGGCCGCAACGGCGAGCTTGGTACCGCCGAGATCCACGCCGATGAAAGTCATGCGGCAGAGAATATGAAGAAAGGCTGCGCGCTGCTACGGCGCGCGCATGACTCGATATCTCGCGGTGGCGAGCTCGAAAATCCCAAAGGCAATGAGTCCCAGCGCAATGACACCGTAAAGGATCCTGCCTCCCGGCTCGCGGGCAAGCGCGTTCAGAGATTGGCCGATCCCGCCGGCCTTCGCGGGATCATACGTCCAGCCCGCTCGCACGAAAAGCACGCCGATCATTCCGAAGACGATCGCGCGCGCAGCAATCCCGAAGATTCCCGCGCGTTCGATCCACAGCTTCGTTTCGCTTTTCGCCGAAGAGAGGTCGAGGCGCTTGAGAAACTTGCGGGATGCTGCGCGGTAGATCTGATAGATCGCGTAGGCGATGACGCCCAATCCGACCGCGATGACGATCCACCGCCCGCCGGGCATTGCAAGCACGCGGTCAGTTGCACTGCGTGTCTGATTGCTGTCCGTGGCCGGACGCGATGTCAGAAATCGCAATGCCCAGATCGCGAGCGATCCGTAGACAACGCCGCGCGCCGCGTCCCCGATCCGCAGCGCAATCCCCGAAGCGTCGCCGCCTCTTTGCTCGGCGTCGGTGACGGCGCTGGTCAGTCGCCACGCTGCATATCCGAAAAGACCGACCATGACGATGCCAAGCGCGAGCTTGCCGAATGGAGCTTCGCCGATGGTGCGCAACGCCCCGCGAGAATCGGTAGTCCCTCCGCCGATTCCGAGAGCGGCCTCAGTTGCCAGGAATCCCATGACGACGTACACCATCGCTTTCGCCATATAGCCGAGGCGGCCGAGGCGTACAAGCGCTGAGGAACCCTGACGGATTGCAGCTGATGTCGTTGAGCCTTTTGCAGTGGTCATTGGCGTGTACGCATATTCAAACCTCAGAAAAGTAACTGCCTGCTGACGGAGACTAATGAAGGCCGCACTCATCGACCGCTACGGTGGCAACGACGCCGTGAAGCTCACTGACGTCGCCATGCCGAGAATGGGCGCCACCGACCTGCTCGTTCAGGTGCACGCGGCCAGCGTGAATCCGCTCGATATCAAGACGCGCGGTGGGGACGTGAAGCTGCTGTTGAAGTATCGCTTCCCGCTGGTTTTGGGCAACGACCTCGCCGGCGTGGTAGCCGACGTCGGACCAAACGTCACGCGCTTCAAAAAAGGCGATGCTGTTTACGCTCGTCTCGACAAGGACCGCATTGGCGCCTTTGCGGAGTTCGCCGCGGTTCGCGAACGCGCCGCCGCGCTCAAGCCGGTCAACGTGACCTTTGAAGAGGCGGCGTCTCTTCCGTTGGTCGCGCTGACGTCGTGGCAGGCGTTGATCGAGATCGGCAAGCTCCGGCCCGGCCAACGTGTGTTGATCCACGCAGGCAGCGGCGGTGTCGGCAGTGTTGCCATTCAGCTGGCGCATCACCTCGGCGCAACAGTTTTCACCACCGTTGGAAGGCGCAACATGGATTTGGTGAAGCGACTCGGCGCTGACGTGCCCATCGACTATCGGAGCGAGCGCTTCGAGGATGTCGCCAGGGATTGCGACTTGGTGCTCGACAGCGCCGGCGGTGACACACTCGTAAGAAGCTTTGAATGCGTGAAGCGCGGCGGCGTGGTGGTGAGCATTGGCAACACACCATCAGTTGCATTTGCGCGCAGCTGGGGACTCAACCCTTTCGTCATCTTCGCAATAAGAGTGATGTCGCGCAAAGTGACGGCAACGGCGCGGCGTCGCCACGCGCGCTACGAGTATTTGTTCATGCGCGCCGATGGATCACAACTCGGCGAAATCGCCCGACTCGTGGAAAGCGGCAGCATCAAACCGGTGGTGGACAAGGTGTTCACGCTCGACCAGGTGCGAGAGGCGCTAGCGTACTCAGAGACCGGCCGAGTCACCGGCAAGGTTGTCATCCAGGTGATGGGACCATCACCGTAGCATTTGCGACACTGTCGCCTGCTCGTGGTAGTTATTCAGCTGAACGTGGCAATCAATTATGGGAAGCTGGTTCGGCGAGTGTGAAAACGTTACCATAGAGCGATGCCAATCCGACCGAGGGTGGCACTCGCAATTGCAATCGTCTCCAGCGCTTGCGGCGCCTCCGTACAGGCGCAGAGCGATTCGACGACTCCCGCGAGCGCGGTAGCCGACACCGCCCCGCTCGTCCTGCAGCACCGGACGGTCGCCGTATTCCGCGCGCCACTCGGCGCGCTCACACCGGCGGACCGCGCAGCCGCCGCGACTAGACGCCTCGATGCGCTCGATGAGATGTCGGAACACGATACGGCGCAAACCCGACCTGTCCAGGAAGGCACGCTGGTGCTCATCGGAGAGCGCCCGATCTTCACCCTGACTCGCGCTGATGTCGACACCCTCGGCGGCGCCACGCTCGAGGGCACTGCTCGCGCGGCGAGGGGCGAATTGCAGGCAGCGCTGGTCGCGATGCGAGAGGAGCGAAGCCTCACGCACATCGCGAGCGCGGTCGCGTTCTCGATAATCGCCACGCTCATCTTCCTCCTTGCGCTGCGGCTGCTGACGGCGGGCCGACGCGCCATTCAGGCACGGTTGCCCGCGGCGCAAGCGAGACTCGGCGACATCGCCCTCGGCGGCTTCACTCTTTTCACGAGAGAGAGTCTGCTGCTGTTCGTCAGGCGGCTGGTCGACTTCGTCGCCTGGGCGGCGGGTTTGTTCATCGCTTACATGTGGCTCGCCTACGTCCTCACCCGATTTGCCTATACCCGCGCCTGGGGCGAGGCCCTTGGCACCTACCTGACCTCGACGATCAGTCGGCTCCTGCTCGGCGCCCTCGGCGCAATCCCGGGAATCTTCACCGTCGTTCTGATTTTCGTCGGTGTCCGATGGATCGCGCGCATCGTCGCCGCGTTCTTCGACGCGATCGAGAGTGAGTCGGTCGCGGTGCCGTGGGTTCATCCGGAAACGGCCAATCCGACCAAGCGCATCGTCATCGCGCTGCTGTGGCTGTTTGCGATCGTGGTCGCCTATCCATACGTACCGGGCGGCAACAGCGACGTGTTCAAGGGCGTAAGCGTGTTCGCCGGACTCATCCTCACGCTCGGATCGTCCGGCGTGATGAGTCAGGCAATGAGCGGACTGGTGCTGATGTATTCGCGCGCGCTAAAGCCGGGCGACTACGTCCGCGTCGGCTCGACCGAGGGCACAGTTACGGAGCTGGGAATGTTGTCGACCAAAATCCTGACGACAAAGAGGGAGGAGGTGACGCTACCCAACGCGGTGGTGGTCAGTGAATCGGTGATGAACTTTTCGCGCGGACGATCGAGTGGCGAGCTGCTGCTTCATACTTCGGTGACGATCGGCTACGACACGCCATGGCGGCAGGTTGAAGCGATGCTGCTCAAAGCGGCGCGGGAAACGGTGGGACTGCGCCAGGATCCGACTCCGTTCGTGCTCAAGACGGCGCTGTCGGATTTTTTCATCGAATACCAGCTGAACGCGGCGCTTGACCAGCCGGCGCAGAGAATTCAGGTCCTCGACCGGTTGCACGCCAACATTCTCGACAGCTTCAACGAGTTCGGCGTGCAGATCATGTCGCCCCACTACATGGGCGACCCGTCCCGACCGGCGATCGTACCGCGCGAGAAATGGCACGCCGCGCCGGCGGGTCCTGACGAGCAATCGAGCAGAGAGTCGTCGCAAATCTCGTAGTCTATTTCACCGCATCGCCGAACGAGGTAATCGGATCGATGTCCACCGGTACGCTGCCCGTCTTATCGAGCGCCGCCTTGAGGGTCGCCGGCATCGTATCGTACCTGGTCATCCACGCTTCTGCGCGCGCACGATTCCCCGTCGCCTCGATGGTGAGTATCTCCTTGGCGAGATTCGCCACCGCACCCGGCATCTTCGCGAAATCGATCGCGTAGCGACCCGTCGATGCATCGCGCGTGATCGCGCCCTGCTCCACGAAATAGTTGAACTCCATCATCTCCGCCTTCGCGTGCGCCTCGGCCGTTCCGAATCGAACCGTACGGAAGATTCCAGCGACGTGCGACGCGTAGTATTCGCGCGCCTTTGACTTGGGGAGCACGCCCTTGTTCATCAGCCAGTCGAGACCGTACAGACCGACGATGTCGGCTTTCGCTTCCTCGAGACCGCTGTAGATGGGACCGATCGATTCGCGGATGTCGGCCTGCTTGCCATTAATGCGCGAGTACGCGGGACCCAGTCCGTGCGACATCTCGTGCATGACGGTGGTGGTGAGATAACCGTCCCCCGACGCGAGCGACGCCTGATCCGCGCGCATCAGCAGACGCGCGACCGGCAGCACGACGTAATTCACGCGCGCGTCCATGAAGTTCTTGAAGAACATCTTCTTCGTCCCTTTCTCGGCGTGGATGCGCGGATCGTTCGGAAGATTGTCGGCGACCGCCTGGTAGCCGTGACGGAGATCGCCGGCGCGGAACGGCGTGTCCATCACTTCCATCGGAGTGGGGTGACCGGCGTTCGACGGCCGGTCGGCGGCGGGAATCGGCAGCGCGTCCTGTATCGCGGCCGCGTACTGCGTGTACATGGTGAGCTTCTGACTCTCGGCCGGATTCCGGATCATGACCGCGACGCCGTACGAAGTTTTGACGCCGAGGAGGTCGTCGAGGTACGTCTCGTAAGGGGCAATGATGACGTCGAACTTGTGATTGTCGAGGTCGACCCAGGCGAGGTCACTACTATAGTAGTTGTCGGTGAGCAGCGCGTCGGCTCGGAGTCGGAGGAAATTGGCGAATGCCTTGTCGTCGGAGAGCGCGGCCGCATCGCGCAGCGCCTTGGCCGCGGGGACGAGCCACTGCCGGTACTCGACGTGATACGGAACGCCGACTAGATCTTTGCCCTGTCGTTTGACGACCGTCCATGGATTGTAGATCTCGGCTTTCTTGCTTGGATGCGCCGCTACATAGTCTTCAATTTCTTTGCGAGTAATTCCCGCGGGATAGAGCGCGTGGCCGGGCTCGTAGACAGTGTTGGCGAGGAAAGGCTTGTTGCCTTCGAGGAGATCGTAGCGGCTGCCGTTGATCAGCAGGTAGTGGTGGATCTGTTTTTCTGTGGTGCCATGGCAGTTGCTTAGTGCCTGATAGATCGCGAGGCCTGTGGGATCGCTTTGTCGCCAGAAGATGCTTTCGAGATCCTGGCCGGCTTCGACCAGCTTGCGCACCATTGCCACTTCGCGGGTCGAGAGGCCTGTCGTATTGAAAGGCATCTGGACGGGGCGGAATTTGGCGAGCTGGGCGGCGAGGTTTTCGGTGGGGGCTGGGTGGGAGGAGCAGGACACAGTCGGAGTTTGGCTCGAAATACGGGACGCCGGTGTCGCTGCAGCAACAAGAACAACTGCTGATGCGAGAAGAAGGGCGTGATGGTTTGAAGCATTGTCCATTCGGCGACCTCGGCTAGTAATTTAGCGGTAATCTTAGTGCGCCATCCCGGAGATTGACGTCGGATGCGGTTCCATCCACGTAGATGCTCAGATTGACTTCGCCGGGAGCGGCAGCAGACGGAGACATTATCGCATTGTTGCCGTACGCCCGCGCGTAGTCGGCAAGAGTCCTACAGAGTTCTATCGATTCCGCGCTGTCACTGGTAATCATCGGCCAGTCAATTCCGAGTTTATTAATAACCGACGGCGCGGTTAGATCGAAAACGTGGGCGACATCGACATCAATAGAGACTAAATCCCGCTCAGCATCCTCCGCTGGAGAGATTCCAAGCTGGCGGAGCATTTTTTCGTACTCGGTAGTTGCTCCCTTCTGCGATAGAGCTGTATAGAGGCAGCCATACTCGCCGTAGCGGTTCCAACGACCATCTGCCTGAAGCAGATACCCCACGTGTAGGGGATGGGCGCCACGTGGGATGTACCGCCAGACCTTGCCTGCAAATTTCAGCGAAATGCCCCGGCCTCGAGGCTCCCGAGTAGCTTGAGAACATTGTCCAGATCGCCTTCAGTTAGCGTGAAGAGAGGCGTTTTCCCTTTCAAGCCTGGCGATGGTCTCTGAAGCCAGGCTTGCATCGATGTAACCGACCTGAACGACTTCTCAAGCAGGTGTCGTAACTGGTTGAGTCGCTCCAGGTGCCGACGATGATCTGGCGAGGGAACGCTCTCACCTTCTCTCCAACGGGCCACGGTCTTCCGATTCGCACCTACTGTCTGAGCAATCTCGTCGACGGTCAATTCCAATTTGTCTTGCGCCCACTCTACCGTCTTACCCGCGAATGCGATCGCCAACTCTGCGCGCGCCATTTTCTAACCCTCTGTTGATCCAATTATTAACCGGCAAGTGATCATTTTGTCCAAGAATGGGTCTTTGCTCCACCCGCTTAATGGGGCTAACAATGTCCCACTATATGCCCTATAATATGACCGTTAACACTGGGAAAAGCAACGACAGCTAGCGTGTACTTGGCAAGTCTAACGAGACCGTGCCGGATTCAGGGCTATCCACCATCGCTTTGAGCTACTCACAATTGGTCCTGTGGTATAAGCATGCCGTATAATTACGAGTTATATGGCTAGGAGTCTTGATGCCTAATCCCATGTCGGACATTCTCTCCCTTCGCGCAGCCTACGAGTACGCGAATGCACATGGGTTTGACGATGACATGCGAGCCATTCGCGAGATGGACATCGAATGGGATCGTGCAGGCGGATCCTCTCTTCGTCGCGGATACGTCGTTTCGCTGCTCGAACAGAAAGGTCTCTTTGACGATTTCAAGGCACGGTCGTGGCCTGCCGGCAATACGCCAGCCGGAGAGCGTAAGTACAAGTGGTACCTGAGACTCAAGAATCGCTACGAAGACTTTTTGGCCGGGCATCTCGCAGACGGCGCCGATGAAGCCAGCGATGAGGTTCCGTCCGAAGATAGTCTTGAGTTCGCGTTGGAAGCACACCTTCGCGATTTTCTCGCGCGGAACCTCGAACGAGTCGAACAGGGCCTCCGACTTTACGACAATAAGGGCACGCGCGGAGTTGAGTTCGCCGTAGACGGGGGTCGCATCGACCTACTCACCATCGATCGTGCGGGTAAATACGTCGTGATCGAGCTGAAGTTATCCCAAGGCAGAACGAAAGCCCTCGGGCAGCTGCTCTACTATATGGGCTGGGTGGACAAGCACCTTGGCAATGGGCCGAGTCGCGGCATCATAATCGCAAGCGAGATCAGCGACGAGCTGGCTACTGCGGTGGCACGGGTTCCGGGAGTAAGCGCTTCGAAGTACCGCATGACTTTCTCCATCGAACCTGGTGAGGATGGCCATTCGGTGGCTGCCATATAACGAGGCATTCGGCGGAGGTCCTTAAGGCAACACCGGAGGCGTCATGAACGGAAGACGCACTGGTTTGGTCGCCATCACTACGTACCGCACATTGAGCGGCGCCAACCTCAATTGAATCGGCGACAGAATTGCCTTGATGCGCGGGGATTCTCCCTGCGTAATTTCCCAGGCTCTCCCAACCGCCCGATCAATCAGTGCGTACGCGGTCCCCTGATCGTACGGTTCGGGAAGCTTGACGATGTCGTCGTCCAGCTGCGTCCACACCGAATCGACGCGCGGGCGATACTCATCGTCCGCGGCCTGTAGCGCGTGGATCTGAGTGGGACTTAGCAGCAACGAGTCACTTTGTCGCAGGATCATCGCGTAAAGATCCGGAACCTGCAACGCGAATTCCTTTCGTACCAGATCGCTCACCCGACTCGGCGCTGCACCTTTTATCGAGCGCAGAACTCGTCCGACCTGCTGCACCTCGTACGGCACGCCCAGATCGAGCGTAACACCAAGCGACACACGAAACGGCATCCGCGTCGCGATCTGCATCCGTTGCGCTTGTCCAAACATCGGATTGACGTCGTAGACGAAGCTATGCGTCGCCGGATTGAAGCTGCGCACGCGGAGCAATGTCGGATCGATCTCGTTCGGCGATCCCCAGCCGTGCAGCTTATTGGATCCGTGCAACGCGAGATCGACCAAGCCTGCAGGGTTCTCGAGATCGAGCTGGACCTTCGCACGCTGAAACTTTCCGGGAAGCTGTGGAAAGGAAAGCTGCGCATTCGTCACGACGCGCCACGGTGCCTGACAATTTCCGGGCGCGGCCACTCTACCACCCTGTGCCAGCAGGCACTTCCGCACATAACTCGGCGCACTCGCCACGAGCGTCCTGAACTGCGTCATGTCAACCGGAGCGTTGTCCGCGGCCGAGAGGCTCGGCACGTACGCGCGGTCGTTCGCGAATCCGTCTCCGTTGATGTCGCGGTCGACGAGCGGCGTGAATCGCTCTCCCTGATAGAACCGCGCGACGAATGTCATTGTGAACCACTGCTTGTTCACGCCCGCGTAGATGTGCCACTGCTGCCTGCCTGGGAGAAGGCTGCGATGAGCGTGGAGAATCGTCGGATCGTCAAACGTCGACTGGTCGAATCCGCGATCGACAACGTGGACGTCGGTCAGCGCATACGACACCGAGCCAAAGTACCAGGCAAAATTCCAGTTCGGAGTTACGTTGACGAGCAATTGCTTCGCGGTGGAACGAGCGTCCGAACGCCTAACGATAACGGTAGAGAACGCATCGCTACGGCGCGCTGCACCTGGAGCAATTCGCTCGGTGAGAGTGTCGATCTCATTTATCGCGGCGTAAACGGGGCGATTCTGTTCCTGCGTCAGAAAAAACTGGGGCGTGTTTAGAAAGTTTGCATCGAGATTGCTCCGCTGATCCAGGTTTCGCGTTATAGTGCCATCTATAGTAAGGCTCAGAAACTTGAGGTAACCGGTCCATCCGAGGTTGCCACGCCAGGCGCGCGGTGGCTCGTACGACGGATCCCAGACAACGACATTGGGCGAATTGCTCTCGGAGATTCCGGGACTTGGTGTCGTTCCGTCTCCGACGCAGCTCGATGGCGGAGCTTCTCCCATGCTGTAGCCCGCCCAATCGGGAGTTGGTACGGCGGTGCCTGTGCAGATCAGACTTCGTCTCGCGGTCGCTACGCCAGTCAGAGCGTATGAAGCAAGCGCGGCGGGCGCTGGGACGACCGATCGAAACTCACCGATGCCGCCGTGAAATGATCCGCCGGGCGAAAGCACTCGACTGCCAAGAGGACCCTGTGCACTGTTGCGTCTCGGGCGTACATAATCCCATTTGAAGCCGACACGCGGACTAACGTGAGCACCGCCGGGCATGTGGTCAGTGCGTACGCCGAGCGTCTGCTGGAGCAAGTCGTTACGAACTGGAACGTTGAGGAACTTGCTCGCTTCGCCCCGAGCGCCGAACTGTATCTGAAAGCTCCGAATCGGTCGCCACGCGTCGCTCGCCGCGAGAGTGCCAGTCCACTGCCGGGCAGAGCTGTGCGGCGTGTCGAAAGAGCGCGCGAAGAGAGTTGGTGTGTTCGCGCGCAGCGCGGACAGCGAATCGTAGAAGAAGATTCCCGACGACGGCGCGATCGTACGATTGCTGTTCATCCCCAGCAAAGACTCGACGTAGATCTTCATGACCTGCCGGTTGGTCGCGTACCACTGCGCTTCGTCGTACGTCTGCCATGCCGCAGCCGACGTTCTGACGTCCGCGGCGCTGCTTCCGCCGAGTGCGAATGACGCTGGTCCTGCATCCGGAGTGCCGACGAGAATGCTCGCCTCCGGGAGCGACGACACCGGACGTGTGTGACGATCGCTCAACAAGACTCCCGTCTTCAGCTCATTCCCGCCGTCCGATTTGATCGGCGTTACGTAAAATGCCTGCGCTGCCGCCTGTATCGCTGTCTCGCGTCCCCCCTGCTCCGCCGCCTCGAAAGGGCTGAGACCAAGAGCATCAGCCCTCGCGTATTCTCCCGAGGCGATCGTTCCCCAGCGTCGGCGCGAATAGGGCGTGTGATCAATGCGAGAGATTGCCGAGATGCGTTGCTGGGTTCCGCGCACCTCTTCACCTGAAAGCGGAATACCGACAGCCGACGCCGAAGATTTTAGCTCGGTCACCGCGTCGTTTGTAATTGAGAGCGCGTTCCATGCACTTGGACTGGTGCCCAATAGTGAGGGTACTCCGCTCGTACGGCGTGAGATCTGTGCGGCGCTGCTGTATGTGAAGCGATCTTCGGCGAAGGGACCGTCAGCGCCAGCACTCAGGATGGATTGCCTGTACGTATTGCCCAGCCGATTTTCGGCGGCACCGCCCCACTGAAGTGAGGGATCGTCGAAGGTGAATCGCGCGCGGCGTGATGAATATTCGAAACCCGGCGCCAGATCGATGCTTGTTTGTGCGCCGCTGAAACCTCCGATAGCAGGATCGAACGCGGTGGTGAAAACGCGAATGAGCGTTCGTGCGTCGCGGGGAACGGTGCCTCCAAACGCCAGACCATTCAGCAAGACGTTGTTTTGATCCGGCGAGAGACCGAGTACCGACACGCCGTCAGCGGTCTGCACGGCGCCCGGCGTCGCCGCCAACACCGCGTCCGGATTACCGAGCTCCTCGGGAGTGAGAGCGCCGTTGAGACCTGGAAGAGTCGCGACATTATCTCCGACCGAAGCTGCGGGTCGGCCCGCATCAAGTGGCTCTCGCTTCGCCACGACCGTGACTTCGTCGAGATTGACGGCGATCTGCGCAATGACTGGATCCCATGGTGGGAGCGACGTTTGATCGACGCGAGTTAGTCGTTTTCTCTGCGGGCCCCAACCGATTTTGGACGCGGAGAGGAAATAATCGCCGGTGCCATCCTGGAAGACCATCGAGTAATTACCGGCGCTGTCAGTGAGGGAGGTGCGTTGCAAACGGTCGGGGGCCATCGTCGCAACGACTTTGACTCCGGGCACAGGCTTGTCGTCGGCGGTGCGGATTGTTCCGTGGATGGTGTCCGGACGGATGGGGATGCTATCCTGCGCGAGAATGGGACGCGCCAACGCGCATGTGACCGCGGTGATGACGATCGCTCTCGCGGCTCGAGATAATTTGACGGCGTTCGAGACAGTGGAGTGACGAGCTAGGGTGTTGTCGTCATCGAGAATGTCCATCCCTTTCCCTCGTCGATCAACGGCCAGCGCGCAAATACTAGCTCACTGTGACCGGGTGCTCGTCAATGCGGCTTGCTAGCTCTGTGCCAGAGCGGAGTGATAGAGAATTGACCCTATAGTGATAGAGAATGGACATATCACGTTAGCGAATTGGGCAGAAAGAACCCAGGAATCCCTTCGCACTTAGAAAAAAGCTTGCCTGTCTAGCACTCCCGCTCTATGCTGGATCGGAGCAAGCATAGGTTCGCAACGCCATCAGCAGAGTGTAGAATGGAGCTCACTTCAGTTCTTGCCGCGGTTGCCGCCATAGCGGCGATCACCCTGGGTTTCTTAACGCTTCGCTTCTACAATCGAAGTCGGGTGCTTGAACGGCGGTATGCACCGATTCTGGACGCGCAGAAGGAAGGTGAACGCGTTCGCTCGGATGCTCAAAAGGAGAGAGAACACCTTCTACTGGATGCTCAGATTCAAGTCGACGCGCTACGAAAGGAGTCTTCTGCAAACGAAGAGTCGGCGAAGCGCGAGCTCAATAAGGTTCAGGCAGAAACCGCTGATTTTGCGCATCGATACGAAGTAGGACTCGCGCGATATGAGGAACTCTCCAAAGAAGTCGGGAGCCTTGAAGAAAGCCTTTCGAACATCGAAGTCGGTCTCTATCAGCCCCATTTCACTTTCGAGGACACGGAATCCTATAAGACCGCGATAGCGAACGTCCGCGATCGACAGAAAGCGCTGATCAAATCAGATCATGCTGTCAAATGCGGGGCCTCCTGGTCCGTTGGAGGGAGCAAGCGAGATGGTGAGCGAATGGTGAAGCAATCGCAAAAGGTCGTCCTCCGGGCGTTTAACGCAGAGTCAGAAGCAGCGGTCGCAAATGTTTCGTGGAACAACTACTCAGTAATGGAGACCCGCATCAACAAGACTTTTGAAGCGTTGAACAAGCTCGGGACTGTTCTCCAGGTAACCTTAACTGACGAATATCGCTTGTCGCGTCTCGAGGAATTGAAGTTGGTGTTTGGGGCAGCTGAAAAGAAACAGCAAGAACGCGAAGAACAGCGGCATCAACGCGCCGACCAGCGCGAAGAAGAAAAAGCTCAGAGGGAGCTGCAACGTGAGCACGATGATGCTCTGGCTGATGAAACTGCTTACCAGAAGGCGCTGACTCAGGCACAAGCCCAACTAAAAGCCGCAGCCGAGAGTGAGCGACAAGTAATGCAAACTCGAATTCAAGCGCTCGAAGCAGATCTCGCCGCGGCGCGAGATAGGAAGGACCGCGCTCTTGCTCAGGCGCAGCTTACCAAAGTCGGCCACGTTTACATCATTTCAAATGTCGGCGCATTCGGCGAAGGAGTTATCAAAATCGGGCTTACTAGAAGGCTGGATCCCGAGGAACGAGTTCAGGAGCTCGGCGATGCTTCTGTACCTTTCCCGTTCGATATTCATGCGATGATCTACTCAGAAAATGCACCGGAGCTTGAGAACCAACTACACACACATTTTCGGGATCGCCGGCTGAATTGGAGCAACGATCGAAAGGAATTCTTCAGAATAGATATCGCCGAAGTGCAGGCCGAGCTGACGAAACTCGGTCTCCAAATAGAAGTGGTGACAATAGCGGAAGCAAAACAGTTCAAGCAGACTCTTGCAGCCCAGTTAGCGCTGTCAGAGCATTCACGGCCGGCACCTGAGACGCAGCCGCGGTTCCCAACCGATCCGTTTGCGGGATCGGGCACTGTACTCTCGCCGACTACGACGATTTCGGCATAGAACCAGACGCCCTAGTCACCTCTTCAGAATTCCGAGCTGAATGGTTCGGCTCGCCTACGACAACCGTCGAGGAAGGCATTATGAAAATCGTAGTCATCGGTGGAAGCGGACTCATCGGATCCAAGGTTGTCCGCAAGCTCAGGGCCCAGGGTCATGAAGCCATCGCTGCGTCGCCGAATACTGGCGTCAACACTCTCACCGGCGAGGGGCTGGCCGAGGTGCTGAAGGGCGCCAACGTTGTCGTTGACGTCTCGAACTCGCCGTCATTTGAGGACACCGCCGTCCTCAACTTCTTCCAGACTTCGACCACGAATCTCCTCAAAGCGGAATCGGCGGCGGGCGTGCGACATCACGTCGCGCTCTCCGTCGTTGGCACTGATCGCATGCCCGGGAGCGGTTACATGCGGGCGAAGATCGCCCAGGAAAAGCTGATCGAGCAGTCGGCAATTCCGTACTCGATCGTCCACGCCACGCAATTCTTCGAGTTCATGAAAGGCATCGCCGACGGTGCGACGGTCGGTGACACCGTGCGGCTCGCACCCGTAAAGATTCAGCCTACGGCGGCGGAAGATGTCGCGACTGAAGTCGCCAAAGTCGCGGTCGGTTCGCCGATCAACGGCATCGTCGAGGTGGCCGGTCCACAGCAATTCCGTCTGGATGAGATTGTCGGCCGTTACCTCGTCGCAGGGCACGATCGACGTTCAGTGATCGTGGATCCACACGCGCGCTATTATGGGGCAGAGCTTGCGGACCGCACGCTGGTGCCCGACGACAATGCCACCATCGCTGCGACGAAATTCGATGATTGGCTTAGTGGTCAGTTCGTGAATCCGCCGGCGGCTAAAGGCGAATTGAATAAGGTAGTAAGAAGAGGTTGATCTCTGCCACTTGGCGTACTATCTTATGCCATATGGCAACCACCAAAACCAGGCCGACCCGGTTCGTCGAACACGCCTCGGCTGATATCAGTGAATTGTTGGACCATGCGCGGCCCGGCCACCGTCAGGGACATTATTACCTGGCCCTCTTCGGCCTGCGTAAGTACGATCCGCTACACGCAGTCGATCAGATCCAGCGTGGCTTTAGCTATTCCGCATTTGAACGGTTCCAACGCAATACCGAGTTGTCTCTTCGCCTCCTCGCGCAAATTGTAGAAATCCCGGAGCGGACGCTCGCTCGCAGAAAAGCCGCCCGTCGCCTCTCGCCCGAAGAGTCAGACAGACTCGCTCGTTTCTCCCGTGTTTTTGCTCGGGCAATCGAGTTGTTCGAGGGAAACCCCGACGCAGCCCGGGAGTGGCTGACAAAACCCGTACATGCGTTGGGCGGCAAAGAGCCCCTCGAGTTGACTTCGACGGATGCCGGCGCAATTGAAGTCGAACGCCTGATCGGGCGTCTCGAACACGGGATTCCGTCATAGGCGATGAAGGTTTGGCGCCTGACGAAAACCAAATACGCGACTATAGCATTCGACGGCGAGGGCGCCCGCGTTTTCGGCGGTCGATGGAACAGCCCAGGGACGCGAATGGTTTACACGTCGTCCAACTCGGCGTTGGCCGTGCTCGAGCTGATAGTCAACATGGATGATAGCAGCGGAGTTTTGGCGTCGTATTCCATGATTCAGGCGACACTCCCTGATCATCTCATCGAAGATCTCGATCGGTCCAGGCTGCCGGCAGATTGGAGGACATCGCCTTCCCCACCGCATCTACAGGCGATTGGTGACGAGTGGATCGCGTCCGGTCGATCATGGCGCTGAGAGTACCAAGTGCGGTCGCACCCGACGGAGAGAATATTCTGGTCAATCCTCAGCATCCAGAGTTCGGAAAGCTCCGAATTGAGAACCCGACGCCGTACAAGATTGTCCCGCGACTCCTCTAGACGGACATAGGTCCGTTCCGGGCCGATCCGCCAATACTTAATTTGCGGATGCCTCAATCGACATCCGCATGCTCCTCACCATCCGCACCACCCACAACCCCGCAACCGACCTAGGATTCCTGCTTCACAAGAATCCGAATCGAGTTCAGTCGTTCCCCCAATCCTTCGGGAAGGCTCACGTCTTCTATCCCGAAGCGACCGAGGACGCGTGCACCGTCGCGCTCCTGCTGGATGTCGATCCGGTCGGATTAGTTCGTAATCGGAAGGGTCCTTCGGGCGAAGGAGGACTCCTTGATCAGTACGTGAACGATCGCCCGTACGTCGCGAGCTCTTTCCTTAGCGTCGCAATCGCCGATGTGTTTGGAACCGCGATGGCGGGACGCAGCAAAGACCGTCCGTCACTCGCCGAAGCAGAGATACCTCTCGAGGCACGGCTCGCCGTCGTTCCATCCAAAGGCGGCGAAGTTTTTCTGCGCCGACTCTTCGAGCCGCTCGGCTATGTCATCACCGCTGAGGCGCATCCGCTCGACGAGCGCACACCGGCATCGAACAGCAGATACTTCACCGTCGGTCTCTCGGGAACGAAACGACTTTGCGACCTTCTCGCGCATCTCTACGTTCTCATTCCCGTACTCGATGACCAGAAGCATTACTGGGTCGGCGACGACGAGGTCGCGAAACTCCTTCGCCACGGCGAAGGATGGCTTAGCACGCACCCCGAAGTCGAAACCATCACGCGCCGCTACCTTCGCCACTTTCGAAGCCTTGTCGACGACGCCATTGAGCGACTCACTTTGGAAGAGGGAGTTCCCGCGACCGACAGAGATCCTGAAGCCGTCGCGAATGACGAGACGCGGCTCGAGCGCGCGCTCAGCCTTCACGATCAGCGGCTCGTAACAGTACTCACCGTTCTCAAAGGAAGTGGAGCGAGCCGAGTCATCGACCTAGGCTGCGGCGAGGGCCGTCTGTTGAAGCTGCTCCTCGCCGAGAAGCAGTTCACGGAGATCGTCGGCATGGACGTCTCGTACCGGATACTGGAAACCGCGAAGGAGCGACTTCACCTCGATCGGATCCCTCCCATGCAGCGCGAGCGCATCCAGCTCGTGCACGGCTCGCTCATGTACCGCGACTCTCGGCTCACCGGCTACGATGCAGCCGCGGTTGTCGAAGTCATCGAGCACCTCGATGCGCCGCGGCTGGCCGCGTTCGAGCGAGTGGTCTTCGCGTTCGCTCGGCCCGGCGTGATCGCGATCACTACTCCCAACGTCGAGTACAATGTCACGTGGGAATCTCTTCCCGCAGGACAGTTCCGTCATCGCGATCATCGTTTCGAGTGGACGCGCGACCAGTTTCAGAGCTGGGCGGAACGCGTATCGGCAGCGCATGGCTATACCGTGCGCTTCCTGCCGATCGGGCCGGAAGATCCAAAACTCGGCGCGCCGACACAGATGGGCGTCTTCACCATCGCGAATAAGCAGTGACCGGAATTCAGGAAGGGACTACGGACATCAACACTCCGCAAAGTGGCGGTCGGAAGATCACCATTCCGGAGCTATCGCTCGTCGTGCTGATTGGAGCCTCGGGCTCAGGCAAGTCGACGTTCGCGAAGACGAAGTTTGCGCCGTTTGAGACTCTGTCTTCGGATTTTTGTCGTGGGCTGGTTTCGAATAGCGAGAACGATCAGAGCGCAACAACCGCGGCGTTTGCAATTCTGCACGCGATCGCGGCGCAGCGACTGGAGCGTGGGCTGCTAACCGTTGTCGACGCAACGAACGTCCAACCCGAGGCGCGGAAGCCGCTCGTCGAGCTCGCGCGCGAATATCATGTCCTCCCGGTTGCAATCGTCTTCGACATCAACGAGCGGATCTGTCACGACCGCAACAAGGATAGAGCTGATCGCGCCTTCGGGCCCCATGTAGTGCGCAATCAACAGAGTCAGCTCCGCCGTTCTCTGCGGAATCTTCAACGCGAGGGATTCCGGCACACGTTCACGCTTCACTCACCCGAAGAAGCGGAAGCTGCCGTCATCGAGCGTCAGCCCCTCTGGAACAATAGGCGCGGCGATCACGGGCCGTTCGACATCATCGGTGATGTCCACGGCTGCGCCGACGAATTAGAGGAGCTGCTCGCCACGCTCGGCTACGCCCGCGATGCAAGCGGCACCTGGCGACATCCCGATCGCAAGGCTGTCTTCCTCGGCGATCTAGTAGATCGAGGTCCGCGAATTCCCGATGTCGTGAAGATCGTGAAGGCGATGGTCGACGCGGACGTCGCGCTCGCGGTTCCCGGGAATCACGATGTGAAGTTGATGCGAAAGCTGCGCGGCCGAGACGTGCAGATTACTCATGGCTTGCAGGACTCACTGCGACAGCTCGAAGCGGAGCCACCCGAATTCAGTGCCGGCGTCGCCGACTTCATCGATTCGCTTGTGAGCCACTATGTATTCGACGACGGCAAGCTCGTCGTCGCGCACGCCGGGATGAAGCAGGAGATGCAGGGCCGAGGATCGGGGAAGGTGCGCGACTTTGCGATGTATGGTGAGACCACGGGGGAGACCGACGAGTTTGGTTTGCCGATTCGGTACAACTGGGCGGCGGAGTATCGCGGCCAGGCGATGGTTGTGTACGGGCACACGCCCGTGCCCGAACCGGAATGGTTGAATCGCACTATCAACATCGACACCGGGTGTGTGTTCGGTGGAAGATTGACAGCGCTCAGGTATCCGGAGAAAGAGCTCGTTTCCGTGGCCGCGCACAACACATACGCCGAACCCATTAGGCCGTTCTTGCCCGAGGCGTCAGCCGCACCTGCTTTGACCTCACAGCAGCAGCTCGACGATGTACTCGATCTTGCCGATGTCACAGGAAAGCGAATCGTAGGAACTCGACTGCACGGCAACGTCACGATCCGGGAGGAGAACGGAATCGCGGCGCTCGAGATCATGAGTCGATTCGCGACAAATCCGAAATGGCTTGTGCATCTGCCGCCGACGATGTCACCGTCCGAGACGACGAGCCAGGAGGGATTGCTCGAGCATCCAAAGGAGGCGTTCGAGTACTATCGGCACAATGCGGTGCCGAAAGTCGTGTGCGAGGAGAAGCACATGGGCTCGCGCGCCGTCATCGTGGTTTGCCGAGATGCGGACGCTGCACGCAAACGGTTCGGTGTTGTTGCGGACGAAGTCGGCGTGATTTTCACGCGCACGGGCCGGCGCTTCTTCGACAACGCGAAGACGGAGCGCGCGTTGCTCGACAAAATCCGTGATGCGCTCACGAACACATCGTTCTGGGAAAACCTCAATACTGATTGGGTGATTCTGGATTGCGAGCTAATGCCGTGGTCGGCAAAGGCGCAGGAGCTGATTCAGCAGCAGTACGCTCCTGTTGGCGCGGCAGCTCGGTCCGCATTGCCTGAGACCGTGGCTGTTTTGAAGACTGCGGCAGAACGCGACGTCGAGGTTGCCGGCCTTCTCGATCGTTATCAGCAGCGAATGGATCTCGCCGGCAAGTACGAAGAGGCATATCGCCGGTATTCCTGGCCCGTGAACTCCGTCAGTGATCTCCGACTCGCGCCGTTCCACATTCTCGCGACTGAAGGCGCCGTCTATGTCGACAAGGATCACGTCTGGCACATGGAGACGTTGGCCGAGGCGTGTCGTGCGGATGGGGAAATCCTGCTGGCGACTCCTTATATGGTAGTGGACGTCACCGATCCGTCGAGCGAAGAGGCGGCAATACGTTGGTGGGAAGAGCTGACCGGCCGCGGTGGTGAGGGAATGGTTGTTAAACCGCTGTCGTTCGTCGCGCGTGGCAGGAGAGGTCTCGTTCAGCCTGCGGTGAAGTGTCGTGGACGGGAATATCTGCGAATCATCTACGGTCCCGAGTACACATTGCCGGAAAATCTGGAGCGTCTGCGCCAGCGCGGTCTATCGACGAAGCGATCGCTCGCACTGCGCGAGTTCGCACTGGGGGTCGAAGCGCTCGAGAGATTCGTGAGGAACGAGCCGCTGCGACGCGTACACGAATGCGTCTTCGGTGTGCTCGCGTTGGAATCCGAGCCGGTCGATCCGCGACTCTAGCGGCTAGGTGAGCTGACCTTCCCAAAGTCGTGACAAAGCTCCTCTTAGCGATCCTTTTCGTTGCGCCCGCGCTACGCGCGCAGGTAGTTGTTATCTCCAACGACGTGCCGCCCTTGCCCGTTAACACCCGCATCACCAACCTCGCAATCAACGGCGCGATCGGGTCAGTGACTGGATTGGTTTGGGCGAGCATAAGGCACTCGTCCAAGTGGAAAGGTCTCACGCAGGGCGCCGCTGGCGGACTCCTTATGTCAGCCGGAAGACAGATTGCCGCAACTCCCTTCAACGGCTCCGGTTTCCTGGGCCGAGAGGTCTCCGCCGTCGGAGTTTCTCTAACAGCTAGCTCGGGTGAGGAACACACGCTATTCGTGTTTCCCATTGGGCCGATGAGTCTCGAATACGGCGAGCGTAGCTGGGACTGGCGACTCGACGTAGCCGATTTTGGAGCGCTGGTCGGATTGGCGATTGCTTCAAACACCAGCCTCGATCTGCACAGGACCTTGTCCTCTGGTGTCCCCGTGTTCAGAGACAGGCGCGCCTCTTTTGGCCAAGTTGAGGACTATACTCTCACGGCTATCACCGAGCTTGGCACTATCCGCCTATCGCAAGACGCATTCACGGTTCTTCCTGGAACGGCGAACGTGATCTACCACGAGAATGTGCACATTCTTCAGGACGACTTTTTCGAAGATGCGATCGGCCTTCCGCCTGAAAGACAAGCAATCGAACATTTACCATTCGGACGTCGATTCCTGCGGCATCTCGATCTCGGATTATTAGGTCCATGCCTCGTGAGCGGAATGTCGGGATTGATTCCATATAAACCGAGGCCGTGGGAACGCGAGGCCTATGCTCTCACTGCGAACTTATACTACTAGTTCGGGTTCGCCCCACGCATGCATCCTTCGCTAATGACCCACATCGGGTTACCTGGCAATTCACGCGCGAGTAGAGATCAATTGAGAGGAGCGATATGAAAATCGTAATCATCGGCGGCACCGGGCTGATCGGCTCGAAGGTCGTCCGCAAACTGCGTGATCAGGGCCATGAAGCGGTACCCGCATCGCCGCGCAGTGGCGTAAACACGATCACGGGCGCTGGGCTATCAGAAGTCGTGAAAGGCGCGGCGGTGGTCGTTGACGTCTCGGATTCCCCATCGTTCGAGGACGAAGCGGTACTCCACTTCTTCCAGACGTCAACCACCAACCTCCTGGCGGCGGAAGCGACGGCAGGCGTGAAGCATCACGTCGCGCTCTCCGTCGTCGGTATAAATGGGCGCACCGACAGCGGCTACATGCGTGGCAAGATCGCGCAAGAAAACCTGATTGAGGCTTCATCGATACCGTACTCGATCGTCCGCGCGACGCAGTTCTTCGAGTTCACTAAGGGCATTGCCGATGCCGCTACTGACGGCGATAAGGTGCGACTCGCGCCTGTACTGTCTCAGCCAATGGCAGCCGAGGATGTTGCGACGGTGGTCGCCCGCGTCGCGGTCGGTTCACCACTGAATGGCATCCTGGAGGTGGCGGGCCCTGAGCAGTTTCGCCTTGACCAGGTCGTGAGCCGATACCTCGCTGCGCGCGACGATAAGCGTAAGGTGATCGCAGATCCAAACGCGCGTTACTTCGGTTCCAAGCTCGGAGAGCGGACGCTCGTGCCGGACAATGCCAACGCTTTAGGCGAGACAACTTTCGAGGATTGGTTGACCCATCAGTCCGTCGCGCCTGTCCAATCCCACGCGACGTGAGCGAGTTGAATCAGAATGTCAGCAATGGATGAAATCGAGAAAGAAGACTGCTCTTTCAGTTAATACCTTCCGCCGGCGAGACACACTTGTTCGCGAGGCGGGCCTACACGTGTGCCAATCAGGTTATCCGCCGGACCTAGTATGGCCGCGAGTTCCGCTTTAGGGCGGCGGCGAAGAATGCGTTGACCGTTCACAGTATCATCTTTGAACACCTGGTTCGCGTTCCAGCCAATTGCATTTCCGGTCATCGCTCCGTTCTTCATGACGACCTGCGCGGTATAGCCTGCGTCAGCCATTGAACCGAGAGAAAAAGAAACGGAGTCGTCTTCAGGTGAAATTACCAAATCGCTAAACCCGCTTGACTCGGGGCCGCCTTGTCGTGCCTTGACCGAGGGATTGATACGAAATAGATAGCAGACCTGAACATGATCGAACGCTGCGGGGACAATCTCAGCGTAGGGAAACAATCGGTGAAGAGTGTCGGCGAGGGAAGATGTTTCTCGATCCAGAACTACGATGGTTCCATGGGCATAGACACTCCGTGGGTCTTGGGCTGTACACGTTCGCGGTCCGTCGCAGATGAGAGTCGCGTAAGTCCCCGGGATGACGGGACCGGGTACGGGACGGTCCGTACTCACTCCATTGCGCGAAGCGCAAGCACAAATCGCGAGAACGAAGACGGCAGCTGACAGTTTGGAAATGTGGAGCACGCTCGCAACCTCATTTTGTCGGTGGCTGGTTTCAGCTTTTAGCTTTCAGCACCAGAGGCGCCGTCGAGCGGCAGTAATCTGCACTCAGTTACTTGGAAGACTACACCCTCCATGCGCAATGTCTAACACGAATTCGCGGCTTGTGCGCCCGCTCATCGTAATGTGCGCCTCGGGAAACGTGTCGCCGTCATCATACCATGTTGCGTAAATAAGAACGCTATCGGTAACGGGTATCGTGAATCGGAAAATGCCGAGCGAGTCACTGACTGCGCGACCGAGGGCCTTTGAGATTCTCGCGACGCTGTCTGCCTTGGTTAACAAGGTGTCCAGTCTCATCATCTCAGAGGCACCTGTAGTATCGAAGGCATTGAGATACGCCATTAGCGACGGCACGCTGTCGACTCGAAACGCCGATATCTTGACATCGCCGACGCCCAGCAGTCTGATCGGTAACCCGGGATTGCAACTTTGAGCTTTCCCCGTCAGGGTTACTGTCGGCGCCGCCGGAAAAGCGTGGAGGCTATCAGACCAGCTCATTGGAGGACGCGTCGTCGTATCTGGCACCGGTTTAGGCACGGTCGAATCCAGCAGGGATAGCTCCCAACTACCGACGCCAGAATCCGGCAAGGGAAGCGGCACGGTTGCGATCGCCGGGCCCGCCAACGGAGGCGTGGATGCAGGCGACTCGCGTACGTCTTTCGCACACGCGATCGCTGCGCATCCGAGAAAGCAGAGGCTGAACGGTTTCATCCTAAGTACAGGCACAGCTAGCAGACTATCGGGTGATTCAACCGGTCACGTCTCTGGGCCGGTCGAGTGCACGCAGTCTGAGTTATCTTCAGTCATGACCCAAGCATTCAGCAAAATCGTTCTCCTTAGCGCCGCGCTCGCTTCAACGTCCGCAGCGCAAACACCCGCGTCTCCTTCGCGCGCTGACCTGGCCCGCTGGTCCCGCGAAGCGCAGAATGTCACGATCACCCGCGACGATTGGGGAATTCCCCACATCTCCGGAAAGACGGACGCCGATGCGGTGTTCGGTCTCCTTTACGCCCAGGCGGAGGACGACTTCAATCGCATCGAGACCAACTACTTCGACGCGCTCGGACGCGCCGCCGAGTCGGAGGGAGAAGCCGCGATTTATCGTGACCTGAGGTATCGGCTGATCAACAATCCGGATTCTCTCAAAGCGATTTACTCGCGCGCGCCACGGTGGCTTCAATCGGTGATGAACGCGTGGGCGGACGGTTTGAATTACTACTTATATAAGCATCCTGAGGTGAAGCCAAAGGTCATCGCGCGCTTCGAGCCGTGGATGCCGCTCGCCTTCAGCGACGGAAGCATCGGACCCGATATCGAGTCGGTCGACCTGAGGCAGCTCGCGGCATTTTACGGAGGCGGGAAGCGGGAAGCGAATGGCGGGAGGCGGGAAGCGGGAAGCGGGAAGCGCGACCTTGCCTCTGCGTCGACGAGCCCTGTCCGTAGTACCGCTTCCCGCTTCCCCCTTCCCTCTTCCCCCTTCCCGCTTCCCGACAACGGTTCCAACGGCGCTGCCATCGCGCCCTCCAATACTCTCGCGCATCACGCGCTCCTCCTCATCAATCCGCACACGTCGTTTTTCTTCCGCGCCGAGGTGCAGGTCACGAGTCAGGAGGGCTTGAACGACGATGGTGCGGTGACGTGGGGACAGTTCTTCGTCTATCAGGGCTTCAACGAGCGCGCGGGCTGGATGCACTCGTCCACCGGCGCCGACAACATCGACGAGTATCTCGAGACCGTAACCAAGCGCGGCGATCACTACGTGTATCGCTACGGCAACGCCGAGCGACCCGTGACCGAGGAGAAGGCCGTCATCAGCTACCGGACGCCGCAGGGAATGGCGCAGAAGACTTTCACGATCTTCCACACCCATCACGGTCCGATTATACGCGAGCAGAATGGGAAATGGGTGGCGGTGCGACTGATGCAGCGCCCGCTCGACGCGCTGATCCAATCATTCACGCGAATGAAAGCGCGGAATCTCAAAGCATTCCGCGAGACTCTCGAGCTGCACACCAATTCGTCGAACAACACTACTTATGCCGACGCCGATGGGAACATCGCGTACTTCCACTCCAATTTTATTCCGAGACGCGATACTTCCTTCGACTGGACTCATCCCGTCGACGGGAGCGATCCGCGCACCGAGTGGCACGGCGTGCTGTCGATCGACGAATCTCCGAACGTCATCAATCCGCCAAATGGCTGGGTGTTCAACAGCAACAACTGGCCGTGGTCGGCGGCTGGTCCGTACAGCCCGAAGCGCGAGAATTTCCCTCGCTACGTAGAAATCAGCACGGAGGAATCGTCGCGCGGGCGCCATGCACTGCGCGTTCTCTCGGGCAAGAAAGATTTCACCGTCGCGTCCCTCATCTCGGCCGCGTATGACAGCTGGCTGCCGACATTCGCACGGATGATTCCGGGATTGCTCAAGTCTTACGACAATCTTTCGTCGACTGATCCGATGAAGGCGAGCCTCGCGGCTCCGATCGCCGCGCTGCGCGGCTGGGACGACCGCTGGGGGATTAATTCCATTCCGACATCCCTCGCAATCTTCTGGGGAGAGGATGTCTTCAATCGCGTCGGCACCAAGCCCCGCGCAGCTCGGATATCGCAGGAGACGTACGTCATCGAGCGCGCGACAGATGCAGAGCGTCTTCAGTCGCTCGTCGCGGCGACGACAAAGCTCACGCAGGATTTCGGTCGGTGGCAAACACCGTGGGGAGAAATCAACCGGTTCCAGCGCATCACCGACGATATCTATCCAAAGTTCGACGACGCGCTGCCGAGCATTCCGATTCCGTTCGTCTACTCGAGATGGGGATCACTCGCATCGTTCGCCGCGCACGTGTATCCCGGAACGAAGAAGTGGTACGGCACGAGCGGGAACAGCTTCGTGGCGGTCGTCCAGTTCGGCGACAGCGTTCGTGCACGCGCAATTACTGCAGGAGGCGAGAGTGGCAATCCCTCTTCGCCACATTTCAACGACGAGGCCCAGCGCTACGCCACCGGGAATCTCAGGGACGTGTACTTCTATCCGAGCCAGCTCAAGGCGCACACCGAGCGAGTTTACCATCCCTGACATCTTCGCGGCCTTGATCGATCTCTAACTGGAACTGCAACTGCAACTGAACTGGTGGGAGGCGGGAGTCTTGAAGGTCGTAGTTGAGAGGTAACGACCGAGAGACAGACAACTCGCCGTAAATGAGCGACGGACCGTCTTGCGGATTCACCTGACAACTATCCCCTGTACCTCTCCCGCCTCCCACCCCGTTCTTTGCAGTTCAAAAGTGTTCGGCCGCCTAGTTATCGCCCGGCCTGTACCGTCGCCGCGCGGTACGGTTCCTCTAGAGCCGTGGTCCCGGTCTCGAGCAGAGACTTGAGATTGGAGATGACCTTCGGCCATCCGCCGGACACCGCGTGTATGAGTTTCGAGTTTTCGCGCTCGACGGTGTGGGTGATCGAGAGCTTGACTGCTGGTCCACTCGGCTCCAGCTCCATCGTGCATAACGACGGCCCCTCCGCCTTGAGCTCGGGCTTGTCCTGGTGCTGCCAACGAATCACGAGTCGCCGAGGAGGATCGGATTCGACGATTTCGCCAGCGTCGAAGATCTTGTCGTCGGCGGACACGAGCTTCCACGACGACCCGGCGGTGAAATCGCTCTCGCAGTGCATCCCGAACCAGTACTCTTTCATGAATTCCGCGTCGGTCAGTGCCGACCAGAGTTTCTCCGGCGTGGTCCGGATGTAGCTGACGTACACGAAGGTCGATCTAGGCATTGTTCTTCTCCAGTCGTCGTTGAAGGTTGGCCAACGCCTTGAGGCGCGGCTTTTCGAATTTGGAAATCCAGCGTTCGTAGATCTCCTGCAGCGGCACGGGATTCAGGAAGTGCAGCTTCTCGCGACCTCGGCGAACGGTAGTTACGAGATTCGCCGCCTCGAGCACGTCGAGGTGCTGGGTCACGCCCTGCCGAGTGATGTCGAGGTGCTCGCACAGCTCGTTGAGCGTCCGGCCGTCGTGCGCATGGAGCACATCGAGCAGCTTTCGCCGACCGGGATCGGCGAGGGCCTTGAACAAGAGATCGGTGGTTGGGCGGCGGTCAGTCATAGGCAAGGGATCACTTGCCTAAGTATAGGCAAGGAGCTACTTGCCTGTCAAGTGCTTTCTTGCAGAACCGCGGAAACGGCCATAATTCGACGATGTCGAATTGAACGTGCCCCATTCGTCGTAGATGTAGACAAAGGAGAGTGACTCATGCGGAAGATTATAGTCGGCGCCCAGGTTTCGATGGACGGCGTCATGCAAGCGCCCGGCGCGCCGAACGAGGACACCGCCGGCGGCTTCAAGTTCGGCGGCTGGGCAATGCCCTATTTCAGCCAGGAATTCGGCGAAGAGATCGACCGCGTCTTCAAGGACAAATACGATCTTCTGCTCGGCCGGAAGACTTACGAGATTTTCGCCGCATACTGGCCTTACTACGATGAAAGCGCTGAAGCGGGCGATATCGCCAAGGCATTCAACAGGATCAAGAAGTACGTGGTCTCGCGCTCGGGCGAGGTCGATACCGGTTGGGTGAAGTGCTGCTTCGCGACATCGCCGAGGTAAAGCGCCTCAAGCAGACAGACGGTCCGAACCTCGTCACGCAGGGAAGTACCGAGCTCGTCCACGCGCTACTCGCGAATGACCTGGTCGACGCGATAAGCATCTTCACCATCCCGATTGTACTCGGTGCGGGCAAAAAGCTTTTCGCCGACGGATCGGCGCCCCATTCGTTCAAGTTGACCAGGTCGCGTGTCTCAGCAAGCGGTCTGATCGTCGGACATTACGAGCGAGATGGTACGATCGAGCTTGGCGATACTTCGCTCGATTCGCCGAGCGAACGCGAGATTGCGCGGAGGAAGCGAGTGAAGAGGGAGGGCTAGGTCCACTGGTACTTGAGAGACAACGACCGAGAGACAGACAACTCGCCGTAAATGAGCGACGGACGGTCTTGCGGATTCACCTGACAACTATCCTCTATACCTCTCCCGCCTCCCACCCCGTTCCTTTGCAGTTAGACTTTGAGCCGAGAGGCAGTAGCCAGAGCTAGGACTTGGGTGCCGCCGGCTTGGCCGCATAAATGAACTCGTAGTAATCCCGCATCGCGAGCTCCGACGCCGCGTCCTCGTCCGCGATGACCGTCGCGTCGCGATGCAATTGCAGCGCGCTCGCCGTCACCATGCTGCTCACCGGTCCTTCCACCGCCTGCGCGATCGCGCGCGCCTTCGCTTTTCCGCTCGCGACCAGCACCAGCTGCCGCGCCTCGAGGATCGTGCCTACTCCCATCGTGATCGCGTAGACCGGAACGTCCTCGCGCCGGTCGAAGAATCGCGCGTTGTCGCCGATCGTCTGCATCGACAGCGTCTTCAGTCGAGTGCGCGAGCTCAGCGAGCTCGTCGGCTCGTTGAACGCAATGTGACCGTCGGTGCCGATGCCCAGGATCTGCAAGTCGATCCCGCCGCACTCGGCGATTCGCTTTTCGTACCAGTCGCAGAACGCCGGATAGTTACTCGTCGTGCCCGACGGGACGTTGATGTTCTGAGGCTGCACGTTCACGTGCTTGAAAAAATTCTCCTGCATGAAGTACGCGTAACTCTGCGGGTGATTTCCCTGAAGCCCGACGTACTCATCCAGATTGAACGTCATCACGCGCGAAAAGTCGAGTTGTCCCCGCTCGTACATTCGCACCAGCTCCTGGTAGAGGCCGAGCGGTGTGGACCCCGTCGCCATCCCAAGCACCGCGTTGGGCTTGGTGTTGAGCAACTCGGCCACCCGCTCCGCGCCGAGTTTGCTCATCTCGTTGTAGCTCTCGCTGATGACTACTTCCATGAGGTGCGAATCCTCGCTTCAGTCTTTGGAGTGGAACGGCTCGACGACTCCAATAAGTTACATTTGAAAAGGAACTGACGTGAAAACTCAAACGGCCCTGATACTCTACGCAATCCTGATGGCAGCCTTAATCGTGGCTGTGGATTTGTTGTTCTTCAGGAATCGCTTCTGGCCACGGCTAACGGTGAACATAGGAATCGTCCTGGTTTTCGCGGCCTTCTACTTCAGGCTCGTAATGCGCCCCTGAGGGGAGCGAAGGCTTCCCAGGGCTCAACTCTGGCGATTGCGTGACGGCCACCAACTGTTCGGCCGGATGCGTTGTCTAAGAGACTGTCGTCACCTCGGATCATGCATGGCCGACATAATATCTATTTCTGGCGGAAAGCGGCGCGCGCTCGAGCGCTGGCGGACCGCGGCAGCGCTCGGTTTGATTCTGCTTCTCGGTTTCAGTCGTCCGACCTGGGCACAATCAACCGCCGACACTACGAAGCACGCGGTTTCCGATACTACGAAACGCGCGACAACGGGATTGGGCGAGATCAGCGGGCGCATCGTTGGGCTCGGTACGGGCCAGGCGATCACGACTGGCTCGATCAGCGTGCTCCGCGCGAGTGATAGCAGTTTGGTCACCCGCGCAACGGCCGAATCCGATGGCTCCTTTCACGTTCCCGGCCTCAAGCCCGGCCGGTACTCGGTTCGCGTTCGGGCCGTCGGGTACGCACCACTCGTCCGATCCGACGTGACTGTCTCGGCCGAGCATCCCCTTGCCGACCTCGGCACACTCACACTGTCGGAATTCGCCGTAAAGCTCGAGAGCCAGACCGTGGTTGGCGAACGTCAGGATGTCGCGCTTTCGCCGGACCGGAACAGCTACAGCACAAAGAACATGACGACTGCGAGCGGTGGAACGGCGGTCGATGTACTCCGCAACGTTCCTTCGGTGGAGGTCGACGGCAACAACAACGTGACGCTCCGCGGCAACGCCAACGTCGTCGTCCAGATCAATGGTCGCGCATCGCCACTCAGTGGCGAGCAGCTCGCTCAATTCCTGGCTCAGATCCCGGCGAGCACGGTGACGCGTGTGGAGGTGGCGACCAATCCGTCGGCGAAGAATGACCCGGAAGGAAGCGCGGGAATCATCAACATCATCCTCAACCAGCAAGCCGACATCGGGTTGAGCGGCGGCTTCAACGCAAGCACTGGCACCACCAAACAGGTCAGCCTCTCCGGCAACATCGGTCGTCAATCCGGCCCGCTCACTCTCTATCTCTCCGCGAGCTTGTACCAGGACCACCGCTTGTCGAACGGTTCGTCCGATCGGACGAATCTCGTGATTCCTGTCCCCGCTTTCGTAGAGTCACACTCGGATGGCACGTCGGAGCCGCGCTGGAACAGCCTGATGTTTCGATCCGAATACAAGCTCACCGAGAACGACGCGCTGTCCGCCGATGCGATGCTTTCCGGAGGTCGGTTCGCCAATCAAAGCAGCGCGTTTTACAGCGATCTCGACCCTGACCGCGAGGTGATCGGACTGTTCAATCAGTTCACGGACCAGATCTATCGGAGCTTGTCGCAAGATTACACGCTCGGGTACCATCGGACCGCTGGCCCATCGATGACGATACTTTCGACCGAGCTGCGCTACTCGAACAACACGGACTCCAGCGAAAACAATCTGTTCGGTGTTCTCTTACAGCCGGATACTTCAACGGGACCAGCGATGCCGCCTCGCGAGCGCGACGCATCTCTTCAACACATGCCATCGTGGAACCTCCAGACGGACTACACGCATCCGTTCGGGACGAAGACAAAGATCGAGACTGGATTCAAGGGAACGACGCGCTCGAACGCGGATAACTCCACCGTTGCGTATCTCGATTCCGCGAGCGGCGTTTACACCGCGGATCCGACTCGCGCGAATACCTTCGACTATCACGAGCACATCGGCGCGATCTATGGCGTGCTCTCGCAACAAGTGGGCAAAGTCCAGACGCAGGGCGGACTGCGGCTCGAGGAAGCGGCGTCCCGATTCACGCTCCCGGCAATCGGTCAGACTTACGACAAGCGCTACTCGAGTGCGTTCCCGAGCGCGATCCTCTCGTACAATTTCACGGACATGCGGCAGGTGAAACTGAGCTACTCTCGGCGCATCAGTCGTCCGAATCCGTGGCAGCTGAGCCCGATTGTGGATCGCAGCGACGCGCGTCATGAGTTTCACGGCAATCCGTCGCTAAGTCCGGAATACACCGACGCGGTCGAGCTCGCATTCCAGGACGCGCATTCATGGGGATCGCTGCAGGTCAATCCATACCTGCGGAAAACCACGCACGCCGTCCGTTACATCCAGACTATCGATACCACCGGTCTTTCAGTGGGGACGTTCGACAACGTGGCGAGCACGCTCGTGACCGGTGCCGATCTCAACATGACCTACCGTCACTCGGCGCTCACTTTCTTTGGCGGAGGGAGCATCTATCACTACAGCAGTGATGCGTCCAACCTTGCGGGAAATCTTTCGACGCAGTCGGTGGTCTGGAACATCCGCGCGAACGGGACGCTCAAGCTGAATCCTTTGACCGACCTCCAGGCCTTCGCCAACTATCGCGCGCCTCAGGCAACGGAGGGTGGATCGCGGAGCGCATTCGTCTTCATGAACTTCGCGCTGCGGCGCAAGCTTTGGAACGACAAGGGCAGCCTGACACTCCGGGTTTCGGATCCGTTCAATTTGATGATGTGGGGGTACCGAACGGCAAACGGCCAGGTGATCGAGCTGAACCAGCAACACTTCGGACAGCGCGGCTTATTCGTGACGCTATCGCGAACGTTCGGTCAGCAGCTCAAGCTCCGGCCGCAGCAGCAGGAAGGCGAGTCTCAAGGGCCGCCGCAGCCGGGGCCGCCGTAACCTGGACACTCGGCGCGACCGAAAGTTTTTGACTGCACAGAACGCGATCCGAGGTGGCACAGCTCTTAACTGCAAAGAATGGGATCCGAGATGTTAGCGAATCAGAAGTTAGATGTCAGGCGGAGCCGCAGGACCGATCTTCGCCCGGTTCCGGCGAGGCTGTCGGTCTCCCGGTCGTTACCTAACAACTAGCATCTTGATAGCTAACATCTCGGATCCCATGCTTTGCCGTTCTTTTTTTTTGCGCTGCGAACGGCGCCGTGGTTCGGGATGTGCGCAACTGGCTCGACCGGCGAATCGCCACGCCGAAATCGGCTGGCGTCATCCAGCTCCCGCTGGGTACCCCATTGGATATTGCGAGAATCCGGATTGGATCAATCTTTTTCCCGTCGCTGCCCGTCATACTCACTCATAGGCAGCATTCGTCGCGCGTGCGTCGCAGCTGCAGTTTTGCTCCTCGGATTCGCTGAGTCCGGCGAAGCACAGGCAACACTCCACGACTACGAGGGCGTCTATTCCTATCAGGGTGCGACAAAACTGTTGATCGTTGCGGCGGACACCATGCTCCTCGCCGTAATCGACGAGGCGAAATATCCGCTGCGAAAGCTGGACAGAGATCGCTTCCTGAACGTGGGAGGCGACACGATCCCGTTTCGCAGAGGAGCGGACGGAATTGTTTCGGGATTCGTCGAGCACGGCATCTACTTTCCGCGGCTGACGCGGGTGGTCGATCCTTCAATAATTGCGGACGTATTTGCCACGCCGCGACCACTTCGAGCCGATGGGCATCCGGCGCCTTACACGTACACTGTGCCCACCGACCTGCGCGATGGCCTGAAGGTCGGCGATGCCGCCGGTGCAGGGATCGACACCGCCACCGTGACCCGGCTCGTCGATCGGATAATCGACCGCACCTACCCTGACATGCACGGGATTCTCGTATACCGAAACGGGAAACTCGTGATCGAGGAGTACTTCTATGGTTACAACCGAGACCGGCCTCATCAGATGCGCTCCGCCTCGAAGAGCATCGTCTCGGCGTTGGTCGGCATTGCGATCGACCGCGGCATGCTGGAAAGCGATACCGCGCTCGTGACGGCGCATCTCCCGTATCGACATTATGAGAATCCCGATCCGCGGAAGGACCGCCTCACGCTTCGCGATCTGCTGACGATGCGCTCCGGCCTGGCGTGCAATGACTGGGACGAGAGCTCACCGGGAAACGAGTCACGTATGTACGAGTCGAGCGACTGGGTAAAATTCGTGCTCGACTTGCCGATCGTCGATTCCCCGGGCGCGCGCGGGAGCTATTGCTCGGGGAACGTCGCGGTAGTCGGACGGATCGTGGAGCGAGCGGCGGGAATGTCGCTGCCGTCGTTTGCCCAGAAGAATCTCTTCACCCCGCTCGGCATCAGCGCACGCAATGTGCGCTGGAACTACACCCTCAGCTCCTCCAACGCGGCGACCTTCGCTCAGCTTTACATGCGCCCGCGCGACATGCTCAAGATCGGAATCCTTTTCCAGCAGCAGGGAAACTGGGAAGGGCGTCAATTGATCTCGCGGCAGTGGATCACACGTTCGACAGCCCACTGGTCGCATGTCGGAGACCAGGATTACGGCTATTTCTGGTGGCATCAGTGGGTCAACGTTGCGACCAAAGCCGGACCACACCGGGTGAACATGATCGTGGCGACCGGAAATGGCGGACAGAAAATCTTCCTGGTTCCATCGCTCGACCTCATCGTCGTGATGACGGGCGGAAACTACAACTCGCAATCGCCGGCGAGCACGATCATGATAAACGACCTGCTGCCGGCCATTTTGAGCAAGACCGCGGACTGAAGCACGAATCGGTCAGGGCTTTGCCCGCCGACGGCTGTTTCGACATAACGCTTCACAATTCGACCTTGCGAACCTGAAAGAGGAAGTCGGAATTGCCGGCCGAATCGTTTCTGAATCAAGACCTGGAGGGCCCGTATGACACGCGCAACATCCTTCGTCCTTGGAATAGTCTTCGCGCTTCCCGCTTGCGCCACTGATGGGCAGGAGTCAGGGCACGGACATATCGCGCAAACCGAGCAGCTCGGCACCGTTCATTTCGCGACGTCGTGTAATCCGACGGTGCAACCGCAGTTCGATCGCGCCGTTGCCCTGCTGCATTCGTTCGAATTCGGCGCATCGGTCCGCGGATTCAACGATGTGCTCGCCGCGGATTCCACCTGCGCGATGGCTTACTGGGGTCTCGCATTGAGCCGGTGGGGTAATCCGACGGCGGCCGGTAATCGCCCGGTGACATTGCTTCAGCAAGGCGGTGAGTGGGCAGCTAGTGGCGCGCGTCTCCAAAGGATTTCGACCGATCGCGAGCGCGACTACATCGACGCCGTCAATCAGTTGTACGACGACTTTCAGCACCGGGATCAGAGCACTCGGATAGACGCGTACTCACGTGCCATGGAAGCGCTCACCTTGCGCCAGCCGGCCGACACCGAAGCAAAGATTTTTTATGCCATCTCGCTGGTCGCTGCGGCATCACCGACCGACAAGACGTACGCCAATCAGCTGAAAGCCGGTGCAATTCTGGAAGGCCTGTGGGCGAAGCAACCGAATCACCCTGGCCTCGCGCACTACATCATCCACGCCTACGACTATCCGGCACTCGCCGACAAGGCCCGCGCTGCCGCGGCTCGCTACTCGATAATCGCTCCGTCGGCCGCACACGCGCTGCACATGCCCTCGCACACTTTCACTCGCGTCGGAATGTGGAAGGAATCCGTGGACGCCAATGAAAAGTCGAGTGCGGTTGCATTGCGCGACGGCTCGATAGCAGAGGCACTCCACGCCATGGATTATGAGATGTACGCCTATCTCCAGCTGGGCGATTACGCGAGTGCAAAGTCAATCCTGGTTCGACTTCCTGATATCGCTACGCGGTTCGACCCGAACGCCATCGGTGGTGCTGCTCCTCCGTCGGCAGGGTACTTCGCGCTGGCGGCAATCCCCGCCCGTTGGGCCCTTGAGCGCGATGCGTGGGCAGAAGCGGCTGCGCTCACGCCAACGCCGACTGACTATCTCTATCCGGAAGCCATGACTTATTTCGCGCGGGCGATTGGCGCTTCTCACATCGGAGATCTGGGGAAATCCGCGGCAGCCATCGATTCGCTCGCGGTGATTCAGCAGCGTCTTGCCGCGGAGAACGAGTCTTACTGGGCCGAGCAAGTCGCGATTCAACAGCTCGGCGCGGAAGCATGGCTGGAGCTCGCGCAGCGTGAGGACCAAGTAGCTCTCCAACACATGCGAGCGGCAGCTGCACGTGAGGATGCGACGGAGAAGAATGCCGTCACGCCCGGACCGCTAGCACCCGCTCATGAATTGCTTGGTGACATGTTGCTGCAGCTCGGTCAGCCAACACAAGCTCGAGCTGAGTATCAGCTCACTCTACAGAAGGAGCCGAATCGCCGTCGCTCGCTCACGCACCTCGATAAGCGGACTGCTGCAAAGTAGAGGCGACGGCGTTTTCGTGCAGAGCTACACTGTTTGAAGTGGAACCGTGCAGAGCTACACTGTTTGAAGTGGACCATGGTCGTCGCAGTGCCCACCGTGTGGATGATGCAAGTGGCCGGCAACCATGTAGTCGGTGTGGGAGGCGTGCGGAACAGCGGTATGGCCGCAGTTGGCTCCGTGTTTGTGGCTGGCGTCGTGACCATCGCACCGGTGTTCCGGCGTGCAGCGGTCCGGATTTGCGGCGCTGGCGGCGACAACGTGCTCGTCCACCTTCCCGGGACGCTCCTGATGATGAAGATGGCCGTTGTGCAAGTAGTCCGTATGTCCGTCGTGTAATACAGCGGTGTGGCTGCAACCCGAACCGTGGACGTGGTTCGCGTGTGATTCGGCAGGTTGCGTCATTGGTGCTCCGGCGTTGTGTCGTTGGGTTCAGTCACTCATCCGCGGCTGATGTGTGCCGATTGGATGAGGACGATCTGATGATGTCGTGCATAAGTGACGCCGCCAGAAGCCCGGCTTAATGGCCTCAGGGAATATCCTTAGCCGCGCGCGATAACGGTGCGCCTCCACGACGTCGGGGAGTTGCGACTGGAAGTTGGCTCGCCGACATTCAGACTCTCCCATCTCTTTCACGCCCAGGGATTGTATGAGACGTCTTCGCCGCATCCTCACGGTATCCGTTCTTGCCACAGCGATCACCGCGCCGCGCACTCTGATCGCGCAACGCTCCGATGCGCCTGAGGTACTGATCCGCCTCGACGACATCGGGATGAATCACTCGGTGAATCTCGCCCTGGAGGAGGTCGCGAAAACGGGCATGCCAGTCTCGGCCACGGTGATGTTCGTGTGTCCGTGGTATCAGGAAGCCGTCGAAATCCTCAAGAAGTATCCACAGATCACGGTTGGTGTACATCTCGCGCTCACTTCCGAGTGGCGCGGTTACCGTTGGGGTCCGGTGCTCGGCAAGGGCGGAGTCCCGTCGCTCGTCGACAGCGTCGGGTATTTCCCGCCGTCCACCAGGGCATTTCTGGCTGGCAACTACGACCTCGGCGAAGTCGAGCGAGAGCTGAGCGCGCAAATTGAGCGCGCCATGCACTCTGGCCTCAAGATCACCTTCGTCGATGCGCACATGGGAATGGCATGGGCGACTCCGCAGCTGCGAGAGGTGCTGGAGCGCGTTGCGAAAAAATACGGACTCGGGATCTCGACTTATTTCGGCGAATCGTACTACACGATATGGGGCGTTGCGCCCGCCGCGAAAAAGTCGACGCTCCTCGAGCATTTAGCTAAAGCGTCACGCGATACCGTGAGCCTGATCGAGGTGCACATCGCCGAGCGTACGCCGGAGATGGAAGCGATCTATGACATGAATGCGGCGGCGCAGAATTCGCCCGACGCCGGGGTGGCCGCGCACCGCAACGCGGAGCTGCTCGCGTTGCTCTCGCCGGAGCTCGCGGAGCTGGTGCGGTCAGGCAAGATCCACCTGGTGACTTATCGAACTCTGGTGGATCGCATAGGACTCGCGGGCATGAAGCGTCCATCAAATCCAGACTAGAAGGGCAGCCAGTAGTTATCGCCAGATCTGATTGGCCCGGTCGATGTCCGGGAAAAGATTGTCAGGATCGATTACCACCGTCGTGATCTTCGGCGACGCTGCGACGCGCACCACATACCGGCGCGCACCCGTGAGCCACACGTCGACCGGCACCGTCAGACGCTGAGTTGCGCCGCCTTCACGTGTGATCGCCAGCTCCACCGGCATTGGCGCCAGGCCGCGGTCTTCGATCGTGATCGCCGTCGAATCGCCCTGAGTCTCGACCGACGCTATCGACTGATCCAACGGCCATCCCTCGTAGAACCATGTTGTCCAGAACCAGTCGAGATTGCGGCCGGAAACATCGCTGATGGTATTGAAGAAGTCGTACGGATACGGATGCTTGCCGATCCATCGGCGGCCGTACTCGCGATAAGCGCGATGGAACGTTTCCTCTCCCAGCAGGCCGCGGAGCGCAGCGAGCACTGCCGCGGTCTTGTCGTAGTACATGATGAAATACCATTCCTCCGGATAGAGATCTCCCGGCCACATGAGCGTCATGTCATGACCACCGCGTGCGGCGTCGACGTACAACCCGCGCTGACCCGGCTCGGAATCGCCAGGCCGTCCGCCGGTCCTCGGTTCGCCATAGAGCTGACGCATCCCCTGCGCGACGTCGTACTGCGTGAAGCCTTCGTCCATCCACGGATAGCGCGTCTCGTTCGATCCAACCTGCATCGGGAACCACATGTGACCGGTCTCGTGCATGAGATCCCCGGCGAGCGACAACGTATCCGCCCAGGGCTGCATGTACGTCATCATCGGGTACTCCATGCCGCCGCTGTCCAGCACTCCTTCCATCGACGTCATCGTCGGCCACGGATACGGCCAGAGATAGCGCGAGTGTTGCTCGACCGCGTCACGCGTGAAGCGAGCGCCGCCGAGTGCCCACGCGGCGGCGACAGGAGTTTGGCGATAGAAGCTGTAGATGTTCACGGTGTCTGTTTTGTTCATGACGCTGTCGCGCACGAGCGCACGCGTCGCGTCCCAGACGTACTGATCGCTCGTTCCCCAGGCGAAGTCTCGCACCGCCGGCGCGACGAAGTGCCAGGTTTTTGTGATCTCGGTGCCCGGCTCGAACGACGCGCCCGGTTCGACGACGTGCACGACTGCGCCTGTGCGCCGAGCATCGGCGAGCTTCGCACGTGTGGCCGCGGACAGAATGTCGTCAGCGTTTGTCAGGGAACCGGTAGCGCCGATCACCCAGCTACGGGGCACCGTCAGGCGAACGTCGTAATCCGCGTGATCCATATAAAACTCGGCTTCGAGCAGATACGGATCGGCGACCCAGCCGTGGACGTCGTCGTAGACCGCGACCTGCGGATACCAGTAGCCCATGAGATACAAGTGATGGCCCTCGCGCCCCTGGCGTCCATCGCTTGGCGACTCCGGCGGCACGTATGACCACGCGATCTCGAGAGAAACGCTGTCGTGGGACAGGAGCGGTGAGGCGAGCGGGAGCCACATGACCGTTCCATCGACCGTGTATCCGCCTTCGTCGCTGAGACGTTGATTCGCGACATCGGTGATCGGCACGGCGGTATTGCCAATTGGCCGCGGTGGGATCACACGTCCATTCGCCACAACCCGCTGGAGCGATACGCCGCCCGTAATCGGCGCTGCCTGTCGTCGTGGATTGCCGGCCGCGAACGCATTCTGTCGGAGATGGATGGCGAGTCGTCGCAAAGTGTCCGGCGAATTATTGAGATACGTGACTCGCTCATGTCCGGTCACGCGATCGGTCGTGGGATCGAGCTGCGCGTCGATCGAGTAGCGCGCGCGTTGCACCCAGTAGCTCGCGCCCGGACGGCCAGACCGAGTGCGCGTACCTCGGGTGATCGCGGCGGCGAATTCAGGAGATGGGTAAACCGGTCCGGGCACTGGCCGACCAACAGATGCTGTGGACGTCGGAAGTGGGAATCGAATCTGCGAGCGCGCGCAGCAAAGGAGGCTGGATGACGTTACAAGTGCCAGGCAGGTGAGAAGTCGCATAGACGAAATATGCGTATTCCCGAGGGCATCGTGCCGCCAACGGCGATGCCGTCAGTGAGTCTTGGCGAGTAGTTCCCCGTCCCGCAACAGCGCAGCGAGCGCTTGACGATCGAACAACTTGCCCCTCAATACCACGGCGGCGATTCGTTCCGTGTTGGCAATGTCGACTCGCGGATCAGCGTCCAGTAAGACAAGATCGGCCACCTTTCCCTTCTCAATCGTGCTGCAGTCCGCGTTCTTACCAAGAACTCGCGCGGGGTTGATGGTCGCCGTCTGAAGAGCCTCGAGCGGCGAAAGGCCGATCGAAACCAGAGTGCGCAACTCTTCGTGCAATGAGAAACCGGGAACGCGGGGTCCGGCAATGTCGGTCCCCGCGAGGAGAGTGACCCCGTCCTGGTGCATGCGCTGCACGATTTGAATCAGCCCGGGTACGATGCGCCGCATCGTCGTCAATTCGGCGGCAGGCATCGGGGCTTTCTTGTAGAACCCGCGCTGCGACGCTGCCACGTATTTTTCGCGCGGGTCGACGGGCGACGCAGGATCGCTGGCGTCCACGGCGTTTTCAAAACCGTAGAGGACGGGAGTCACCGCGATTCCGTTTTTCACAAATTCGCGGAATAGTGAATCAGCCGCGCCGGACAACAGGAAACGCGGAACAGCGGCTGGGATATCTTCGTCCCGCGCATTGCCGGTGAACATGCCGTCGAGCAAGGTTTCGGCGTTTTCGATTGTGGATTGGCCCGCATCAGTCGCTTCGCGAGCGGTGACGGTGATGGGCACATGCCCGCCAACGCGCAGATTCTGCAGCTTTGCTTCGGACATCAGCGCGAAGTAGGAGTCGCGCTCGACGCGGCGTTCGAGATTCAACCCATCGACGCCCAGAAACTTGAGCGCGCGAACCACTCCGCGCGTTTGTCCAGTGTCCCCGGTGGCGAGCTGCCATTGGTTGAAGCTCTTGCCGTTCAGCATCGGACCAACGGTCAGGATCGACGGACCGACTCGCGTTCCTTCCATGATTTGAGTGCGCCATTCAACCAGTTGCTGCCAGGCACCACCCATGTCGCGCACACTGGTAATCCCGTTTGCCACGAGGATCGGCAGCGCGCTCTCCGTCGTCCAGCTCAGATGCGTTTCCATATCCCAAAACCCTGGGACCAGAAACTTCCCACGGCCGTCGACGATCGTCGCACCACGCTCCTGCGCCGCGACCGAACGCTCGACACTTTCGATCCGCCCACCGCGAACGACCACTGACATCCCGGGCGATGCCCGCCCATCACGCGGGTCGATCACCGTAACGTTGGTAATGACCAAAGGCGACGTGCCTGCGGATTGCGCGTTTAGCAAAACCGGGAGCATCAGCGACTCAAGTGCTATCGCAAGGATTAATAGCCGCCGAAGACATGCTGCTTGCGCCATGAGTCCGTGGGATCGGCAGGACTCGTTCCGTTTGGTCAAGCCATACTCGTCTTGCCGGTGTGGAGTGACGTCTTCCACAATATAGGCACCTCAGGGATCTCCCAAGCGTGACGCGCCTCGATATTCCGCGCGCATTGCGTCGATTGCACTTATCTCCAGTCGCGCGCCCCGGCGCAGACTGAGCGACCAAATGAACAGCACGACGAATGCAACGATTGGCAGCCACATCGTCAGCAGTGACCCGGGGTCCGTCAGACGCCTCGAGTGCACCCTGCTCCCGATTACCCACCACGGAATCAGAAAGATCAGCTCGAGGCTGAGGACGATCCCCACGAACTGCGCGAGTCGCACCTCGCCCGCGCGTACGCTACGCGTCACGGTGAGATAGTCGTCGCTGATCGCTGTCTCCGCCGCGTACTGTCGCTTTCGCAGAAGGATCCGTTCAACCCAGACAATCCCGATACCAAAACCCACAATGAGACCGAGCGCGACCTCGTATGAGTTGTGGGAGTGCATGAGCGCAAAAACGACGGCCAGTAGAGCGGCGCCGCCAATGGCGCTCTCGACAATCCGCGAGAAAAATTCCTCGCGACGCGCCTTCGCGGCAAGGCGAAGAGCTCCAGTCACCGTCGCTTGCGCGCTTCCGCCCCGCTGCCACTCGTCCTTCCACCGTCCCCAGTCGGGTGAGCGCTCGTTCATTCTTCTCCTTCCTCCTCGCCGAGTAGAACGCGAAGCGCTTTCCGCGCGCGCGTCAACCGCGCTCCGACGTTGGTTTCACTCGTCCCCTGCGCTTGAGCGATCTCCCGCTGCGACAGTCCTTCCAGATGCAGCATCACTGCCTGACGATAGAGCTCTGGCAGACGCCGAATAGCTTCGAATAGCCGATCTCGGCGTTGCTCGCTGATCAGGCGCTCCTCTGCCAGCGGGGTGGGGTCCGACAGGTATTCGTCGCCCGGAAGAGGCGAGAAGCGCCGGCGAGCCATCGAGAAGCTGATGCCACGATTGTGGGCGATGCGCAGAACGAACGTCCGCTCAGACGATTCTCCGCGAAAGCGAGGCAGAGCGCGCCAGATCGCGAGCAGTATCTCCTGCATCAAGTCTTCGAAATCGTGGGCGTTGTCGGAGTAACCCCACGCGACACGATCGAGTAGGTCGCCGTGCTCACGAATGACGCGCTCGAGAACAGCGTCTGAAGCATGTGGCTGCCCGTGTGACACCACGAAGACTCAGGACATCTTGTGGCAACCGTGATGCTCTGTGACCAGCTTGCCGTTCTCCGAATAGGTGGGGCCGAGCACGGTGTATTCCGTATCAGACTTCCGTGTATAGACGGCCGTCCCCGGACCGGGAAGCGCATACCCGAAAGTCCAGTCGTTCCCCTGGCGCACGCCTGTCATGCTGAAGTACATGCCATCGTTCATCGCACCTATGCGAATCCATTTTTTCACGCGCGGATCGAAGCTGAAAAAGTATTCGCCGCTGAGCGCTTGTGACCCCGCTGTCGTTTGCCACTGGTATCTCTCTCTTAGCCAGCGATCGTTCAACGCCTTCGTCACTCTCACGGTATAGGAGCCAGCGTGCTCGCCGACGGTGTCGGCGCACTGCCACGTACCTACGAGAAATTCTGCGGCACGAGACTCTTCGTTGCCAGAGGATTGCGCCCGCGATGCCAGTGGCACCGCGAGCAGCGCCACGGACATCGTGGCAAGAAAAGCCGACTTCATTCGCATTGAACGTCCTTGTCGATGGGCTTATATAGTCCGCCAATCAACGGATTTCTTACTTGCGACCAGAAATCTCTCTCTCAGCCGCAACATACCACCCGCGACAAAGGCCTACCCGGGAATCGAACCCGCCGGCACCTTCAGATGCAACCTGGAACGACTCCGTGACGATGGATTTCAAACAAGAGCACATTCGTAGCATTCGAAGGCGACTCCCACAAATTCAACGTCGACAATCCGTACTCCGCTTCATCCTCGCTGCACGGCTTGCATCCGTCGACGCCGCTCGTAAGTCGAAGGGATGTTTCGACTGCTAACGAACGATGATGGCGGTGGCGATGGCGATGAGCTGTCCCACCACCACGTCACCCGGATAATGGACCCCGAGGAAGACTCGCGACGCACCGACGAGCGCAGCGATGAGGACGAGTGGGAGCGCGAGGACCGGGAATACGAGGGCGTAAGAGAAACAGACAGCCATCGCCGCGCAAGCGTGGCCGGACGGGAATGAGAACCTGTCCGGCTCGGCGACCAGTGGCAGGCTCGTCTCACGGAGCGATGGCCGGCGGCGGTTGACGCGTCGCTTGACCAGCTGCACCGCGATGTGAGAGAAGACGAGAGCCAAGAGTGCGTGGCGAGCTGCATCGTGCAGCTCTCCGGCACTCGTCAGCAACAGTGGCAGGATGACAGCGGCAACCGTGGACGTCGCGCCGCCGCAATGCGTGAGCAGCGTCCAGAACCTTCGCCATCCTTTCTTCGCGTTCGCCTGATCTGCGCAGAGGGCATAAAGGTGTCGGTCGGACCTGTCCACTCTGCTAAGCAATGATAGTGTCGATGACATATCTGGTCACTGATTAGACGCCCGAATATCGCGCTCGATCGGCTTTATCCCGCTGGATTCAAGTACCGATTGGGTATCGACGGGACGCCTTCGATCGTGACGCGCCAGTGACAATCGTCGTGCACGGCGCGGGGTAGTTTCGGCTGCATGGTTCCGCATGGCGAAACTCTCCGCATCCTTTATTGCAGCGACACTTATCCGCCTCAGGTGAACGGCGTGTCGGTAGTGACGGCGCTTTCCGTCGCGGGTATGCAGGCGCGCGGATGGGAGTGCGCTGTCGTCGCGCCTCTCTACCCCAAACCGTACGGCAGGGCGTTCGCCTCTGACGCGCGCGATCTCGCCGGGGTGCGCGAGCACCTGCGATTGCCGAGCGTGCCCTTCCCGCCCTATCCGGAAATCCGGATGGTGGCTCCTCTATATGGTAGTGTGAGCGAGGTCATGCGGAAGTTCCGACCGCACGTCGTGCATTGCCAGACGGAGTTTCTCGTCGGCCGACTCGGTCAGATCGCCGCGCATCGGCAGAACATTCCGTTGATGTCGAGCTACCACACCGATTTCGGTCGCTACACAGAAGCCTACGGCGTCCGCGCGCTTCGACCCGTGTTAACGCGTTATCTCGCTCGCTTCCATCGGCGGAGTCGTCGCGTGCTGACTCCGTCGGCGCCCGCGAAGGGAGATCTGGCCCGGCTGGGCATCGACCATGTCGAGGTGTGGGGCCGCGGAGTGGACACCGCGCAATTCAATCCGCGGATGCGCAGCGATGCGCTGCGCGAGCAGCTCGGCATCGGCGACGAGTTCGTGTTCCTCCACGTCGGCAGACTCGCGGCCGAGAAAAACGTCGACCTGATTCTCGAGGCCTACAAAATCTTCCGCACCCGGCGACCCGATTTCCCTTCGGTCCTGATCGTCGCCGGCGATGGTCCGGCTGCCGACCGCTTGCGCCAACGCGCCGGCGAGGGTGTCATTTTCCTCGGCAATCTCGAGCGACATCTCGTCCTTCCTCTCCTTTATGCGAGCGCCGAGGCATTCGTGTATTCCTCGGAAACTGAGACGCTTGGACTGGTGGTGCTCGAGGCGATGGCGAGCGGCGTTCCGGTCGTTGCCACGCCGGCCGGTGGTGTCGCCGACAACCTGCGCGACAACGTCAACGGTCTTGCCTTCGCGGCTCGCGATGCGGTTGCAATGGCGGAAGCGATGCAGCGCATCGCGGAGGACTCATCCTTTCGGCGATGTCTGGCGCGTGGTGCGCGGGCGTGGGCCGAGGCCCGCAGCTGGAGCGCCGAGCTCGATCGACTCGACGCGATCTACCGTGAAGTGATCTAGACCATTGCGATCTGATCTAGAATATTGCGATGTGATCTGGACTATGAGGAGTGATCTGGACATGCGGAAATGATCCAGACCGGCACGCGGATCGCTCAGTAGATCGCGGTACCGTGGCAGCGGTAGAGGGGCTCCGAGCTGCCACAGAAGCAGGCGTCGTTTTTCGCCCAGCGCGGGGTGCTGCTAATCTCTATTTCTTCGACAGCGATATCCGCCATCCGTGCGACACGCACACTGACCTCCTGATCCACCCTGATTTCACGATCGTCGGCACCGATGCCATCACGTCCGCTACGGGCGGCGCTCCGGCGCTGCTCGATTACGATGTCTCGCTTCAGTTCTCTGTCGGCGGGCGCTAGCGGCTGGGACAGCTCCATGTCTCCTCCTGCGGAACGTTTAACATAGGCGCGGTGAGAGCGCTCGCTATCCGGGGTCACGTAACAAATCTTGGTCATGTAACAATTTTTTTGTAGTCTTGCGCGACAAAGTTTTGCCCTACACGACTGGCGCCCCTGACGACGTCGATTTGTGACACGATCCTGGCACAATAGTCACGGCTTCTACACAAAGCACCGGCTTATTCAGCATCGACGTCTTTTCTGCTTCGAGGCTTCGATGCACCGCCTTAGGGACATGCGCTCAACCTGGGAATCCGCCACGATCATCGGCATCTTTGGCGAGAGGGACAGTCGCCGAGTGCTATTTGAGGTGACCGAGCCCGAGCGGCACTTTTACATCACCGTCCATTTGACGAGCCTGCGTGCTGACGCAGTTCGCAATCAGAGGGGCGCGCACGGAGAATGTGAAAGCTTCTCGCGGTCGGTTTCAGCGAGTCTTTCACAAAGCCTGGCCTGAACGCTCTCGCGTCACCCGGCTGGCCTGGGCGCTCTCTCCTCAGCCGGCCCGGCCCCCGGTGTGATAGCTTTTTTGGATGACCGGTCCGCTCGATCCGATTGCCGCCGTGGCTTCGACGCTCGCACCCGGCGGCGACCAGGCATTTCCAACGCTGAGCCCGCAGCAGATCGAGCGCATCTCCGCGTACGGCAAACGCCGGAGAGTTGCGCGCGGCGAGGTCGTCGTAAGATCAGGCGAGCGCAGCCCGAGCTTTTTCGTCGTCATCTCAGGCACTCTCGAAGTCTTCAACGCGGCAAACAACGTCGACTCCGTCATCGTCGTTCACCGGGCCGGTCAGATCTCGGGCGAGATCAGCGCACTTTCGGGCCGTAGGGCAGTCTTCTCGATTCGCGCCGGTGAGGACGGTGAGCTGATCGAGATCTCTCACGACCGCGTGCTCCACATCGTCCAGGGCGACGCCGAGCTGAGTGAGATCCTCATGCGCGCGTTCCTGCTTCGTCGCGCGAGGCTCGTCGCCGCGCGGCTCGGCGATGTCGTGTTGATTGGGTCAACCCATTCCCAGGACACCTTGCGCATCCAGGAATTCCTGACGCGCAATACGCATCCGTACTCGTTCGTCGATCTCGAGCGCGACCCGGGAGTTCAGGAGCTGCTCGATCGATTCCAGGTCGGCATCGCCGAAACGCCGGTGGTGATCTGCCGTGGCGAGGTCGTGCTGCGCAATCCAACCGACGAAGAAATCGCCGACTGCTTGGGCTTCAATGACAAGATCGATCAGCTCCAGATTCACGATGTGGTGATCGTTGGCGCCGGACCGTCAGGTCTCGCCGCGGCGGTCTACGCTGCATCCGAGGGACTCGACACGCTGGTTCTCGAATCGAGCGCGCCCGGAGGTCAGGCGGGATCGAGCTCGAGGATCGAGAACTACCTCGGCTTCCCTTCAGGAATCTCGGGTCAGGAGCTGACGGCGCGCGCCTACACTCAATCCCAGAAATTCGGAGCGCAGCTCGTTGTGACGACGCCAGCGACGCGACTCGAATGCAACCAGCGCCAATACGTCATTCACCTCGCCGACGACACCAGTGTTCTGGCGCGCACGGTGATCATCGCGACGGGCGCTCAATATCGGAAGCTCGCACTTCCTGAAGCGAAGCGCTTCGAGGGCGTCGGAATTTATTACGGCGCGACTTTTGTCGAGTCGCAGCTTTGCGCGGGGGAAGAGATCGTCATCGTCGGCGGTGGCAACGCTGCGGGACAAGCCGCGGTTTTTCTCTCCCAGAGCGCTAGGCACGTCCACATTCTGGTTCGCTCTGATGGACTGGCCGAGTCGATGTCGCGGTATCTGATTCGGCGGATAGAGGAAAGTCCAGGGATAACTCTGCACTCGAGAACGGAAATCACAGGCCTCGACGGCAAGGAGCATCTCGAGTGTGTTCGCTGGCGTGATGGACGGACGGGCGAGAGCGAGTCCCGCGACATTCGCCACGTTTTCGTCATGACTGGCGCAACGCCGACGAGCGGCTGGGTAAAGGGCTGCGTCGCGATGGATTCGCAGGGATTCATAAAGACCGGCGCCGATCTAACGCGAGAGGAGCTGACGGCGGCGCATTGGCCGCTCACTCGCGCGCCGCATCTGCTGGAGACGAGCAGACCGGGGCTATTCGCCGTCGGCGATGTGCGGGCGGGAAACATCAAACGGGTTGCCTCAGCTGTCGGCGAGGGATCGATATCCGTTTCGTTCGTGCATCAAGCGCTGCGGGAGTAGGCCAGGCTCTCGCTTTTACAGAATCGGCACCTGCTCGACGCTGAAATCGTGACACGCTCCGGTGAAAATGCGCGCGGCGCGGACTTGGCCGCACTCTTTCAAACTTGCGACGCACGGCAGCATATTGGCGATCCAATGAAATACTTCCCAATGATTGTCGGCAGTGCGCTGCTGGCCTCGACAGCAATCGCGCAACAATCATCGAACGCCTCCGCCCAGCAATCCTCGACGCAAACCTGGGCGCGGGCAACCGCCGGCCTCGAGCGCCACGACGGATTCATCCCCTTCTACTTCGACGAGAAGACAGGCAAGCTGCTCTTCGAAGTCTCTCGCCTCGATCAGGATTTCCTCTACCTCTATTCCCTCTCCACGGGACTCGGCTCCGACGCCCGCG
>JBOHTB010000018.1:0-77413 GCA_050733435.1 Gemmatimonadaceae bacterium | reverse complement strand
CCTGAACGCCTACGCAAGCTGCCCTATCCCCGGCCTCGCCGCCGCCTAGATTGAATCACAAATGAAAATGATCTTTGCATCGATAGTTCATCACCCGCTGTCGTACGACGTCGGGCCACTGCAGCTCACCGGCTTTGGCCTCGCCGTCCTCATGGCGTTCGTCATCGCGCAGATAATCGCCCAACGCGAGCTCACGCGCAGAGGGCACGACGCTGAGCCCATCGGCGATCTGGTCTTTGCTGCTGTCATCGGCGGACTCCTTGGGGGCAAGATCTACTACGCCATTTTGATGCACGACGCCAGCGCGCTTTTCAGTCGCGCCGGGTTCGTGTTCTGGGGCGGACTGATCGGCGGAATACTCGCCTGCTACCTCGTAATTCGATACAAGCGTCTGAGCTTCACTCGCATCAGCGATGTCGCGGGGATCTCAATCGCCGCCGCCTATTCCATCGGCCGCACCGGATGCTGGGCGGTAGGCGACGATTACGGCCGGCCCTTCAGCGGGTTTGGCGCGGTAAGTTTTCCGAACGGCGCACCTCCGTCGACGGTGGCCAACATGACCCAGCTCTTTCACATCCCGGCACCGGCGCTCGCATCGCCCAGTCAGGTCCTGTCCGTCTATCCCACTCAGCTCTACGAAGTCGCGCTCGGCTTCGTGATGTTTCTGATCCTCTGGCGTCTGCGCAACCACAAACACGCGGAAGGATGGCTGTTCGGCTTGTACTGTCTTCTCGCCGGGATCGAGAGATTCTTCATGGAATTCCTGCGCGCAAAAGACGACCGGTTCGTCTTGGGCATGTTCACGACCGCGCAGGTGATCGCTCTGCTGTTCGCGATTGGCGGAGCGGTTTGGATGTACATGCGCAGAAATCCGGGCCCTGACGCGCCCGGAATCTACGCGTCGCCGCTACCGGCCTAAGTGAGCTAGACCTCTCACCAGACCGTCTCTAAGCGCATCCACGCCGCGAGCGCTGCCGGTAACGCTGATTATCACGGGTTGCGTTTCAGTGACCGCCTGCCAGATCCCGTGAATGGTCTGTTGCGAGATGCTTATTGTGCGGGTCGTGCCGCCATCCAGCGGGTCCATGGTGAAAGTCCCGTCTTCCTGAAAAGTCGCGATGCTGCACGTCGCGCTCTTCGCATAGGGAGGCAGCGGAATCGTGCATCCCACCCCGGTCGATGCGACGCTCGTCGTCAGTAATCCGGCGCTAGAGAGCAACGCGTTCTGGAGATTGTTTCCCTCGACAAGAATGGCCAGGCCGGGAACCTCTCCCGGCACGTCGCTCAGAAAATCGAAATTACTGGTGCCCACATCGGCCGCGACAACCAGGATCTGGTCGGGCGGAGCGCTTGCCGAGTGCGATTGCCAGAACACGAGGACAACTCCCACCGAAAGCGGAGTGCACGTTCCCGGCACGGGGGGAAAAGACGGATCGATAAAGACGTCCTCCACGCAGGTACCCGCGGGGAAGCTCTCGCGCGCCCCCAGTGCGAACATGGGCGTGTTCTTTCCGTCAATGGCGATGTTGACCTGACCGAGGAGAGGCTCCATTACATCCAGCGCCCCGAGAAAGGTGGTCGTGCCCGGTGACTGGATATCCGAGAGACCGTTCAGACCCAGTGACAGGCTTCGGAGGGCATCAGCAGGGTCGATATTGCCTGGACCAGTCGAGTCGGTGCCGCAGGCAGCCAGCGAAAGGACCAGTGCCGCGCACAGCGATGTGACAATCGAAACATTCTTCATCGGTCGAAAGCGCCTCTGGAGTGACTCATCGGTCGAACACTCCAATAAAGTTTAGCTTGCTCGAAAGCCACTCTCATGAGTGGTCGTGGATCATTCGCCATCCAATCGGCGTTCGCTCCCAAATCGTCGAAAACCACCCAGTGCGCTCCGGAACGCCGCCGCCGGTTAGAATGTATCGCCCGGTAGCGAGTGCGTGATCCCCTCCGAGCGGCCTGATCTCGAGATTGTCGTAGCTGAGACTCTGAACCGGCCGGCCCGTCTTCCAGAATCCGTCCCTCATTTGATCGCCGATCGCGCCAGGCCCGTGCACCAATCCATTGCGGCCCATGGTAGTCGCGGACGGAGCGTAAGCGTATAGATACGCCGAGAGATCGCCCCGGTTCCAGCCAGCGGCCGTCGTATCGAACACCGCGCGGATCGCGGCGGCGTCTGCGGCCGGCATTGGCGACGTCGATGATGAAGATCGCATCGCACCAGCGCAACCGAGCGCTGCAATCGCGAACGAACACAAAACCCACCGACTCGCAGCCCTCATTTCCCCTCCGGAATCAGCCTGAGGCTCGTTCCCCACGGATCGGTCAGCAGCCAATCTCCGTTTTCCTGTTTCGTCGTGTATCCAGCCGCAGCGACATTCTTCGCCGCAGCGTCGGCGTCCTTTCTCGTGGGGACGATGATCTCCCACTCCAGAAGTCTCGCATCCTCATCCGTCGCCGGAGGAGCACCACGCGCCCACGCGTTCGTGCCGAGGTGATGGTGGTACCCGCCGGCCGACATGAAGAGCGCGCCGGGATAGCTCCAGACAACTTTATCGAATCCGAGCGCGCTGTGATAGAACGCTTCGGCTTTCGCGATATCGCCGACGTAAAGGTGGACGTGGCCGAGGACGGTTCCGGCCGGCATTCCGGTCCATCTCTCGCCGCGAGCGGATCGAACCAGATCATCGACGTCCAGGTGATTGGTCGTCATGAAGAGCTGGTTCTCGTCGTATCGCCACGCATCGCGAGGGCGGTCGGCGTACACCTCGATGCCCAGGCCGTCCGGATCCGTCAGGTACACCGCTTCGCTCACGAAGTGATCGGACATCCCCGCGTAAGCGCCGATTTCGCCCAGATGCGCGACGAACCGTCCGAGCGACGCACGATCGGGAAGAAGAATCGCGAAGTGATAGAGTCCGAGCAATCCGCGCTGCGGAACGGGACGCGCGGTTCGCAGCTGGTGCAGATGAACGATCTCGCGATCGTCGTCGTGCGGACCGAGGCTCGCTGAATCCGCGCCGCGGTCGATGACGCGCATGCCGAGCACCTCTTCGTAAAACGAAAGCGACCGATCGAGATCGGCGACCTGAAGCCGCACGCTGCCGAGGTGCGTCGAATCCGGCAATCGATATCCGGATGGACGAATACCGGTAGTCTGTTCTGTTCTCGAAGATTTTTGCGCTGTCGTCATCGTCGCCCCCCCTCCCCCCGGCTGCCAATTGACAGCAATGCTACGCGCTCGCGCCTTCGTGTGGATGGCCCGGGCGGAATGTCTTGATCGTCGCGAACACGAGCAGCAGAATGAGAATCCCCTGCGCCGTGAGAGTTTCGACGCTCGGGTAGATGCCCATCGCTTCTACGTGCGGGCCGCCTGGAATTACTGTGATGCGCATGATGTTGCCCTCCTGCAGCTCGCGAATGCCCTTCCCCATGAACACGAACGCCATGTAATAGAGCAGGATGCTCGTGACCGTGAAGAATGGGCGCATCGGGATGCGCACTCCATATCTATAGAAGAGCGTGAAGATGACGACGAGCGCGGCGAATCCGACAATTATTCCCAGCGTCAGCGGCAGTCCTACGTTGGGGCCTTCGCTGAACAGCGCCTGATAAAAGAGCGCCGTCTCCGCCCCCTCCCTGTACACGGCGAGAAACGCGACGAACGCGAGCGCCTTGCCTCCGCCGTGCTCCAGAGCCAGAGTGACTTTCTCGCGGATGAACTTTTGCCACTTTGCAGCCTCGACTTTCGAGATGAGCCAGTAGCTCACCGAGAACAGAACCACCACCGCAATCAGCATCGTCACTCCTTCGACGAAGTCTCGGCTCGCCGGCATAGCAGCGAGGACGGTCTTTAGCACGACCGCGGTCGCGAGGCTGGCGACGAGTCCCAGCGCGATGCCGAGCCAGATCGATCGCAGGCGTTCCCTGTGACCCATCTTGATCAGGAAAGCGACGACGGCCCCGATCACGAGGATCGCCTCGAAGCCCTCGCGCAGAATGATCAGAAATGATTGGAAGAACGCCTCCCAGCTCGTAGAAGGCTGCTGGGTGAGATCGATCACGGACGGAAGTCCATCGACGATCGCGTCGCGATAACCCTTCGCGGCAGCGAGGTCGTGGCGCTTCACTGCGCCCTTGAAATCCGCGAAGTGACGCTCCATCGTCGCGACGAGGCCAGGCTTCTTCGCGCGTGCCGAAGTCTCGAGCGGCTCGAACGCGATGTAAGCATCGAACGCGCGATCGCCGGCTTCCGCGGTTTGTCCCTTTCCGGCAAAATCGAGCGCGCTATCGAGCAGGGCGAGAATTACGGGAGAAGCGGTATCACCAGGAATGGCTGTCGCGTCGGCTCGCGCCACCGGAAGTGACATCTTCTCGCCGCGCAGTGAGTAGATGTAGGAGATGACGTTCCATCGCTGCTGGGGCGTGAGTGTCGCGCCGAACGCCGGCATCGCGGTACCGCGCACTCCAACCGAGATGACGTTGTAGGCCAGCGTCGGCGATAACTCCGGCGTGAGCTTTCTCACTCCGATCCCCGGTGGTGCCGTGCTCAGCGTGTGCGCGGACGGCCCGTCCCCGGCGCCCGAGATCCCGTGACAGGCTGAGCAATTCTTCGCGAACAGTGCGTGCCCTTCGGCGGTGTCGAGCGGACTTTTGGGCAGGTCCATCGCGCCGGCGGTGCCTAGCGACGCCGCAAACAATCTGAAGATCTGTCTTACTGCTGCTGGCGGTTGCCTGGTGGATACCGCGGTGATGAGACTGTCCAGAATATCTCTCGTCGCTGGCCCTTCATAGCCCGTCAGTCTCGTCGCGACACCCTTCGCGTCGACTAGAAAGCCCGATGTCTCATCGTATTCGTCTTTCGATATGAGCTTCCCGTGGTCGTCGATCGCCTTCGAGTACTCCTCGACGGCGACCCCGACTATGCTCGCTAGACGTTTTGCTGGATTCTCCTGGGCGGGCAGGGTGGTAGCCGCCAAGAGCGACAGGATCGAGACACCAATCCATCGCATAGATCGACAATTCATTGCCGAGTGAATTTATCTGGATACAGGCGAGAAGCAATCGGTCTTCACGCTTCCTCTTCCCTCTTCCCTCTTCCCTCTTCCCTCTTCCCGCTTCCCGCTTCCCGCTTCCCGCTTCCCGCTTCCCGCTTCCCGCTTCCCGCTTCCCGCTTCCCTACTCGCGAAATCGATAATCGCCCCGCAACTCCCCTTCACAGATCGCCGCTCTCACGCCGGTCCGATGCTCGAACCTTTCGACGAAATTCGGCAGTCTCTCGCTGGTGAATTCGCCCCGCGCCATCCCCAGCGCCTCGATCGCCCGCTCGATCGCGTCGGGCTCTCCTTCGACTTCGACGAGCACGTCCATCCGCGGATATCGCTCGAAGCGAACCATCGCGCCGGCGAACGCGTACTGCGCGACCTCACGATCGATTTCCAGCGTCGTGATGAAGCCGAGCCTCTCGAGAATCAGTTCGAGCGCGGAGAAGTCGTCGACACGCGTCGAGATTTCTTCTCTCGTCTTATAGACATCGTGAATCTCGGTCGCGCCTTTCCAATCGAGATATGTTTTAACCGACTCTCCGTCTTCGTAGCGCCTTACGCGCAGCACCTCGTCTCGGCTCGCCAGCTCGCGCGATTCGATGTCGTACCGGCGATCGAGCAGCTTGCCTTCGTAGTCAAGCGCAGCCCCGGCTTCTTCGATTTTCTTGCGGCGCTCAGCGAGGTCGTCGACGACCGCTTTGAGCTCGACCTCACGCATTCAGGATCGTCTCCAACACCTTTTTGGTATCGGTGAGCGATGGAAGCGCGGCGTAAGGTTTGTGAGAGAGGAGCTGCTTCACCGTGTAGTGTCCGCTCGCTACTCCGATGGCGCGGGCGCCGAGTGAGCGGCCACAGTCTATGTCGGCAGGCGTGTCGCCGATGACGACGAGCTTTTCGCCGGTGACCTTGATCCCGAGAGTTTCGCTCGCCCGTCGCTGCGCAATTGCCGGCAGCTCCGGTCTGTGCTCGTGATCCGAGCCGAACGCGTTGACCCGGAATCGATTGGGGTCTATTCCAGCGGCGCGGAGCTTTATCCGCGCGCCGGGCGCAATGTTTCCCGTGAGCAGGCCGAGGACGACATCGTCCCGGTCTTCGAGTGCGTCGAGTATCTCGAGCACTCCCGGCAGCGGCTGCACGTTGAACTTTCCGCTCTTCACACCTTCCTGCAAACCGACCACGTAGAGATCGATCAGCTTCTCCATCTTCTCATCGATGTGCGCATCCGAGTGGCCTTCAAGGCGCATCACGTCGCGAACTATCTGTCTGTCGGTCTTGCCGTCGTATCTGTACTCCGGATCGCCCTTCGAACCGAATACCAATTCCAACGCGCGTTGCATTGCAGCTCGGCCCAGACCGGCCGAGCTGAGAAGTGTACCGTCGATGTCGAACAGAACTAGTCTCATGCTCTTGTAAGAAATACCCCGGCGACGATTGTCGCCGCGCCGACGCCCTGGAAGATGGTGGGGGTCTCACTGAGAAACGCCCACGCCACGAGGAGCGCGACGAGTGGTTGGAGGTTGGAGTACACTGCGGTTCGCGTCGGACCAAGCACCCGCAGCCCGCGATACCAGAAAAAATACGCGACTCCCATCGAGATGACACTCGAGTAGAGAAGCGCGAGCCATCCGCCGACGCCAATCGCGGACCAATTCGTCGCGACGAGAGCGGGAGTCGACGCGATGATCAGCGGTATCGCTCCCCCGACCATCGTCGCTGCCGAGAGTTGAATGATATCTATTCGCTCGGTATAGGGCTGAAGGCCGATTGTGTAGAACGTCCAGCAGATGACCGCCAGAAAAACCAGAACGGATCCGAGCAGAGTGTTCTGGCCGGCGGAGGACGCTGCGCTGCCGATGATCACGAGCGCGACACCGAATATCGAGAGCGCGATTCCCAGAAGGCTCACGGTCTTCAATCGCTCCATTCCCCGCACGCGAGCGACAAGTGCGATGAATGCCGGGGCCGCTGCAACGATGAGCGCGGCGTTTCCGGCTCGCGTGCGCGCGACGCCATTGACGAAAAAAAGCTGGTAGATCCCGTTTCCGAGTACGCCCATCAGCATCAGCCCGATCACATCTCTGCGTGCGAGGGATTGGCGGCGAGTGGTGAGCGCGACCGCGAGGAGGAAAATGGCGACGGTGCCGACCCTGAGTCCGGTGAACGCGACCGGACTGAATACCTCCGTGGCATACTTGACCACGACGAAGTTCACGCCCCATATCACCGCCATCAGAAATAGCAGAACGTCGGTTACACCGAACGCGGGAGGTGCGAACGCGTCGGTGTCGAGGCTTTGTTGTTGTGTGACGGTTTCTGCCATCCCCGAAAGCTAGCCGGGGCAGGCGCGGCGCGGCTACTTTGCGGCATGCACATCTCGTTCGCCGTCTTCGCCGACGCCGCCAACCTGTCGCAGGAGGGAAAGCTCAACATCCTGGGCGTTTTCGACGCTGTTCAGGTTGCGGGGCTTCCGACGATGCACCCGCGCACGCACTTCGTCGTGCGGCTCAAAGCGGACGGAGACGACGCCGGCACCCACAAGCTGTCGTTCCGATGGGTGTCGCCGCTCGACGAGGAGCTGTGGTCTTCATCGGGCGAGATGAACGTAGCAGCCGCGCCGAACCCGGTATTCGAGCTCGATCTTCCTATTATTGCGGTGGTGGATCTCCCGCTGAACGTCACCGGCCAGTACACGATGCAGGTCGCGCTCGACGGACAGCCGACGGCGTCCGCGAGACTAATCGTGAATGGTCCGCCGCAACAACCGCTAGTGCCGGGCGTGGGAAACGGAATGGTGAGCTGAGCTGCGGGAAGCGGGACGCGGGAGGCGGGAAGCGGGACGCGGGAAGCGGGAGGCGGGAAGCGGGAAGCGGGACGCGGGAAGCGGGACGCGGGAAGCGATCGGACTGAGGGCTCGCACTAAGGGCATTTGCTGATCGCGGACTGATCGAGGACCGAGCACGCGGATCACTGAGAACTCCGGACTCAACGCACGCGGTGCGAGGACTGACGCTCGCGCATCGAACTACTACTGCTAGCCGCCGCCCGCTAAACGCTGAGAGCTGCAAACACTCGGGATAGATCTCGTGGCCTAAAGGCGAAAGCAGTTGCCTGTGCCGCTACGCCAGCGAAACTGTCAAGATATCTGCCCAGAGCAGGCAGCTTTCCAGTCTGACAGCCCGCACCAATGAGTGAGAGCAGTTGCACCTAGCAGTTACTCCGCGTCCTCGATCCTCAATCAGTACGCGATCGTCGATGCCGTTAGTCCGCGTCCTCGGTCCGCTTCCCGCGTCCCGCTTCCCGCTTCCCGCTTCCCGCCTCCCGCTTCCCGATTCCCGCGTCCCGCTTCCCGCTTCCAGCCTCCCGCTTCCCGCTTCCCGCCTCCCAAGACTCTCCTCCCAAATCGATAGCGTCGCACGAGCAGCTCCGTGTATTCCTCTGGCGACGTGAGATCGTCGATAGCATGTCCTCCCCTTCCGAGCGCGAGGTGAACGACGCGAGTCTCACCCAGCGAGATCGCCACATGCGTAATGCGTCCGTCGGGTTCATCGGAGAAGAAAAGCAGATCTGCCGGCCGTAAATCCTGCATCGACGCCACCGGCTCGCCCGTCATAGCCTGCATCCACGCATCGCGCGGCACTCGCACTCCGTGCAGCTGGAAAGAGCTCGACACGAGGCCGGAACAATCGCAGCCCCACGGAGTGACTCCGCCCCACTCGTACGATGTTCCCTCGAAGAAAGTCATCGCCGATGCCGTGATCGAATCCGCCGCCGCGGGAAAACTCCCGCGGCGCTCCTCGAGCGTCATCGCCAACCCGCTGATCCGCTCTTGTCCGTCCGTAATCAGAGCGCCAAGTGGAAGCTTGCGAGTCGCGCCCCGCTCGTCGCGCACGGTGCAGCCGAGTGATAGCGGCCTCGGATCGTTCCAACCGGTCTCAGCGAGCGCCGGCACCGGCTCGGGAATCGTGACGACATAGCCCTGATGAACCCAGCCGGTGTACGCATCCGCGCACTTGATGTTGAGCCACAGCCCTCTCCGCTCAATCACATGCGCAACATGACCGTGCAGAAGCTGCGATACCTGCGTAGTTCTGACGTCTGGCTCACACAGCATCGGCGCGATCGCGGCGATGGCCGTGACACTCTCGCTCAATGCTCTGGCCAGTCGATCTTTTTGGGTGTAGTCGGCGTCATCGGCGGCTCGGGTCGTTTTGCCACGCAATCCCTGCAGAGTGTTATTCCGCGGAAGTTGCAGATGATGCACACGAATGTACCACAATCCGCGCAGGGATAGCCCTCGGACGCACGCTCCTCATTTCCGCAGGAGCGGCACAGCATCAAGTCCCTTTCTCGCAGATTGTTCGCCATCGGGTTTGCTGGTTTTGTCAGAGCGGCCGTCAAGGAATCGTAGCGGTTTGCGACTTTCGCCCGTCGCAGATTTCGTAATTGACGATCCATCAACGGTTTAGAAACGCCAGTTCCGAAAGAGGTCGAAGCCGAGCTGCGGCGGCGTTCTGGTTGGAGCGATCGGAATCGAACCTGCGACGCAGCGGATGTCGCTGGAGCCCGGCTCGATCGCAGCCTGCGCACTGTACACCGAGTTGATTCTGTACTCGAGTTGCAGACCGAGATTCTCCTTGAACAGGCTTGGATTCACGAAGCACAAACCTGTGCTGAGTCCCAGGAACCAGCGACTGCCCAGTTGCTTGCCCAGAATCGCGCGCGTATTCAGCAGGCTGTAGTAGGAAGGATTCGTTGTGTTCTGCGTCGTCGCGTCGGCGCCGTAGGTCGCAGTCTGCAGCTCGAGGATGTCGAACACGCTTTTCGGAATCGCGTTCGTGAATATGTTCGCGATGCCGTTGAGCCCCAGACCTGCCGCCACCTGACCGGTCGTGTTATCGAGACCGATCGCCGGCTCGCCAGTCACCAGGTAGCTTAGCAAATCACTCTCGGATAACGGCAGGTTGTCCGGATTGCTCAGGGCGAGTATTGGCTGCGCCAGGGTTCCGGTGATATCGACTTCGACTCTGACGTCCCGCCCATTGGCGCTCTGTCGCGGCTGACGCACCGTATGGATCGCGCTGATGTTGAGCGTCGGATTCAAGTCGGTCGTGCCGGCGAATGAAAGCGTTCCCGATTGCACGTCGAAGGTCGGCTGGATGAAGGGGTCAACGAGATTGAGTCTGTACGTTCCCCTGTCGGCGCTCAGTTGCCCCTGAAGAGCAAGCTGCGGCTGCCCCGTCGGGCTGGGTGCGAGCGTCACGCTCAGCGATCCGCCGAGCTTGATGTTCGCCTCTGACGAGCGAAGCCAGACATCGGGCCCGATACCTATGGCAACATTCTCCAGCCTTAAGTTCCGCGCCACCGCTTTCGGAGGGCGCGGCATCACCTGCCGGTTCGTTGCCAGCAGCGTGTCGACCGTGCTCTGAAACTCCGGATCGTTGAGATTGATGATCGACTTCTTCACGACGTCGGGGATGTAGATGGTGCCGCGCTCGACGCGCATTGTCCCGCGCATCACCGCGTCCTCAGTCGATCCGGTGAGAGTCACAGGCGGGCCTGTGGAGATGTCCAGGGATGCGAAACCCGGCTTGTCGATCGCGTTGAAGTTCGATGCGTTCGCCGTAAGCGAGAACGACGGATTGTCGTAGTGCTCGAAGCTCAGCGACCCGGTTACCGAAAGTGCTCCGCGCCGCTCCGTGTTGGTCTCCGCAGACAATCTGTTGATGTGCACCGAATCACCCGAGAGCGCGATCTCGGCGCGAATGTGGCTGTAATTCGTGCCGAGGTTCGACAATCGGGCGCTCCCATCAGCCAGCGCGATCTGACCGAACAGCTGCGGCTGCTTGATGCTTCCACGAACGTCGACGTCCGCAACGATGGCGCCCCGCGCGTCGACAAGACCAGGGACAAACGCGCGAAAGAGACGCATGTCGACGCTGTCCGTTCGCAAATGTCCCTTGATCGAATCGCTGCTCAGGAGGACGTTCTCGACTACCAGTTTCGCCTTGCTGGTGTGCTGCAACAGAAGCGAATCGAGCGCGAGAAACCCGTGTGAGAATTCGACCCTCGTTGGAAACTGCAGTCGATACTGATTCGCCGAATCGACGAGCACGTTCGCCGAATCGAGGCGAACGATCGTCGTGTCTCTCGAGCGCGTGATGTTGCCCGCGAGATCGGTCTGCACACCCCGCTCGCTCAGCATCGATGCGCTGAAATGTCCCGACGTTGACGATGCGAGCGCGATCGACGCTCTGATGTTGTTGAATCCCACCGCCCCCAGCGCGACAGTGTCCGCTCCGAATATCAGCGAGCCGTGCATATCCTTTGTGAGATCTGCGAGCAGGATCGAGCCCTTCACGCTCTGCACGCTCCTCGCGCCGAGGCTGACATTGTTCGCCCGAAAGATTCCGTTGAGACCGAGCTTGTCGACGCTGCCCGACAGCTCGCCAGTCAGCTCAGCGCTGCCATGAAGCGAATCGACCATCGCCGAAGTCGCGAGACTCGGCACCAGCGCGCGGAGACGCGACAGGGAATCCATTACCGCAGTGAACTCGAGAGTGCCGGTGTGCGCGCCAGCGAGCCCGAAGGTGCCCGACGCGAGCGCTCTCAGTCCCGTTGCGTTTAGCGCCAGCGTGTCGACCGTCGCAACTCCGTCTGCAAACCGCAGTCGCGCCAGAGATGGATCGACGCGGAATCCCGCTACAGTTGACTTCTCGATAGATGCAACCGCGCTTCCCTTGAGCGTCTGCAATGATTCGCCGCGCAAATCGACGTCGTAGTGGCCGGTAAGCTCCGTGTGCGGGAGCGAGTTATTCTCAACCAGAGTCCGGAGATCGAGAGCGGTGGTGGTTGCACGACCGCGCGCGCCGTACTCGACCGGATCGGCGTCGACCAGACCGTTGAACGCGAAAGTGCCCGCCGGGCCGGTCAGAGTGGTATTCACGAGCAGATCGGGCGAGGTTCCCTTCACCTGCACCGGACCGGCATAGCTTCCGCGCAGCGGAAGCAAAGGATACGAGTGCGACAGCGCCGTGAAGGAGAGCGGCTGCGCCTGTAGCGCAAGATCGTAGGTGAGATATTTCTCGCCCCACGTCACTCGGCCATTCCCGGTAATGTGTGATACCGGCTCCGCGGCGTCGTGGTGGTAAAGATCAGCGTTCCTGAATCGCACATCGAGCCACGACGAATCGAGATCCGCCGTTCCCGAAATCGTCCCCTTTATTCTTGGGAACAGGGGATTGAGATACTGGAGCGTTCGCAAATCCAGTGTCGCGACGTCGACATGAAAGTTGTGGAAGGCCGTGAACGCCGGGAACAGAATGTCGAGCTCGCCCTGACCGGCTGCCTCCGTGACCGCGCCGGGTACGTGCGCATCGTCGAAGATGAGCGTCGACCGATCCACGACGAAATGGTTGAGCGGTCCACCCGGCGCTTTTACATGGCCGTTGATTTTTCCTTGCCAGTCATACGGAAACTTCTTCCCGTTGAACGTGCGCAACAGATCGAAGTCGACCGGCGCTGCCTGCATGTCGAGATTCTTTACGACGAGAACCGGTCCGCCGGTTCCGAACGTCATGTCACCCAGCAGGTGCGACCCGGTCGTTCGCACATCCATGTTGCTGATGATGTAGTCCACGAGTTGCGGGTTCCGCTCGCTCATGATATCGAGATGCATCTTGCCGCCACCGGCGGTCGGCATCGTCGGATAAACCCAGGCGACATCCGCCAGCGCTACCGAATCCCCGACGAAGTGCAGATAATACCGCACCGGCAGATCGCTTCCCCACACGACGCTGCCGTGCGCGGTCCCCGTCGAGGCGGGCAGATCCCAGTGCGGCACGTCGACGAAAATCGAATCACCGAGGTTGAGAACCGTGCCGCTGAGATTGCGAAATCTGAACGGTGGATCGTTCTCGACGAAATTCGCCTTCCGCAGTCTGAAGAGCCGGCCGAGAGTGTCAGGATCCGCGATGCGCGTCGGCCCGAGGATCGCGTCCGCGTTCGTCCATCGCCAGGTCCGCGCGAATCCCTCGCGCGTTCGCCGTATCTCGTGATCGGGCCGCGTGAGCTCGTATCGCACGGCGCTGTCCAGTTTGGCGCCGCGCAGGGTGTCCGATGGATGCCATGGAAGCGTCAGCAGCACCGTCGCGTTATGGACCTCTGATGTGTCGATGACGATGTACTCACCGAAACCGCGCTCGTTTCGCTGCTCCTTCTGAACGCTCGCCGGAAATATCCGACGCCAGTTCCAGTCACCGTTCTCGTGCTGCCGCAGATGAACGTACGGATGCTGCACGTCGAGGCTGCTCAGGAGAATTCTTCTGTCGAACAGGTCGCGAGCATCGTAACTGAGGCGAACCGGACCGGACGCAAAGAACACCGAGTCCTCGTCGTCACGGATCTCGATAGAGTCGATCGTCACTCCGTTGAAGAATCCGCCGCTCATCCTGCCGATGTAGACTTTGCCCTTTACGCGACCCTCGAGCATCGTCGCGAACATCCGACGCACTCGCTCCTGACCGAACGGCGTGCGCGTGACGCCGACAAAGCTTATGCCGACTATCACGAGGAGTCCCACCAGCACGATGGCACTCCCGATGACGATGCGAAGGCGGCGACTCATGGGAGGCTAAAAAGCCTGGCCGATCGCGAAGCTGAAGGTGAGGCGGTTGATGAACCGCGTCTCTTTCGCCGGCTGAAACGACGACGGGCACGACCGCGCCGGCGTAGGCGCGTCCTGAGTTATAGTCGTAGTCGTCGTAGTTCCCTGCGTCGTCGTCGTGAAGTGCGTCGGCAGCGCGTTGCCCGGGCTCACGCAAAGGAGTTGTCCGCCCAGCTGTGTGGCTTCGTAGTACAACGGACCGGCGGGACGCCGATACGGATTGTATCCGATCGCCGCGCGCACAGGACCAACTGGAGAGAACGCCGTCACTTGAATTCCAGGCGTCACTTTGAGCTTTACGCCCTGCAACGCAGTCGCGCTCCCGCGATTCCAGACCTCTCCAGCATCCGTGAAAAGTGTGAGCTGCAACACATCCGGAAGCACCGGACTCCGCAATCGCAGCTCGATGTTCCCAACCACCAGGCTGTTGCCGCCCACCGGTACCACCCTTGGCTTCGCGCCCGTCGTATCGCGGACTACTGTATCCGCGAGACCTGTCGCACTTGGTGGGAAGGTCTGGAACCCGGACGCGATGTAGATCGCCGAACCGAGCTCGTTCTGCGCGAATCCGCGAACTGTGGTTGGACCGCCGGCGTACAGCCGCTCAGACGGCGGAATGAAACCGGTCGCAGACCCGAGTGTCCGCCCGTAGACCACGCCACCACGGATTCGCACCGCGAGAACGTTCCCGCCGCCGGCATTGATGTAGCGCGATGCATCGCCGACGAATTTGTTGAACTGAAGAGCAGTATCCGAGAGAATGAACGGCGACGAGTGCCGGTACTCCACCCGGATTATCGATCCGCGCGTCGGCGACAGCAGACTGTTCGAGTTGTCGCGTGTCGTCGCCAGACTGAGAATCGCGAGACGCTGCGTCTTCTCGACCCGCTTACGAGATTCTTCGTCACAGAGATTGAATACCGCGCAGAAAAGTGCCGGCTGCGCTTCGGTGCGACCGAGATCCATCGAGTAAGCGAGATTGATCGGAGTCCTGGTGAGCTGGCGCCAGACAACCGCAGCGACACCTCCTATCGCCGTCGTTCTCCGATAAGCGTTGTACTCCGAGATGCGCTGGCTGTAGATCGTGACCGTGGGCACGGTTCTCAGCCCGAAGAAAACCGGTTGGCGAAAAGTCGCGCCCATGTAGTAACTGAGGAGATCGCTGAAGACGTCGTTTTTCGCCGCGGGGCAGAACCCGGGCGCGCCGTCGAGCGGCTTACCGATCCCTATCTTCGAAACGCGCGTCGTCAGGTCGAGCCGCCGCGCGCCGTTCAGAAAATTGTAGTCCGTGTATTCGCCGGTGAGTCGAAAGCAGTCGAGCGTTCCATAGCCCGCGCCTACGCGCGCAGCGTGCATCGCCGCCTCGGCGAGATCCGCGTAGAGCGTAACCAACGAGTCCGAGTTCGAATCCGGAGTGATGGAGACGTGCTGGTACGCCTCGGTCTGGTAGAGCGCGCGCTGCGCGTCGACGACCTCGCTCTCACGAAAGAGGCGGCCGGAGTCTAGGCCCATGATGCGGCGCACGACCTTGTCCGGTATCTGCTGCTTTTTCTTCGGAAGCGGTGTGACGTTAATGACTAACGCTCCAATTTTTGTTCTTGGTCCTGGCGTAACGATCACCGTGTCCCACGCGGTGAGCGCACTGTCGTTCACCTCGAACCGGTTGACGGCGTCGGCCCGTGGATACCCTGTATTGTGAAGGCGCTCGCGAATTGTGTCCGTCGCCGCATCGACGGCGAATCGATCGAACCTGCCGCCCTCCCGAACGGGAAGGCCGCGGATTACCTGCGCTCTCTCCGGCACGGAATCGAGTCCGGTTATCGCGAAGGACGTGAGCATCATCGGGGGTCCTTCGTTTATCGTGAACTTCACCTCTACGGCACCCGGCGCGAGCAGCTTTACCGCCGTATCGACGGCCACTCTTGGATACCCCCTACGGCGGTAAAAGATTATGAGCCGCGCGCGATCGTTCGGAAGCTCTGAGCGGTCCAGACAATGTTTGACCGTGAAGGGCAGGTGCAGGTAACGTCTCGCCCATGCCGACGGCGTCGTGACGATCGTCTTCGCGAGCTCGGCGTCCGAAAAAGCGTGATTGCCCTCGAAGACCAGGCGCATGACTTCCAGGTCTCCGCGCTGACATTCGATGTCCTGCGCGCGGACGCTGCTGCCCCAAAGAAACGCTGCGAGTATCGCGAGTGCTGCGGTGAAGCTCCCTGGCGCGGTTCTGAGTCCGCGCTTCACCCTTTCAGCACACGGGCGCCCGGCGGCTGCCCGGGAGGCAGCTCGCGAGCGTAGTGCGTCTCCGTCTCGGGCTCCGTCCGGTCCCCCAATTTTCGCTTCGGCCGCGAAGTCGGCGCACGAGCGAGCTCACCCTGCGGAACCAGTGGCGTCCGCTGGATTAAGAGTTGCACAATGTAAAACCCGGCCAAACCGGCGGCGACGCCGACGCCCACGGCGGGCAGTAGATCCTTGGCGCCAAGCTGACGGCGGTAATAGTATTCTGCGCTCACGGTGAGGCCTATTTCGGGGTGCGCGAAAGTTCTCGTATTTTGCCCCTTCATGTCAACCGTCAGAGCACTCGTATGCGGCGACTTTTTCTACTGGCGTTACCCGCAATCATCGCCTGCGGCGGTGGTGGCGGCGAGTCGGCTCCCGCGCGCAAAACGATCATCGACTCGCGCGACACCTACGATCCGAGATCGCTCGACCCCGCACTCTCTACTGACGTTCCAACCGGTCGCGCCGTTGCATACGTGTTCGATGGGCTAACGCGATTCACCCCGGACGCGAAGGTGGTGCCCGGTCTTGCGAAATCCTGGGAAGTAAGTCCCGATGGAATCACCTACACATTTCACTTGCGGAGCGGCGTAAAGTTTCACGACGGACGTCCGTTTTCCGCGAAGAACGTTGTCGCGACTTTTGAGCGGGTTCTCGATCCCGCGACGAAGGGCGGACGCGGGTGGCCGCTCTACCCGATCAAGGGCGCCCAGGATTACGCTGCCGGGAAGTCGACGACAATCGCAGGTCTGGCTTCGCCAAATGACTCTACCGTCGTGATCACCCTGACGGAGCCACTCTCGATTTTTCCGAAAGAGCTGGCGATGCCGGTCAACTCGATCGTACCCGACAACCCGTCCGCTGATTTCGGGCAGAAGCCGATCGGCACCGGTCCGTGGAAATTCGTGGAATGGAAGCACGATGATTTTCTTCGTTTCGCGAAGAATCCCGACTACTTCGATGGGCCGCCGAAAACGGATTCGCTGATGGCCCGCATCATCCCCGAAGCGAGTACCGCCACGGCCGAGTTCGAGGCGGGCAACGTTGACGTGCTGACGGTTCCCGACGAAGTCGGCAAGTCGTGGCAGGCTGATCCCGAGAAGAGCAAGCTCCTTACTTCCGCGCCCGCGCTGCGATTCTGGTACGTCGCCATTAACGTCACACGCGGCCCGCTCGCCGATGTGAGGGTCCGTCAGGCACTCAACTACGCGGTTGATGTCAACACCATTTTGAGCGCTGTGATGGCCGGACGAGGCTCGGTGGCCAACGGCGTCGTTCCACCGACCCTCGGTGGGTTCGACGCGTCACGCAAGCCGTACGGACACGATGTCGCCAAGGCCAAGCAGCTCCTCGCCGCCGCTGGACATCCCGGTGGCATCGACGTCGAGCTCTGGGCGGCGACGACGGACCAATCACCTCGTCTCTCACAGGCCATTCAGGCAAACCTCGCCGAGGCAGGCATCCGCGCCAAGATCGTTCAGCGGGACGCATCGTCGGTGCGCGAGGCCGCTCGCAAGGGAGCGGCCGACCTTTACGTCAAGGAGTGGTGGGCGGACTACCCGGACGCCGAGAATTTTTTGTATCCCCTCCTTTATAGCAAGAACAAGGGAGCCGGCGGCAACGTGTCGTTCTACTCTAATCCGAAGTTCGATGCCCTCATAGATCAGGCACACCGCGAGCAGGATGAGGCCAAGCGTAACGATCTCTACAAGCAGGCCGACCAGCTCCAGTTCGATGAGGCGCCGATGGTCTATCTGTTCTTTTACAAGGACATGTATGCCGTGCAGCCGTGGATCCACGGCTTCAAGGTTCCCGCCATCTTCAGCGCTCAACGCTGGACCGATGTGACCATCGGCAAGTAGAAAGTGCTCTCATTCATCGTCAGGCGTCTCGCACTCTCGATTCCGACACTCTTCGGAGTGCTTGTGGTGGTGTTTCTCCTGCTATACGTCGCACCCGGCGATCCAGTGCAGGAGATGGTCGGCGAGAGAGCTGATCCCGAAACCATTGCGCGGCTGCGGAAGGAGCTCCACCTCGACGAGCCGCTCCTCAAGCAATTCGAGCTCTACACAAGTGGCGTGCTGCGCGGCGACTTCGGAAATTCTTACATCACTCAGCGGCCAATAATCCAGGACATTCGCGAAAGATTTCCAAAGACACTCCTCCTAGCTGGGTCGGCCATGCTCCTCGCTTCGGTTTTGGGCATCACGATCGGAGTTTTGAGCGCCCGCAATCCTGGCGGATGGTTCGATCGCCTCGGACTCGGCGTCGCTTACCTCGGCATCTCCTTCCCTGTCTACTGGGTCGGGTTGATTCTGATTCTTATCTTCGCAGTACTGCTCAAATGGCTCCCGCCATCGGGGTATGGCGGAATCAAGTACCTCATCCTGCCTGCCTTCGCGCTCGGGTCGCGCTCGATTGCGTTCCTCGCCCGAGTGACCAGATCGTCGATGCTGGACGTCCTGGGCGGCGATTACGTGCGCACTGCCCGCGCAAAAGGACTCAAGGAGCGCGTCGTCGTTGTGCGCCACGCGCTGAGAAATGCGCTGATACCGATCATCACCGTGCTAGGCCTCGATTTCGGCTACTACCTCACCGGAAGCATCCTCACCGAAACCATCTTCAGTTGGCCGGGACTCGGACGGTACGTGGTCAACGCGATAACACGTCGGGATCTGCCCGCAATTCAAGGCTCAGTTCTCTTTCTCAGCGTGATCTTCGTGCTCGTAAACCTCCTGACCGATCTCGCCTACGCCAAAGCGGATCCCCGCGTAGCATACTCCTGAGCGTCGCGATGACGAAGACGGAGATCCCCGAAGCCGCGCGCGAGCGCGCGCTGAAAGACCAGGTGGCGGAGATCGAGAAAGGATCTGGGGCAAAGGCAATCGCGGTTGCGCTCCACGACTTCGAGACCGGCTTCGAGCTGCACTACAAGTCGGATCGCTGGTTCCACGCGGCGAGCACGATAAAGGTTCCGATACTTCTTGGCGTTTTCGCCGCGATCGATCGTGGAGATCTGCTTCCGCACTCGCGCGTCCACGTGCGAAACCGATTCCTGAGCGTCGTGGAGAACGTTCCCTTTCGCGTCGAGTCGGGGCGCGACGCAAACTCGGCGGTACACAACGCAATCGGAAAGATGATGCGCGTCGACGAGCTCGCTTATCACATGATCACCACCTCGAGCAATCTCGCCACCAATCTCTTGCTTGGCGTAATCGGCGCGGAGTCAGTCAACAAGACACTCGCGGCGCTGCACGTCGACGAGGGAATCGAGCTCGAGCGCGGCGTTGAGGACGAGCTCGCGTTCGACAAGGGAATAAACAACATGGTCACCGCCGACGGCCTGTTACGGATTCTCGTTCTCCTGTCACAGGGAAAAGCTTTTTCACCGGCACTCTCGCGCCGAATGATGGACATCCTTCACGGTCAGGAATTCAATCAGGGAATTCCTGCGCGGCTACCCAAAGGCACCAGGGTTGCCCACAAGACCGGTGAGATCTCGACCGTCGCGCACGATGCCGGCGTCGTCTATCTGCCAAAACGAAAGCCGTATGTGCTGGTGATCCTCACGGAGTGGGACCCGGCTGGATCCGGTCGGTCGCGGACCATCGCCTCGATCTCACATACCATATATGAGTTCCTGACCCAGGGCCCACCCGACGAATGACCACGACAGCCTTCGCTGGAATCGGGGGAATCGAGTCGCCGAACTTCCCACTTCGCGTCGTTGACGGCCTTACGCTTCCTCCCGACTACCGGAAAGCACTGAGACCCGGGGAGGACTGGAAAGACGGCTCCGGACACGCCCGCCAGCTCCCGCGATACTTCTACGAGGTGCCGTCCTGGGACTCGGCCATGAAGGTCGAGTTAGCCACTCATTTTCTGCTTTGGGAGTTCATCCAGGTCGATGTACGGGAGGCCGCGCCGTTGCGAACATTCCCCCGGTACGTTCCGTGCGCAATAACTCTCCTGGCAGTGTGCCTGGAAAGGTTCCGTGAAGCCGTGGGAACGATGGTCCATATCTCGGCCAATGGGGGCTATCGGTCCCCGTCTCACCGTTTTTCGAAGAACGCTACCCCGCACGCCTGGGGCTCGGCCGCCAACATTTACAGAATTGGCGACACCTACCTCGACAATCGGGGGGCGATCGAGCGATTCAGCCTGATCGCGAGGGATACGCTGCCGGGTGTCTGGACTCGGCCGTATGGAGCGCCGAGCGGCTACGCGGAGGACCATCTTCACCTGGACCTTGGATACGTTCTCTCAGTGCCACGTGATGTGAAAAGTTGACGGTTTTGTTTGTGCAGCGAGTCGAGCAGTTAAGGACCTGGAGCAAAGAAGAACAGAATGGCGCAGCTCAAGAAGAAGAAGGGACCAGAGAATAAATCATCCACTCGCGAGCGGATTCAGCTCGCGGCGATAGGCATGGAAGCCGAATTCGCCGTGATCCTGGATGGCGTGCAGGTGACGCCGGAAGACACTTTCGGCAGTCCGCGAAGGATAATCCGCGAGAAGATGATGCACCGGAAGGGACGGTCATATCACCTGCCGACCGGAGGTGCGGTTTATTTCGACACCGGAGTCGTGGAAGTCGCAACGCCGGTGATCGAGATCGAGCGTGGATGCGCGGCGCGCGCGGGTCGCTCACTCTGGGAAGCAATTCTCTTCGTTCGTCAGGAGCTCGATGCGTGGGAACAGGCCCACGATACCGACGTCCAGCTCGCTGGATTCAGCACACACTACAACATCTCTTTCGAGGTTCCCCGGCAGGAGCAGGGCACGACCCGGACGGTCGAGCAGCTCGCATATCTCCTCACCTACATCCTGCCGGTTCCAGTGATGCTGCTGGCGGCAAACCGACGCTCGACAGGAATCGGAGTCAGGCCACGGGGCGATCGCATCGAGGTCACCGCCGATTTCACGCCCGACGCTCCGTTGATGATCGCTACTGCGACGCTGATCGTTGGCATCGTCCGGGAGGTGATGGCCTGGCCGACCTATGAGATCGGGGTGCTGGACGGGATCGACATCCCGGTGGTCAAGGGGTTCCGTCCGATGCCTCACACCACGCGAAAGGGATGGCTGGCGAGATTCGACTGTTATCCGAGGAATCCATTCGCTGCTGACATCGACCGGGAGAGATGGGCGACTACGGACGGCAGATCGCTATCTCTGAGAGAAATCGCGGGCCTCGTCACCAAACATTTCTGGCCCTACATCCGCCGGCTTTCCGATCCGTTCACACTCAGACTGATTGGCTCGGTAATGAAGGGTCGCGCTCCGTCCCTCCTCGATCTCGACGACCGTCCACCCGGCTACGAGGACGTCGGCAGGCTATGCACGTGGGACAACCTCTTCCCGGAGCGCGTCCTACCGCGCTCGCAATACGAGCGAGTGCTCATTCGCGCAATTTCGGGCGATAAGCTGCACATGGATGGGGAGTGGTACACTCCGACCGGGATGAGAGGTTGGTCGCGAGTGGTGTTCAGAAGAAAGGCGGACAACTCCCGCCACATCTTTTCGCTCGACTACCTGCTCGATCACCTGCGGGAATGGGAGCGCCCGTATCGAGCGACCCGCCGATCCGACGGCGGGCGTCCCGCGATTCACGAGAGGGAGCGTTCCGCCCGCGGCTGAAAACCGGCTCGCGGTGGTATCGTACGTGGCTTAATTTTTTCGCGTGACGCTCACGGGTGGCAGGCCGACCTGACAACTCACATCGCTCTCATCCGCGGAATAAATGTCGGCGGGCACCGCAGCGTCGGCATGACCGACCTGCGGCAATTTCTCACCGGGCTCGGCTTCGGTGACGCCCGTTCGCTTCTACAGAGTGGCAATCTCGTGTTCGATAGCAAGGCGCGAACGGGCGCTGAGCTAGAGCGATTTCTGGAAGCCGAAGGCACGCAGCGATTCGGGATGGAGATCGAGTTCTTCGTGCGCACTCCCGAAGAATGGAAGAGCATCATCCGTCAAAATCCGTTCAGGAAGGAAGCCGAGCTCGACCCCGGCCATCTTATCATGCTGCTGCTCAAGAGTGCGCCGGACTCCGAGTACGTGGCAGCTCTCCAGGGGGAGATCACAGGTCCGGAGATCGTCCGGGCGAAGGGCCGCCAGCTGTACGCGTTCTATCCCGTCGGCGTCGGACGCTCGAGGCTGACTAATGCGGTGATCGAGCGAAAGGTGGGCCGATGCACCGGCCGCAACTGGAACACGGTACTCAAACTGGCGATCCTGGCGAAATCGGGCTCGACAAAGCTTACGCCGATGGCGCCAAGGAAGAAAATCTGAGCTGGGATACGAGATGCGGGATGCGGGATGCGGGATGCGGGATTCGATCAGCGGAAAGCGACAGCCGGAAGCGGTTAGCCGGACGCGACCAGCCGGCAGCGTGTAGTGTTCAGTTTTTTTGTTCGCGCTCCCCGATCGCCAAGGCGTCTAGGAGTTTCTGGTGTATCCCGCCAAACCCCCCGTTGGACATTATCAGCACCACATCTTTTTCTCTGAGCCGCGGCGCCAGGTCCTTCACGATCGCGTCCGCGTCCTTGAGATGCTTCGCGCCTTTTCCCAAAGAAGCGAGGTCGCTAACCATCTGTGACAGGTCGATCGCCGTTTCGCGAGTGTAGCGCTCGGGATGAAACATCCCTGCAAGCACCACCTCGTCGGCGGCACTGAAGGCGCGAACGTAATCGTCCTGAAATTCCCTCCTCTGCGCTGTGTAGCTTCTCGGCTCGAATACCGCGACGATTCTCCGGCCCGCGTATTTCTGTCGGATTGCATCGATGGTCTCGCGCACGGCAGTGGGGTGGTGCGCGAAATCGTCGATAACGGCCACCCCTCGCACTTCGCCGCGCACCTCCATGCGCCGCTTCACGCTGGCGAAGGTCTTTAATCCCTCGCGCACACCATCACGGTCCGCTTTGATAGATTCCGCGGCTGCGATTACCGCCAGCACGTTTCGCACGTTGAACGCCCCCGCCAGCGGCGTGTCCACCCTGCCCCATTCTTTGCCCAATCGAAACGCGCGGAAAATCGTACCGCTCTCGCTGAACTCGACATCGCGCGCATGCCAGTACCCTTGTCCCGGAGGTCCCGACGTATCGTCCCCATAGGCGAAGGCCTCAACCGGTGCGAATGACTTCGGCGCCAGCTCTCGCATAATCGGAGAATCCCAGCCCGCTACGAGCGTCCCGTTCTGCGGAATCAGATTTATGAATCGCGCGAATGCGAACTTGTAGGCTTCTTCGTCGCGGTAGATGTCCGCGTGGTCGAACTCGATGTTGTTCACGATCGCGGTGTCCGGAAGGTAGTGCCACATCTTCGGACCCTTGTCGAAGTAGGCTGTGTCGTATTCGTCGGCCTCGACGACGAAATACTTCGAGTCCGTCAGCCGGTAGGACGAGCCGAAGTTCTCGGCCACACCACCTATCAGGAAGCTCGGGTTGAGCCCGGCCGATTCGAGTGCCCACGCCAGCAGCGACGTCGTGGTCGTCTTACCGTGCGTCCCGGCCACCGCGAGCGAGTGACGGCCCCAAATGAACTCCTCCTTTATAGTAGCAGCCGCCGATGTGTACCTGAGTTTCTGGATGAGCACCGCTTCGAGCTCGGGGTTGCCGCGAGAGATCGCGTTGCCGACGACAACGATGTCCGGGCGCGGCTCTAGATTCTCGGCGCGGTAGCCCTGGTTGTAGGCAATCCCCATCCGCTCGAGCCCCGTCGACATGGGCGGGTAGACGTTCTGGTCTGACCCCGTCACCCGATGGCCGGCGGATTTGAGAAGTCCGGCCAAAGAAGCCATGGCCGTTCCCCCGATACCGATCAGGTGATAATGAATTGGAGCCCGCGGCTGTCGGGTCTGTTTTGCCATGTAGCGATGCGTGCCTTCGATTGGAGTTTGCGGTACTGGAATCTATAATGCTCTTAGTAATGTCAGACTACGAAACGCTCGCCTGCGTTTCGCCGTAGTGCCCAACATCCTCACGAAATTCATGCCGCAAAGGGCCAATAGATTCTGGACGATCTTTCTCTCGATCGTGCTGCTGGACGTCGCAACCAAACGCTTTGCCGTCACCTCCCTGGTGCCCTACGTTCCGCGCACCATCATAGACGACTTCCTGCGCTTCACGCTCGCGTTCAATTCGGGCGGCGCGATGAGCCTGTCTCTCGGGCCGTCCTCACGCTGGTGGTTCACCCTCCTTTCGATCGCGACGCTCTTTGTGCTCGCATACATGTACAAGCACACTTCTCCCGACGACAGGCTGCAGCTTGCATCGCTCGCTCTCATCTGCGGCGGTGCCGTCGGAAATCTCATCGACAGGATAAGGTCGCCGCTCGGAGTCGTGGACTTCATCGACATCGGCGTAGGAATTCACAGATTCTGGACCTTCAACATCGCCGACGTGGGTGTCACACTGGGAACAGCGACCCTCACCTGGATCCTTTGCGTCCGCGCCGCCGGCGACGAGGGCCGTCGCGCACTGCAGCCGAGCCGCGCTCTCGACGAGCCGAGCTAGTCGTCCTTCTGGCCGAAGATGGCCATGTTGGAGCTGTGACCCGGATTCACCTTCTTCTCAGGATAGATCCAGTGCACAGCCTGGTTGACCGCGGTCGCCGCTTCGCCGAACCCAGTCGCGATCAGCTTCAGCTTTCCGGGATATGTCGTTATGTCTCCCGCGGCGTAGATACCTGGCCGACCCGCTTCCATCATGCTGTTGACGACGATCTCATCCTTCTCGCAGGTGAGCCCCCACTCCGCGAGCGCACCGATGTCGCTGTGGAAGCCAAGCATCGGAAGGATTGCGTCCGCGTCGATGTCGCGCGTCGTCTTCGCTTTCACATCGCGCACCGTCACCCCTGTGAGCCGTTCTCCTTCCGAAATGACATCATGCAGCTCATGAAACGGGAGGAGTGTCGTTCGACCGGCGGTCGCGGCGGCTTGTACGTCGGCTATCGTCGCGCCATGCGCGCGGTATTTGTCGCTGCGGTGCACCAGCGTCACTGCTCTCGCCCTGTCGCGTAGCTGCTGTGCCCAGTCGAACGCAGAATCGCCGCCCCCAATTATCACGATGCGCTGATCCCGAAATTCGTCCGGGTTCGACACGCGATCGAAAATTCCGCGGCCGTACCAGGGTTCCGCGCACGCCTGTGGCAGACGCCGCGGCGAGAACGCCCCGATTCCCCCCGCTATCACAATCGCCCGCGTAGGAAACCGATCGGTTTCCGTAACCAGGACGAAATGTCCGTCGGTTTCCTCGAGCGCCGTGACGTTCTGGTTGAGATGCGCGCGGAAATGGAACTGCTCCGTCTGCTCGCGCAGCGCTTTGACCAGATCCTTGGCGAGAATCTTCGAGAAGCCACCAACGTCGAAGATGTACTTCTCGGGGTAGAGCGCCGTGAGCTGGCCCCCAAGCTCCTGAAGCGCGTCAACGATCTGCGCAGTTGCACCCCGCATGCCCGCATAAAAAGAGGCGAACAGACCCGTAGGGCCTCCGCCGATGATCGTGATGTCAGTGATCGGGTGGGTCATGTCTCGGCGAAATATATAGCGCATTGGCTCTGCGGCTCCCCGCACATCTCCGTAGCTTCTGCTGATGCAGCATCAGCCGAGTCTGACTACCGCTCGACTCACGCTCCGTCCGTTCACGCTCGACGACGCGTGGGACGTGGAGCGGCTCGCGGGCGAAAGAGAGATCGCGGACACGACAATCAACATTCCGCATCCATATCCCGTCGGAGCCGCAGCCCGCTGGATCGAGACACATCGGAAGACGTGGGAGGATGGAACTGATGCAACTTTTGCGATCGTCGATTCCCAATCCGAAAAGCTTGTCGGGGCAATAAGCCTGATGTCGATCAGTAAGGTCCACCGCCGGGGGGAGATCGGCTATTGGATCGCCAGAGAACAATGGAACAAGGGCTTCGCAACTGAAGCCGGGCTGAGACTGCTCGCGTTTGGTTTCGACGATCTCAAGCTGAACCGCATCGAAGGCCGTCACTTTCTTCGGAATCTCGCCTCGGGCCGCGTTATTCAAAAACTCGGGATGCAACGAGAGGGGGCGCAGCGCGACTGGGCACTCAAGTGGAATAGATACGAGACGCTCGCGGTCTACTCCATTCTCGAACCGGAGTGGCGCGCGCTGCAGTCCAACGGGCCTACTGGTCGAGCGGCGTCACGCTGACCGCGACCGTGCCGTCCTCGCGGTAATGCACCGACACGTGCCACGGCTGGCAGCACACTTCGCAGTCCTCGACGTACTCCTGCGCTGCGCCCCCGCCCGGATCGATCGAGATCTCGACAGTTTCGTTGCAATAAGGGCAGTACACTGTAGCGCCAGTCTCGGCTGTTCCATCGCCCAACGGAAAATCCTCCCGCCAGTCGTCGGGCCGACTGCTGCAATTGCCCGAACCGCTAATCACGAAGCGCGCCTTTTCATGCCCGGAAGCAGGCTGCGCGCTCATCGAAAGTCAATCGCAATAAAGCATTACATTTCGACCCGATGAAGATCTACACCAAGACCGGGGACGCAGGCGATACCGGTCTCTTCGGCGGCGGCCGCGTCCAGAAAGACGACCCGAGGGTCGAAGCGTACGGCGACGTCGACGAGCTGAACGCCATTCTAGGTCTAGCCCGCGCGGTCGAGCCGATGCCGCGCATCGACGAGGTGCTCGTGCCGATGCAGCGCGATCTCTTCAGCATCGGCGCCCTGCTCGCAACGCCTGACCTCGAGAAGATGCATAACCATCTCGCCAAGGCGAACATCGACGAGCGCAGAATTCAGGATCTCGAGCACGAGATCGACAACTGCGACAAGGAGCTCGAGCCCCTCAAGGCCTTCATCATCCCTGGGGGCAGCCGAAAGGGTGCGGCGTTACACGTCGCCCGGACAGTCTGTCGTCGCGCCGAACGGCGCGTCGTCCGCCTTCAGCACGAAGTGGAGATTCCGGGTCTGGTAGTCATCTACCTCAATCGATTGTCCGACCTTCTTTTCATGCTCGCGCGCGTGGCGAATGTCCGCACCGGAGCCGGTGAAGTAACCTGGTAGATCGCGGCCCGCGGACCGCCGCGCGGGAGATCAGGCTCGGCAGATCCATCATCCGTGTCGCGCCGGGACTCCTCTCCGGCATCGGCGCGCAGATCCGCGAGTTAGCTCCGGTTAACCGTTACGTCATTATCACCGACTCGAACGTGGGGCCTCTCTACGCGGCGCGCATTCGGGACCAGCTTGGATCGGCGACGACCGATGTCCTGGTCGTTCCTGCCGGCGAAACCAACAAAACGAGGGAGGCGTGGGCCAGGCTTACCGACCAGATGCTGGCCAAAGCCTACGGACGGGACGCCGCTGTCGTTGCCCTCGGAGGAGGGGTGATCGGGGACCTCGCTGGCTTCGTCGCTGCCACCTTCATGCGGGGAATTCCAATCGTCCAGGTACCCACGACGCTGCTGGCAATGATCGATGCTTCGATCGGTGGGAAGACTGCGGTCGACACCCCAGCCGGCAAGAATCTGGTGGGAGCTTTCCATCCTCCAGCCGCAATTTTTTCTGACCCCCAAGTCCTTGCCTCACTTTCACTTAGGGAATTGCGCGCGGGTTTTGCAGAGGCAATAAAACATGGCGTAATTGCCGACGAGGCTTATCTTCATGCGGTCGTCAGGGCGGCTCCTTTGCTGCTCTCGACCGACGGTCCGATGAGTGACAGCATGCTCTCACTCATCGTCCGTAGCATTGAGATAAAGGCCGCCGTCGTTTCTCGTGATGAGCGGGAGGAAGGCCTTAGAAAAGTTCTGAATTTTGGTCATACAGTTGGCCATGCTGTCGAGTTGGTGAGCGGCTATTCGCTCCTGCATGGTGAGGCGGTCGCGATTGGGATGGCGATTGAGGGTGACCTGGCGGAGCGAGTTGGTCTGGCCCCAACCGGAACTTCAGCAGCCATTGTGAGCGCGCTACAGTCGGTCGGGCTCCCAACGACACTTCCGCCTGAATGCGGTCGCGACGCCCTGCTGGAGGCGATGAGGTCGGATAAGAAGGGTCAGTCGGGCAGGATTATGTTCGCCCTCCCGCTCAGAATCGGAGCGATGGCGGGCAGCGATGCTGGATGGACTGTTTCGGTAAGCGACGCTCAATTACGGGAGGTGCTAGCATGAAAATCGGCAGAATCTCTCGGCGCATCCAGGCACTTCGGATCGCGAACCGGCGCGCGCCGCTGGGCCGCTCGGAAACTCTGCGGACGATCGTGGCGGTAACCCTCGCCATCGCGCTCATCGGGACCGGTGCCGTAGCGCTTCCTTCGCTCTCACCAGTCGAAGCCGGCGTCGAGGGCCCGCCGCCAAAGGGTCCTCAGCTTGAGCCTGAAGACCTCGCTTCAATCGAATCGATTCATGAAAATGCGGGAGAGCTCGGCGAGCCCCTCGGGGCGACCATCACCGAGATGACCAAGGCGCTCCCGTCGACAGCCGCCACCGTCGCGAGAGCTACATCCGCGGTGACGAGACCGATCGCCGATGGCGTCGAGTCGATTCCCACTTCCGTCGTTCGCGCCACGGCGCACGAAGCGATCAAGATGAAGAGGGGGATTCTTCCACTCATTCCATCCAAGTTCGCCCGTGCCGAAGACGGAGTCTCGATCCCTGTCTCCCTCACTCAGTACTGCGTGCAAGGTGAGACGCGACGGGGCCGCCAGACCAGGCACGGAATCGTCGCCGCGGACCCGCGCATCTTTCCGCTCGCCAGGTACGTCGATGTCTTCCTTGGCAACGACTACCTCGGACGCTACCTCGTCGACGACACCGGCGGCAACGTGCTCGGCGCTACGCTCGACATCTGGAACCCCGACTGCAGAGAGGCAGCTCGCTTCGGGCGCCACTGGGGAGCCGCGACGCTGATCGCCCGGGAAGTCGAGCAGGTTCCGAACGACTCGATGGCGCCTTCTCGCTGGGACGGTCTGGCGCGGCGTTAGCTGGGAATTTCGCGACGGAAGCTGGCCCTACAATTGCTCGATTTCCAGCGCGAAAAAACCAACCGGGATCCCCCATGTCCTCGTTCAGCACCTACCTGATCGGCTTCATCGTCCTCATCATCGGTCTGGCTCTCGCAGCGATTCTCCTCGGCGTGTCGCAGACCTGGGTCATCGTCGGGTGCATTATCCTCATCGGAATTGCCATTCTGATGGCTACAACCCGAACGAAGACCAAAGATCCGCCCGGCCCACCTGTGGCATAAAAGATGGCTGTTGACGGCTGAGCACACCCGTAGTTAACGTGCGCGTCCAGCACACTACGGGCGCGCCACCCAGGTGCGTCATTCGATATTGTCGCTACCAAGGGGCTTATGCAGACAACGGGCGAGAGATCCAAAGGCTTCTTCCGTTCATCCCCCTCCACCGCTTTCGACCAGTACCTCCAGGACATTCAAAAGCTTCCCCTCATAACCGACGCTGAAGAAGAGCGTCGACTTGCACGCCGAGCCCAGGCGGGGGACGAAAAAGCAGCTGAGCGGCTGGTCACCGCCAACCTTCGATTCGTCATCTCGTACGTGAAGAAGTATCAGGGCCACGGACTCGACCTCGGAGAGCTAGTCGCGATTGGCAATGAAGGGTTGCTTAAAGCGGTAAGAAAGTTCGATCCGGATCAGGGCGTCAAATTCATCTCGTACGCGGTTTGGTGGGTCAGGCAGGCAGTACTCAAGGCTCTTGCAGAGCAGACACGAAGCGTCAGAATCCCACTCAATCAGAATTCGCAGCTCATCAAGCTCGCCCGCGCACAGACCGTCCTCTCTCAGGTTCTCAAGCGCGACCCCACCGACAACGAGATCGGTCGGCTCCTCGAAGAAACCCCAGACGCAGTTCGCTCCGCCAAGCAGATGTCGGCGACGGAGATTTCCCTCGATGCTCCGATCGATCGGTCCGATCGCGAAGCTTGCACTTTGGGCGAGAGGTTCGCCGGGGTCGATGGCGGCGAGATCGAGGACGTCACAGACTTCCACTTGATGCGGGAGTTCATCGACCGCGTCTTCCGGAAGTACCTCACACCACGTGAGCGCAAGATTCTTCATCTGTACTATGGGCTCGAGCAGGGCTCGGACGCGATGACGCTGGAGAAGATCGGAGCGCTGATGGGGGTAACCCGCGAACGCATCCGACAGATCCGCGAACGCGCCTTCGAGAAGCTACGCGAATCCCCCGATGGGTCGGCACTCGCTGGCTTTTGGAGCTGAATTGTCGTAGTATACGGAGTTCTGGTTAGTGAAAGACGCCGGTCGAGAGCCGGCGTCTTTTTTGTATATGAGATACCCGGCAAATTCCCGTCTAGCCTTCCTCTCGAATGCCGTCCAGAAAAACAGTCGACACTCCCCGACCGAGAGCATTTCTCAACGCAAAATGCGGCAACGCCGAGTCGGCGAGAGAAGCCCTGGCTACGGCCGGGTTCGAGCTGGATGCGGTCGAGCCTGCTGAGATGCAGCAGAGAGTCGCGAAAGCGATCGACGATGGAGCAAAGCGCATTTTGGTAGCGGGCGGTGACGGTACCATCGCTACGGCGGCTGCCCTCGTCGCAAAGTCAGACGTGGAGCTCGCAATTCTTCCAGGTGGAACCCTGAATCATTTTGCGAGAGATCACGGGATACCTACAGATCTGGGCGAGGCAGCCCTGGTTGCTGGCCGTGGCGGAGAAATCGTTGGTGCGGATCTCGGCTACGTGAATGACTGCGTCTTCCTGAATACGAGCTCGATCGGTGCCTACGTGACGTTCGTGCGGGCGCGCGAGAGTCACGAGAAAACCTGGGGTTACAAGGTCGCGAGCGTGGTTGCGTTCGCCCGGTTACTCTCCGGACTGCGCACGTTCCGCGTGACCCTCGAGGCGGAGGGCGGAAGCAAAACCTATCGTGCGTCGATGGTTTTCATCGGTGTAGGCGAGCGTGAGCTGAAGATGCCGACGTTGGGAAGTCGTGTGAAAAATGGGAAGCGCGGCCTGCACGTCATGATAGTTCGCGGGCGCAGACCAGCGCGTCTTTTCGCCGTAGCTCTTTCCGCAATCGCGAAGGGCACCAAGGAAACCGCCGAGCTGCCGGAATTCGACGACTTTATCGTCGACAGTTGCCGAATCGACTTGACCAGACGCATGACGACGATCGGATTGGACGGCGAGCTGAAGCAACTGTCTACGCCACTCGATTATCGAGTGGAGCGCGACGCTCTACGATTGGTCGTAGCGCCTCAGGACGACTCTCAATAGCTAGATTTCTGTCATGACTCATCCGACTCCGCCGACCCAGCAGCTCGTGGGTCAGCGTGCGGTGGCGGAGCGTCTGGCAGACATCGTTGGAGAGCGCCACGTACTCGGGCGTCAGAGCGAGCTTCTCGTCTACAACTCCGATGGCCTCCCAGGCTACCGACGCCAGCCAAGCCTCGCCGTTTTCCCGGGCAACCGTGAGGAGACCATCGAGGTTGTCCGTGTGCTCGCGCAGCATGACCTTCCCTTCGTTCCTCGCGGTGCGGGGACTGGACTCTCTGGTGGCGCGCTGGCGGACGATATCGTCGTCATCGGTCTGCATCGACTCAAGAAAGTCCTCTCGCTCGACGTGGATAATCGCCGCGCCACCGTCGAGCCCGGCGTTGTCAATCTCCGGCTGAATCGATTTGTCGCCCCTCACGGACTGATCTACGCACCCGACCCGTCGAGCGACGCCGCGTGCACCATTGGCGGCAACGTAGCCGAGAATGCTGGTGGTCCGCACTGTCTGAAATACGGGGTGACCCTCAACCACGTGCTCGGTATGACCGTCGTTTTACCAAGTGGCGAGGTCGTCGAGCTGGGGAGTGGTACGGGCGAGCGTGATGGTTACGATCTTCGCGGTGCATTTGTGGGTTCGGAGGGATGTTTCGGTGTCGCGCTCGACATCACCGTCAAACTCACTCCGCGCCCGCAGACGGTGCGTACCCTTCTCGCGGATTTCATGTCGGTCGACGCAGCGGCGAAGGTAACGTCTGCGATTATCGCATCGGGAATAGTCCCGGCCGCGCTCGAGTTCATGGATGGACCAACGATTCGCGTGGTCGAGGATTCGATTTACGCAGCCGGTTATCCAAGGGATGCCGAGGCAATTCTCCTGATCGAGCTCGACGGGATCGAAGCAGGGGTCGATGCGGACCTGGAAGTTGTCCGGGGGATTTGTCTCGAGGGAGGCGCGCGCAACGTGAAGGTCGCGCGTGACGACGTCGAGCGAATGAGGCTATGGCAAGGACGGAAAAAGGCATTCGGAGCGATGGGGCGCCTGGCACCCCACCTCATCGTGCAGGACGCCGTCATCCCGCGCACACGGCTTCCTGAAATTCTCGGGACGATTCACACCATCAGTGAGAAATACGGCGTTCTGGTCTGCAACGTCTTCCACGCCGGCGATGGAAACCTGCATCCGAATATCGCCTACAGCGCCGACGATCCGGACGAGAGCGCCCGCGTCCACAAAGCGATGACCGAGATCATGAACGCCTGCATCGACGCAGGCGGCTCCATCACGGGGGAGCACGGCGTCGGGCTCGACAAGATGGGTTACATGGAATCGATCTTCACTGACACCTCGCTCAACGCGATGTGCGAGCTGCGAGGTGTCTTCGATCCGACCCGGCGATCGAACCCGGGCAAGGTCGTTCCGCTGCACTCCTGCAAAGAGTGGCACGGCGTCAAATCGACTCGCGCGGAATCGTCGGGTTCGCGTGCTCAACAAGCTCGATCGTCCGGGCAGGATCAACGATCGCTGTCCGCCGCGCCGCCGCATCCATCGGCCCGATGAGCACCGCTGAAGTCGTGGAGGTAGTTCGTGAATGTGCGGAGACTCGCCGACCTCTGAGAATTTCCGGCAGCGCCCATTGGCTCGACGCAGGCCGACCGGTGCGGGCTGACAAGACGCTCTCCATGCGTGACGATTGCGGCGTGGTGAGCTACGTGCCAGGTGACCTCACGCTGACCGCGCGGGCGGGAACTGCACTCGCCGACATTCAGAGCGCGACCGAAGATCACGACCAATGGCTGACGCTGGATCCTTACGGTTCTGACGAGGGAACCATTGGAGCGACGATCGCGACAGCATCGGCCGGTCCTCTCGCCTCGAGTTTCGGACTGCCCCGCGATCTTGTGCTCGGCATCGAATTCGTGAACGGGTGCGGCGAGGTGATCCGTGCAGGCGGAAAAGTAGTGAAGAACGTTGCAGGTTTCGATCTCTCGAGACTCATGACAGGGTCCTGGGGTACGCTCGGCGTCATCACCGAAGTGACGCTCAGGCTGTACGCCCGACCAAAAGCAGATCGCAGCTTTGTTGCGAAGCTTCCCGCGAGCGAGAAGGAGCTGCGCACGATTCTTCTTTCTTTCCGGAATTCGGGTCTGTCGCCGTATGCGATGGAATTGCTGAACGCGACCACGTCCAACGCTTTGGGTTTCGGTGACGCACCGGTAGGTCTGCTCCGGTTTGGCGGCAATGCCGCCCTCGTCGATGTGCAGGTGAACGCCGCCTCGACGTTAATGCGCGTCGAAGAAGTCCCGGGCGAGATCTGGAAGCGCCTGAGATCGCTTGAGAAACAGGCGGAGGAAGTAATCCGGGTTTCAGCGCTGCCGCTGCAATTCGTTTCCGCGTCGGGCAGGATGTTGAGCGATCGAGTCCCGGGAATTTTCATGTACATAAGCATCCTTCGGGGGGTCATGCGCATCCTGACCGCGCCATCTTCCCTGAGGGCTGAAAGCGGATTGCGTGGCAATGAATCCACGGAGCTGGTCGTGCGCGGAGCCCCCGAGCACGGAGTTGTCTACGAGAAGCTTCCATCCGAAGTCTGGCCGATCGTATCGCCGACCGTTGTAGCCGATTCTCTCTCACAGGGGATAAAGAAGGCGTACGATCCGTTCAACATCTTGAATCCGGGAATTCTGGGAGACTGAATTGACAGCTTCCCTTCCCGCTGATCCTCTGCCGCGAGATCCGATGCCAGGGTGTGCGCTGCCCGACACCCCACTGGCCGGTGTGCTGCCCGGGATCAATGCCTGCGTGCATTGTGGGTTTTGCCTGCAGGCGTGTCCGACCTATCTGAATCTCGAAGATGAGAACGACAGTCCGCGCGGACGAATTTTTCTCATGCGCTCGCTACTCGAGGGCACCCTTTCGCCAGGGGATTCGAGTGTCAATCAGCACATCGATCAATGTCTCGGCTGTCGTGCCTGCGAGCCGGTGTGTCCGAGCGGAGTGCCGTATGGGCAGTTGCTCGAAGCGACTCGGGCGACGCTCAGGGAATACCAGCCAACTTCATTCATCGCGCGGCTGATTCTCGTTGTGTTCGCGCGCCGTTGGCTCTTGCGCCCGGCAATGTTCTTCTCACGGCTGCTAGCTGCCACCCCGATTCCCACTTTGCTGTCGGGAATGAAAGGCCGTCTCGGCTTTTCGATGGCGATGCTCGCGTCGACTGGACGGTCGATCGAGCGCGGTAGCTACGAGCCGGAAACGAACGGACAACGAGGCAAGGTGGCGGCACTCCGGGGATGCGTGATGGATGGGTTGTTTGGCGAAACCAATCGCGCTACCGGTCGCGTTCTCGCCGTCAACGGCTACGAGATGACCCGCGCTCCCGGCCAGCAGTGCTGCGGTGCGCTCCATGCGCACGCGGGCGATCTCGAAAACGCAAGGAAGCTGGCACGTCGCAACATCGCGGCGTTCGAGAAATCGGGAGCTGAATTCGTCGCCGTCAACGCCGCTGGTTGTGGCGCGATCATGAAGGAGTACGGGCATCTTCTGAAGGATGATCCGGATTGGTGCGAGCGGGCCGCGGCGGTCGGATCGCGCGTACGCGATGTGAGCGAGCTGCTGTCCGCGGCGGGTCCACGCGCGGGGGGGCCGCTTCCAATACGCGTCACCTACGATGCCCCATGCCATTTGCAGCACGCACAGCGCGTGACGCAGGCGCCACTATCGGTGCTTGCGGCAATTCCCGGCCTCGAGCTCGTGCCGCTGCACGATTCGGATCAGTGTTGTGGAAGCGCGGGCATCTACAATCTCATCGAGCCCGAAACCTCCGATCGCGTTCTCGCACCCAAGCTCGAGAACATTCGCGCGACCCGAGCGAGCTGGGTGGCAACGGGAAATCCCGGATGTCTCATGCAGATAGGAGCGGGTTTGATTCGCGCAGAAATCGGCGCGAGGGTCATTCATCCTGTCGATCTACTCGACGCATCGTACGCCGCTTTCGGCCAGTAGCGCGCTGTGAAGTCAGTGACTTAATTGCAGATAATGTCGGAGATGAACGAGTATTCCGCGTTGCACAACGGCGCTCTGTTTTTCGATCGGAGCGACCGAACTCGTATGCGGATCTCCGGACCCAAAGCAACGGAGCTCGTCACCGGGATGGTGACGAACGATGTCTCGAGTCTCAATCCCGGCGAGGGACAGTACGCCGCGGCTCTGACGCCGAAGGGCAAGATCGTCGCCGATCTTCGCATATTCGCTTTCCCTGATTCACTTCTCATCGACACATCCGCCGCAGCGGCATCTGGGTGGAAGGAGATGGTTCGGAAGTACGTCAATCCGCGAATCGCTCCGTATCACGACGTCACCCAGGAGACAGGCGACGTCGGCGTATTTGGCCGGTCGGCGCGCTCGATCGTATCTCGTGTAACGGGCATCGATGATCGCGAGCTTGGCGCACTCGCACCGTACGCGCACCTGAGCCGTCCCTTCGCCGACGCGTCCATCACGGTTGCGCGAGTTCCAGAGATCGACCTGGAAGGATTCGAGATTTTCGTTCCCGCCGCATCTGTCGGAGCCCTGAAAGGCAAACTGCACTCGGTGGGAATTTCGCCTGGAACCAATGACACGTGGGAGATCGCGCGCGTGGAGAGCGGACGTCCGGTTTGGGGGATCGACATGGACGAATCGACGCTGCCGCAGGAAGCGAACTTCGACGAGCTCGGGGCGATCTCCTACACCAAAGGTTGCTACATAGGCCAGGAGACGGTCGCTCGCGTTCATTTCCGGGGTCACGTCAACCGGTTTCTGCGCAGGCTTCGCTTCGTCACGCGACCAGCGCCACCGAAAGGCGCGGAGCTGATCGACGACAGTGGAAAGGTGATCGGCGACATTCGAAGTGTCGCGCTCTCTCCCAGATTCGGCGGCGTCGCGCTGGGAATGGTCAGGCGCGAAATTCCGCCGGGGACTACGCTGCAGGCGAAGTGGGATGGCGGCGAATGCAGCGTACAGGTAGAACAAAATGAAAAAGGCGCCACTGTTTAGTGGCGCCTTTTCTTAACGAGCGAAGAAACTTTACTTCTTCTTCGTGGTTGTCTTCTTGGTCTTGGTCGTGGTCGTTGTCGACGATGCCATCGGAGTAGTGCTCGCCGTCGTATCGGCCATCTTCATCGTGGTATCCATAGCCGCCGGTGCGGGAGCCATTGCTGGTGCGGTCGTGTCGGACGTCGCGGCGTCATCCTTCTTCGAGCTGCATGCAGCAAGTACGAGGACAGCGGCGACAAGGGCCAGGCGCTTCATTTACGATCTCCTTGAGAGGCAAACGTGGAATAAGTCGCCGGTCCGTGCACGATTGTAGTGCCCGTTGTTTGGCGCGGGCGAAAATTTATCTCATCCGGGGGCCGTGTCAAGAGCACAGCCGTCTGGTTGCCCTATGAAACGCGGGCTAGATTAACTCGCTCGTCGTGAAATCCCCCCGGAGAATCAGTTGTCGGTTTATCCAGAAACATTTGGTGCATTAAAGCGCTCCGCTTTCGGCGCCCCCGATAGAAGGCTCGTCTCGGTGAAGGATGAGCTACGCGCGAATCTCCTCACCAGACTCGCTACCCGCAGACCAGTCTTCAGCGGAGTCGTTGGGTACGAGGAGACCGTGATGCCTCAGATCATCAACGCGATCCTGAGCCGCCACAATTTCATCCTGCTCGGACTGCGTGGTCAGGCTAAATCCCGGATCCTGCGCGCCCTCACCACCCTGCTCGATCCCGGACTTCCCATCATTGCCGGCAGTGAAGTGAACGACAATCCATTCGGTCCGATCTCCAAATACGGAAAGAATCTTCTCAACGAAGCCGGCGACGACACCCCGATTGCCTGGATTGATCCGGACATGCGCTACGTGGAGAAGCTGGCGACGCCGGACGTCACGGTTGCCGACATCATCGGCGACCTCGATCCGATCAAGGCCGCTCGCGGCGGACACATACTCGGCGACGAGCTGACGATGCACTACGGAATGCTGCCTCGCGCAAATCGCGGCATCTTCGCGCTCAACGAGTTGCCAGACCTCGCCGGAAAAGTGCAGGTCAGCCTCTTCAATATCATGCAGGAAGGCGATGTCCAGATCAAAGGATACCCGGTAAGGTTGCCACTCGATGTGATGCTTTGCTTCACCGCGAACCCCGAGGACTACACGGCTCGCGGCAAGATCATCACGCCGCTCAAGGATCGGATTGGAAGCGAGGTCATCACGCACTATCCGGAATCGGTGGAGCTCGGGATGGCCATCACCAATCAGGAAGCGTGGATTGCCCGCGGCGCCGGAAAGGTGAGGGTGCCCGATTTCATCGCCGAGGTGATCGAGCGCGTCGCGTTCGAGGCGCGCACGGACAAGCGGATCGACAAGCGATCCGGCGTGTCGCAGCGCATGCCGATCAGCGTGCTCGAGAACGTCGTGTCGAACGCCGAGCGGAGGGCGATTCAGACTGGAGAGCGTGACATCGTGCCACGCATAGCCGACATCTATGCGGCGCTGCCGGCGATCACCGGAAAGATCGAGCTGGAATACGAGGGCGAGCTCGTGGGTGGTCATGCCATCGCAAGAGAGCTGATTCGGCGCGCGGCCGACGCCACATATCAAGACCGCGCCGGGGGCATAAATACCGACGAGATCATCATGTGGTTCGACGTCGGTGGCGCTCTCCAGGTGACTGACGACGTAGCTGTCGACGCAGTGGTCGAAGGCTTCGGCAGCGTGCCGGGCCTGATGCAGGTCGTGAACACCGCCGGCCTGGCACCGATGCACGACCTTCCCGTAGTCGCCGCCGGATGCGAGCTGGTGCTCGAGTCGCTCGTCGCCAGAAAGAAAATCGCCCGCTCCGACGCGGGCCAGTACGGTCGCGCCGTCGAAGAGAAGCGGCGCCGGCCGTACACGGACTGAGCGATGCCGGTCCTGACTGTCTCACGACTTTACGGCTCGGGAGGCTCTGAGGTCGCTGCCATCGTCGCGAAGGAGCTGGGTTGGTCTCTTCTCGACAACGCAGTCGTCGATGCGGTTTCCGCGCGAATGGGTCTCAGCGTCGCCGAAGTCCGCGATCGCGAGGAGAGAGTGCCATCGCTCGTCGAACGGATTACTTCGGCAATGGCAATGGGATCGCAGGAGTGGATGGCGCCCATCGGCGACGCCACTCGCCCGACGGACGAACAGCTGATCGAGATGACGCACCGCGTGGTGGAAGAAGCCATCGCGCGTGGCCCGCTCGTCGTCGTCGGCCGCGGAACCCAGGAGATGCTCGCCGAGCGAAAGGATACTTTTCACGTGTTCTGTTACGCGCCGCGCAAAGCGCTCATCGCGCGGACGATGCAGCGTGAGGGTGTCAATGCCGGCGAAGCCGCACGTCTCGTAGACAACACCAACAAGGAGCGCGACCAGTGGGTGCGCCTTCACTGGGAGCGCGATCGGCGCGCCCACGAGAACTACGATCTAGGTGTTAATACAGAGAGCCTCGGCATTCAGGGCGCGGCCGATCTGATCGTCATCGGCGCCAAAAGGCGTTTCGGACTTTCCACGTCTAACCAGACTCGCTCGTCATAGCAGATCGACCTCAAATCAACAGGAGCACACCTTGCTGAGACTGACGATCCTCCTTCTGACTCTCGGACTCCCAAGCGCGTCCGGCATCAATTTGGTTACCACGCGTCCTGCCCCGAAGGTCGACGAGAAGATGCTCGGCAGGTGGGACATCACTATCGCAACGCCAGAAGGTCCGCGTCCGTCATGGCTCGAGATGGAGCATTCTGGCCGCGACGTAATCATTGGGCGCTTCGTCGGAATAGTAGGGAGCGCGAGGCCAATCTCCCAAATCAACGCGAGTGGTGATTCGTTCAGCTTTTCCATCCCGTACCAGTGGGAGGACGGGAACGGCGCGCTCAGCGTCAAGGGAAATCTCAGGGGTTCGGCGATCGGGGGTACCATGATTTTCCCCGACGGAAAAAGTTTTCGCTGGACTGGCGTACGCTCTCCGCGCCTCGACCGTCGAACAGCCCCGGCGTGGGGCGCTCCCGTCAGATTGCTCCACGCCAACGATCTCGGTGGGTGGCACGCATCGGGGCCGACCAATCAATGGATCGTCAGGAATGGAGTATTGAGCAGCCCGCACTCGGGAGCGAACCTGATTACCGATCGCACCTTCGGCGATTTCAAGCTTCACGTCGAGTTCCGCTACCCCAAGGAGAGCAACAGCGGCGTGTATTTGCGCGGTCGCTACGAAGTGCAGATCCAGGATGATTATGGGAACGAGCCGTGGAACGATCGCTTCAGCGGGATCTACGGCTTCATCTCACCGAGCGTGATGGCTGCGAAGCCGGCGGGACAATGGCAGGCGTACGACATCACTCTCGTCGGGCGTCTGGTGAGTGTCGTCGCGAACGGAGTGCAGGTGATCTGCAATCAGGAAATTCCGGGAATTACTGGAGGTGCGCTCGACAGCAACGAAGGAGCGCCCGGTCCTATTTTCCTGCAGGGCGATCACGGTCCGGTGGAATACCGCAACATCGTCATCACGCCGGGCGGCTGAACTTTTCCTCGGTCCATCGCGCGCGGGTCCTGAATGCCGGCCGGAGCCAGCCGGAACTGCAAGATCAACATAACACTACACGCTACCGGCGGATCGCGGCCCGCTGACCGCTACTCGCTCGGACTCCGCACCTATGCTTGAAACCGCGCGCGTTTTGAGCGGGTAGCGCGTCGCCTGTAGCGATCAGCGGGTAGCGTGTAGTGTTCAGTTGCAGTTGCCGTGGCAGTTGCAGTTCCCAAAGAGTCCGGGCCTCACACCTTGATCGTCCTCGAAGCCGGATCCCAGAACACCGCGTCCTTTCTAAAGTAGGACTCGTTCGCCATGTGACAGGCGAGCGCCGCGTTGTGACCGAAGACTGCGTCCTCGGTGACGGGGTTTCTGGATCGCACGGCGTTGAAGAAAGTCGTGAGGTGCGGCGCGAGGTCGTCAAAATCTCCCATGCGGTAAGTAACCGATTCCTGCGCGGGCAGTTTCGCTAGCTTCGCGTCGTTCTCGGCGTGCCAGCGCTTTAGATACTCCTCGCGCATCGCTCGCGGAAAACTCCCCGTATAGTAGCTCGGATAGGTGTCGATCCCCAGCTGCGGGGTGAAGCTCACACTCGATCCCGTGACTTCGAGCAGCCCTCTCGAGCCCTGAATGCGATAGGTCTCCGGCATCTCGGTCGCGAGATTGAGACGCATGTAGACCGGAAGTCCGCTGTAGTCGTAGACCACTGCGTGCACGTCGGGCATGTTGCGGCCGTCCTTCCAGTGTCTTATTCCGCCTACAGCGGCGGCACGAGTCGGCGGCTCATTGATGCCGACCATGAACATCATACCGCTGACGAGATGCACCAGCAGATCTCCGGCTACTCCGGTGCCGTACTCCTTCCAGCACCGCCAGCGCGCGAAAAGAATCGGATCAAAAGCGCGCTTCGGCAACACGTCGCCCTGCCAGGTATCCCAATCGAGATTTTGCGGAGACAGATCGAACGGTGGTGGATACTGCCACGCTCCCGTGGGATCGTTTCTCCCGAGCCATCCTTCAACGAGCATCAAATCGCCTAGAAGACCCTGCGCCACGATCTCTTTTGCTTTGGCGCACACCTGCGAGCTGACGCGCTGCGATCCGATCTGAACGATGCGACCGCTTTTCTTCACCGCATCGACCATCATCACACCGTCAGCGGCGGTATGCGACATCGGCTTCTCACAGTAGATGTCCTTGCCCGCATTGACGGCGTCGATAACAACCTGACGGTGCCAATGGTCAGGAACCGCCGCCACTATACAATCGATGTCCTTGTTGTCGAGTAGCTCGCGGTACCGACGCGTGGTTGGTAGATCGGGCCGCACAATCTCCTTCGCCAGCGTGTGACGGCCGTCGTAAAGATCTGCGGCCGCAGCGCACTCTACGCCGGGTAATGTGATGGCGGTGCCGAGCAATCCCGAGCCCTGCATTCCTACTCCGATCATACCGAAGCGGACAGTATCACTGGGCACGACTTTCCGACCGCTTTCGGTTTCTGGTTCAGGCCGGAGGAGAATCGTCCTCGCCGCGACCGATCCACCTGCGGCCGCGGCGCTCACTTCCAGGAATTCTCTGCGCGAATAGTTGCTTTTCGGCATTGCTAAACTCCGGATTCGATTAAGGTATCGTTTGCAGGCTCGTTCCGTATTTGGCGTTGATCACGCCAATCAGGTCGTTGGCAATCGCCTTGTGCGCCGCGGCGGTGGGATGGATTCCGTCGAGGGAGATGAACGTCCCGAAAGTCTGGTTGGTGCTCGCGAGATTTGGAAACGGTGGGATCTCGCCAGTCGCCTTTTTCGCGGCTAGCAGCACGTTCGGGTCGTAGTAACCGAATCCGATCGCGTCAGCCTTTGACTTTATATAGTTGTTGTACCCGTTGATCGCGGCGCCGAGGGTCGCCTGCTCTGTGGCGTCGAGAACGAATAGATCGCCGACAAGAGTTCCGGGCACGACTCCCGGGTCGCAGGAGATGAGTGGCGGGTGTGCCCCCGAGCGAATGAGCGGAATCAGCTGCGGGACGCTGACGAGCGATGCGGACCCGGTGCAGTTCGGATGGATCGTCACGGGCTGACCGGCAGCCTGGTTGATTCCGGCCTGGATTGCCGCACTGCTCGCGATCAACGCTCCAGACTGCATTAGCGGAATCCCAGCCACCTGCACCACACCGATCAAGACGCCCTTGATATTCGGCTCGCTGTCGACGAGCTGCTGGATCATCGCGTCGTAGCTGGTCTGGAATTGCGCCTGGGTGCTGACGATGCCTGGAGATATTCCCGCTGTTGGAACCAAAATGCCGCTCGCGCCAGCCTCGAGGACGTCGTTGTTTCCAATCCAGATCGTCGTGAAAGTCGGATGTGCGTCGAGGGCACGCGCTACCTGAGTTTTTCCGCCGAGAATGAAAGTCGTAAGCGCATTCGATGCGACTGTCGTTGGAGATGTCGGATCGAGAACGCGCGCGCCCGGAACAGCGACGTTGTTGAGGACGTCGGTGACCGAAGCGCTCGCTCGCAAATAGCACGGTTGCAGAGTCGCCTGGGTGGTGCCCGCTGGCGCGCCGGTCAGCACCCTTGCCTGCGTCTGAAAGTTGGCAACGGGCGCCGAACAGCCAGGCATGTTGAGCGAGGCATAGTGGTATTGCGTGCCCATCTGAGCCGCGAGCAGTTTCGCAAAGCTTTGCCGCTGCGTGGAGTCATTGATACCGCTACTCTGGTACCCGGCAGTGATGCTGTTTCCGATCGCGACGTAACTCTTGAAGATGTCTCCGCCGGCCGGTGTGGCGGGGCCGAGGAGCTTGGGATTATCGGTGCACGCCGCGAGCGCCACGACAGCGGTGAAGGCTGCGACGCGGGTGAAAGTATTGATTCTTGCCATCTTGATGTTCTCCGGCATTGGTTTAGAAGGAGGCTTTGAGGCTGGCCGAAAAGACGTTCGCGTTCAGCGAGTAGAAGCCGCTATTCAACGCGAGGGCCTGTGCGGAAGTGCTGCCATTGGAACGCTCATCGATGCGCCCGCGGCGGCCTGACGTAAAGACATGGGCGTACGCGAGGTCAAGCCCGAAGCGCCCCATTACCGGAATGCCGGCGCCGAGCATGCCGTAGCCGCGGTCCATCTCGGGAAGCAGCGGTGTGACTGTTTCGTCGGGGGCGGCTGATGCTGTAGCAGCTAACCCGCCGCGCAGCGCGAACCCGCTCGTCGTCTTGTGCTCGATCCCGAACCTGATAGATGACGTGTTGTTGTAGTCTTCTTCGAGCAATTGCGACGGTGCGCCACCGTTGAACGTGATGGGCAGGGTCTTGAATGCGCGCCAGCCCACCCAGGCATAGTCCAGGCTCACCGTAGTTCCGGGGAGGCCTGTATACGCGAAGCCGACCTGCGCCTGCGCGGGATGCTTTATGTTCGTGCTCGCCTTTTGCGACACGAGAACGCCGCTCGTGAACTGACTCGCGACCAGCGCATCGACCGGTGTGCCAGCCGGAGCGCCGAACGGATTGTTAGCAGCGAGGACGAGTCCAGTCGAGCGAGGCTGGAACGTCGCATCGGCGTTATCGTACTTGAACGAGAGCTGCGACAGAAAGCGCGCGCCCATCTCCCAGTTCGGCGCAAGCTTGCCGCGCACTCCGACGGTAAATCCAAACGCACTCGACGATCCCTTGATACTCGCTCGCGCGAATTCGGTGCGCGCAGGAATTCCCAGCTGGCCGAACGTCGGGCCGCCCGGAGATGTCGGAACACCCGCCAGATCCACTGCCTGCACGAGCTCCACTGACGAATGACCATAGATCGGGCCTATGCCGACCGACCAATTGTCGTTCACCTGATACGCGATGTTCGGCTGAACGTATATCGTCTGAAGAGAAGCTTTCTTCGCGACGAAACGGCCCGGAAAGTCGTCGCCCCACTGAGACGTCAATCCGTAAGGAACGTACAGACCGATTCCGTAAGCCAGTTTCCCAGTGCCGCGATATGTGAGAAAGGCGTGTGGCACGATCTGAGTCGGAACTTGCCCCTTATAAACGGCGAAGCTCGTGTCGCGAGTGAAGTCACCGTTGATCTTGATGAGCGCGGCGCCGCCATAGAAAGAGAATCCCGTATTGTTTGGAAGGGCGCCGGGATTCCAGTATATGCTCGACGCGTCGTCGCACGGCGAGGCTGTCGTCGCAAACCCGCGGGCGACAGCGCAGGATCCAATCTCGTTGAGCCCGAATGCCTGGGCGCCGGCAACGGCCGGAAGCCCGAGCATAGCGAGCGCAATGGCGTACCTCGAGGCGCTGTGTAACGTCATTTCCATCCTCCTGAGATGTCGGGGGGAGGGCCGCTCGTGAGAGCGTCGGTCAAGCGAAAGGTTCATTGGTCTGGGTAGTCGGAGCGTGAAAACGAATGTCGCGGCGAATTAGCCGGCGCTAATATAGGATGCCGGACGCCAGATGTCGCTAGCGCAGAGCTACTTTGATGATCGAGAAAGCTGCCGACGATAACATCCTGATCTTGACGTGAAAGGCGGTACCAGGGACCGGGTACCTGGCACCGGGTACCGCCTTTTTCCGTTCCGGTCCGCGTCATGCGATTCGACTCGTTCGTACCCGCATCACGAGCGATCGCAAATGCCTCTGCAATACGAAAGTCTGGACCCTGTAACTCGACGATACTCGCTCGCCGAGCTCGACTCCGATCTCGCCAGCGACAAATTCCACGTCTCTGAGCGATTGCGGCCGACGGCAATCAAGGAATACGAGCGTTATCTCCACGAAGCGATCCGCTACTACGATGATCGCTGGCTCGAGGAGCATGCGTCCGATCTGCTCGTAGATTTTGAGCATCGCCGGACGCGAAGCGGCGGGACGACCACCGCAAAGATCCCCGACATGGCGGCGCGGATGCTCGCCGAAGGCGACTTCAATCGCTACTACATGCGCGGGGTTTGCCTGCGCGCTATTGAAGAAGGTCGCGAAGTAGTTGAAGTCTACCGCGCCAGACTCTCGATCGAGCCACGACGCGAATCAGCAGAGCTGGAAGGGCACCGGCTGCCCGCACGCGACGTGCTCAATTATCTGCGAGGCGAGCCGAGCGAGCAGCCCGCAGTGACAGCGTTGGCAAGGACGAATTCGGGGTTGAGCGTCCGGCTCGTCTGAGCCGTACGAATATCAGCCTTGTGGTAGAGCCTTTGCAACCGATTGGCCGTGGCGTAGCCATATCCACCGCGAACCGGAGGTCCCATGCTCGGCACCATTCTCATAATCCTTCTGATCTTGCTGCTCATTGGCGCCCTGCCCAGCTGGCCGCACAGTCGCTCGTGGGGATACTACCCGAGCGGCGGGCTTGGGCTGCTCGTGATCATAGTGATAATCCTGCTGCTGATGGGGCGCATCTAGCGAGCGGCAGCGGCTCCGCCCGATCCTTGCTGCCGTCAGTGGAGGCGGATGGCGGGGCTCTCCAACCGCGCGAGCTGACATCGAAATAAAAAACCGGAGCCCGCGGTGCGCGAGCTCCGGCCAATCACTACGTCAGAACCCTATCGGTTCGTAGTATTGTCCAGACATGTCTTGTTCGTAGAGGCGCACGTGGTCGTCGAAGTAGATGCCACATTGATATCGCCGCGGGCCGTAATCGTGTAGACTCTGCCGCCGACAAACGAAACGGTGTTTCTGCTCAGCACGTTAGTCGTCGACCCCGTCGTGCGCGCGCCCAGGTTGTAAACGCCATTCGGCAAAGCGGTGAATGCACCCGCCGACTTGTAAGGCACTTCCGCGCCCACAGCGGTCTCGGCAGACGAGTTGGGATCCATTGCGTACAACGTCATCGGACTCGAGTTCGAGATCGCGTTCACGAATCGGACGTACGCTACGCTGAAGTCGAATTGAGCGGGGAAAGGATCTTCGACCAGGAAGCCATCGATTGTTTTGGCGTTGGCGTCGTAAAATCCGCTCTGGTAGAACGAGTAATACTTTCCGTCCTCGAGAGTCGCCTGGAGATTTGAGATCGGCAGATTTTTATCCGTCGTCGCAGCAATTCTACCGGAGAACGTGTAGGGACCCGGCGCGATATTGGAATAAAGTCCGGCATTGCCGGCACCACCGTAGCTGGTTCCGGTCGTAGACTCGGTTCCGCTCGTAGAGCTGACCGCGGTCATCTTCGTGTCGTTGGCGTAGAAGTTCACGCTCGGCGCATTCACGCCAAAATTGAAGAATTTGATGCTCGCGCCCGTCGCGGGTGCGGTAATGGTCTGAACTGCGTCCTTTCCGCAGGACGCGAGCAGAACCGCACCGAGGAGCGCCGCTAAAGATCTATATCTATTCGTCATCGCCATTAAGGTTGAGTGATCCACATTGGAACGGTGTGATAATCCAGTGCAAGTCCGCCGATTGCGTCCAGACCTGGCCTGTTCCAAACGTATTCCGAATTGTATCTCGGCCTGATGCGCTGGACGACCTTGCCGCCGTTGTCAACGTAGAGATTCGCTGGCGTCGAAAAACCGCGGAACACCTCCGTTCCACTTACAGGATCGATGTCGGTGTAGTGGTAGCGGCGCATGTCCATCCACAACTCATTGTGTCCCCATCCCCATTGGGCGATGTACTTCTGGGACATGACGTGCGACAGCGTCAGCACCGCGGGCACGATGTTCGGATCAGCCAGGAATGTCGCTTTCTCCGCGGCAGTGATCTGCGGAGGTGACTGGTTGTCATCGAGGTTCCGCGCGTTGACGAAATCAATGTGGCTCGAGATTCCGTTTCTATATGCGGTGAGCGCGGTGGCCTGATCGCCCATGCGCAGAGCGGCTTCAGCCTTGATGAACTGGAGCTGCGCGTACGTCATGACGGGTATCTTCGCCTTGTCGTCGAATATGTATCGACCGGGCAGCCCCACGCCGCCCGAGGCCGGATATCCAAAGAAATTGTTCGGTTGCTGCGTCGTCGTGAATGCGCCAAATCCGACTACGTTTGGATCGAGACCGCGGTACTGCCCGTCGGGCGACGGCGACAACATGCGGCTCATTCGCGGATCGACGGCGCCGCCGAAATCCGTTCCGTTCATCAGGTTGACCACGAACTGTGTCTGCCTGTAACTGGTGACGTTGTTTCGAGTGCGGCCCAGGAAATTGAAATCGGCGAAATCCGCGGCGCTGGTGCCCGGATAAGTCTCGAGAGGATCGTCGGCTTCACCGGCCAGTGATTTGTCCACCTCCGCTATCACCTGAGCAGGATCGTACGTGGATTTGTTCGAGAAATGATTCAGGTAGAGCGCCTTCATTCCGTGCGCCAGCTTGAGCCACTTCGTCCGGTCGCCGTTGTACATGTGGTCGCCCTTGGCGAGATATGTGGCGTCGACCGCTCCGTCAGTTCGCTGCAGCAGGACGATCGCGCTGTCCAGCAGCGTCCCTATCTGCTGGTAAGCGTACTGCTGGGTGTCGTAATCGAAGGTGGTTCTGCTTTCGTCGAAGGCTTCCTTGATGATGATCTCGCCGTGGAGGTCGGTGAGTACCTGCCAGCCCCACGCCTTGAGTAGCACGCCGACGCCGAGAAGATCCCAACGCTGCTCGGCCTCGGCTTTGTTGTTCATGTCGACGAGGCCTTGCCCCAGTGACCAGTAGACATCTCTCCACTGTTCTGCACCGTTGTCGCTCGACGGATCGTACCCCATCCGATCCCAGGTGCTGAGACTGGTCCCCGGCAACGTCCACTGTTGCGTGTAGCGTCCGACAAATCGTCCGTCGTACTGCGGAGATGTCACCATCCAGTGCAGCATCGGCGCGAGATACAGATTCGCCGATACTGACTGAGGTGCGTTCGGATTGGTATTTACGTCAAGGTAGTCGCTGCAGCCCGCAGCGAGCCCTAGCGAGCATGCGAGAAGTATCGCGTAGTGTCTTTTCTTCATCTTAAAATCCCAGATTGATGCCGAAGTTTAGGCCCCGTGGGATGGGGAAGTTGCCGTAATCGATTCCCACTCCGCTCGATCCACCGACGGCGGCGGTGTTGCCGTTGACGACTGGATCCAGTCCAGTGTAGTTGGTGATAATGAAAAGGTCCGTCCCTGTGATGAATACGCTTGCATTCTTCGCGAAGCTTTCAGGGAGGCCGACTCTGAGCGTAATGTCCTGGAGCCTCACCCAGTTGATGTTCTTCTCGATGAACAGCTCTTCGCTCATGTTCGTGTAGTAATTCGTCTGAGCGGCCGGGGTGATTACGATGGTATTTACAGTAGGATTGGCGGTGTTCTCATTCCCATCTCTCAGGACTCCCGGAATTACTATCGGGTCGTTTCTGTTGAGCGTCGATGGGGTCAGACCTCTCACCGTCAGATAATGCTGCGTAGCGTTGAAAACGTCGCCGCCCCTTCTCATGTCGAGCAGGAAATCGAGCGACACCTTCTTGTACCTGAAGGTGTTCGTCAGACCCACCGTGTACTTGGGCTGGCGGTCGTAGCCGGCGTCGATGAATGTGCTCGATCGGAGCGGCAGACCAGTGGTCGGATCGATAAGTAGCTGGCCCTTGTCGTTCCGCAGATAGAAAAGTCCCGTCAATGACATCGTGGACAGACCAGGCATCACGCCGTTACGCACGTTCCCATACAGCCAGGTGTCGGAGACGTACGATTCCGGAATGCCATTCGGAAGTGACAGAACTTTGCCCTTCGCATGGTCGAAGTTGGCGAGAAAATCCCACGAGAAATTGTTCCTGATGATTGGTGTGCCCCTGAGAGTCAGCTCCACACCAGTGTTTCTGGTCGACGCGCCGTTCAGATTGAAGAGAATGAATCCAGTGGCGTAGCTGCCCCTGATGTTGTCGACGATCTGATCCGTGGTCTGCTTGCGGTAGGTGGTGAGGTCGATGCCGAGCCGGTCGTGCAGGAAGCTCAACTCGGTGCCGATCTCATACGATTTCGCAAACTCCGGCTTGAGGTTCAGATTCGGACCCGTGAAGCCGTAGCCGTATCCCCCATAGGACGTCGTCTTGTACTCGAGGGCTGGGCGATAAGCGTACGGCGTCGCGTCCTTGCCGACTTCCGCGTACGCAGCTCTGAGCTTCCCGGTCATGTGACGACCGATGGCTGGAAATGCGTCCGAGAAAATGAAGCTGGAGGATATCGAAGGGTAGAAGAAGGAGTTCTGGCCCTTCGGTATCGTCGACGTCCAGTCGTTTCTACCCGTGCCGGTGATGTAGAGGTAGTCCTTGTAATTGAGCACTGCCTGGCCGAACCCACTCAAGAGGCGGCGCTGAGAAATCGTCGTCTTGGTTGATCTTACGGTCGTGTTGTTGAGCGAGACAAAGTTCGGATCCAGGAAGTTTGAGCCCTCGGCCGCATCCACAGTCGATTTCTCGTCAGAGACCTCATTACCAACGAGTCCGCTGATCGAAAGACTCTTCGTGATTGCGTGACTGTTGAAATTGAGGAGAGTTTGTTCGTGGAGGTTGCGAGCGATGTCATCGGCCTCGTCCAGGATTCCGACCTGCGAAAACGCGAGGGAGCTTTGCGGACTCCTCACCAGAAGTTCCGAATTCGTGTAATTATCGGTGCCGAAAATCGTTTTCACGTTGCCCCATGAAAACGGAGAAATGGTGAGTGCCAGCGTTCCGATGAATCGGTTGGTCTTGGAGTTGTTCTTGTTCTTGTTGACGCTGAAGTAAGGATTGTCCGTCTCGGAGGCAGGGCCCAAGCTACTGTACGTGCGTCTCAACCCGGACGGCGTGAGGAAATTCGCCGCGTTGTCGGTCGACGGCCACACCAACAAATCGAGTAGCGGACCGTCCGTGCCGGTGAATGGCTGATCGTTGTTGTCGTAGGCGTATTGCATCGACAAATCGGCGTTCAGCCAGTTTGTCACCTGTCCCTGCGACGCGCCCGTCAGGTTCGTTCTGTTGTAGTCCGAGCCGGGCACGACTCCCTGCTGGCGCGTGATGCCGGTCGCGAGGCGGTAATTGATTCGATTGTCCGCAGCTGCGCCGTTGAAGGAAAGGTTGTGTTTCTGCGTCAGTGCGTTCTGGAAAAAGTTACCAACGTTGTCGTAGATCTTGGTCGTGTCAGCGTACGGTGCGCCAAAGAAAAGGAACGTCGAACTTCCAACGGCGCTGGGGCCGTACACGTGCTGGACTTCCGGGGCGCCCGACGGATGATCGATGCGGAAACTGTTGCTGTACTCGAGACCGCCTCCAATCTTGCCGCGTTTGGTTGTAATGAGGATCGCGCCGTTCGCGGCATCGATGCCGTACAAAGCGGCTGCCTCTGGTCCTTTCAGCACCGTGATCGACTCGATGTCGTCGGGATTAATGTCTTGCGCCCGGTTCGAAAAGTCGACGCCGCGATTGCTGAGCGAAGTCACCGAGCTGTTGTCGGCAACGAGCGAGGTGGTATTGAGGGTCGAATTGTCCATCGGCAAGCCATCGATTACCATCAGCGGCGAGTTGCTTCCGCTAATAGAGCTAACGCCGCGAATCGTGATCGTCGACGACGCTCCCGGCACTCCGGAGGTGCTCGTTACGTTGACACCCGCGACGCGGCCTTGGAGCGCGTTTACGAAATCCTCTCTCTGAGTCTGAGCGATCGCACCACCACTGACCGTCTGCACTGCCGTTCCTAAAGATCTCTGCGCAGCGGTTTGACCCAGTGCGGTGACCACGACTGCATTCAGCGAGGTGACCGTCCGTTGCAGTTGGACGTTCAGAATGTTGTCAGTGCCGACAACGCGTTCAACGGGAACCGCACCGATCCGTCTGAACTGCAAGACCTGACCGGGAGCGACGCGAATGGAATATTCTCCCGCGTCGTTGGTGGCTGTCCCAATCTGTGTGCCCTTGATCACGACTGAGACACTCGACAGGGGATTGCCCTGCTCGTCGGTTATTTTGCCCGTGACAGTTGTCTGTTGGGCAAAGGCTTGGGCGGCGCTGAGAAACAATCCAGCGAAAAGAACGAGAACTCGTGTTTTCATAGCGACATGTACCGGTTTTGGTGAAAGCCAATGGATCCGGGGAGATCGTCGGGGCACGAAGCGACTACTGCGCTCGTGACCGCTCGCTCAACCCGATGGGCGAGCGAGGGGCAAAATCCGCTTGGCGGATTGTGGTGGTGGCACGCCTATGGCCATACGCTTACGTGCGTAGGCGACTATGTGCGTCCCCACTAAATGTGGATTCGCCGAAACTCCGGCAACTTGCTCAGGCCTCGTCAACTCAAGCCTCTATTCAAATCATTCGTGCGTACTTACGCCAACGGGCCTATCATACTCGCGGTGCGTGTGCCTGTCAAACCCGCGCAAGGCACGTGATTTTCTCGTGTAAGGGTCTGGATTGTAGGACTCGAGAGCTTCGCTCGCCTCTGGTACCGCGGAAAACTCAAAGAAAAGAGACCTCCTGATGCAGCCGATGCGCCCAGTGAATGCGAACGGAAAAATAGAGGCGATTTGGATCAAACGCGCTCACCGCGGGCCGATGGACGCGGTGAGCGAAGCGCTCCTGATCGACGATCGTGGAGTCGAAGGCAACGCTGACCAAAGCCGGCGCAGACAGGTCACGAATTCTGATCGGTGGAGAGCTTACGCCGTGCGAGCGAATGGACGAAGCGCTTCCTGGACTTCGAGCGGCGATGCGGCCCGAGTGGCGAGGTGGTGTATTTGGTCGGGTGATGAGCGCCGGGATAATTCGCGTCGGCTATCCCGTGGCGTGGGAGCTCGCGGATTCGAATATCACGAGTGACGCGAAACTACTTGATCAACCGCGTCAATGAGGATTCGTCGCCCAGATGGTTGATTCAGTAACAAATCCGTGGTCGTCCGTTTCCAGCATGCTGACGATCAGCCGGCCGATGTCGGTCGCATTGAGCTTTGTCGGATTCTCGGGATTCACCGCCTTGGATTTCTCGGCGCCGAAGCTGGTCTGCACCTCGCTCGGACTGACCTGCATCACACGGACGTTGTGCTGCCGCAACTCTGCTCTCCAGCATTCCGTCAGCGCGTTAATCGCAAATTTACTGGCACAGTAGGATGAGCCGTTCTTGAACCCGCGCTGGCCGGCCGTCGAGCTGATGTTCACGATATTGCCATAGCTCTGGCCAACGAAGTGATGAGCTGACTCACGCGCGACGAGCATCGCGCCGAGGACATTGGTTTGCCAGACGCTGAAGAATTCGTCGGCGGTGAGCTCGACGAGCGGCGCGAAGGCACCGAATCCGGCGTTGTTGACGAGCACGTTGTAGTCCGGAAATTCTTTCACGACGGTCTGGATCAGCCGCTCCACATCCTCCTCGTTGCTGACATCAGCGACGATCGGTACCGCATCGAGCTGCGTGGCCGCTGACCGCAACATGTCGTCGTGGCGAGCGCAGATAGCTACGCGGGCACCCTTCTCCCGCAGTGCCCGCGCCGTTTCGAAACCAATGCCACAACTCCCGCCGGTGACCAGGATGGCTGCCTTTTTCAAGTCCATTGTTTCTGCCTCGCGCCGACGGACTCGCGCACAAGCGCCGCAAAATCCGCGATGTCAACTTCTTCGGTGTCGAACGATGTGATCAACCTCGCCTCGGCTTTCGCTTCGTCCCAGATGTGGAATGGCCACCGCTCCTGGAGCGGTGCCACTATCTCCCGCGGCAGAATCGCGAAGACCTCGTTCGCTTCGACGGGTTGCGTGAGCGTGACTCCGCGGATTCCCGCCAGCTCTCCCGCCAGGAGCTGCGCCATCGCGTTCGCGCGTGACGCGCTCCGGCGCCAGAGATCGTCAGCGAACAGCGCGGTGAATTGCGCCGCTATGAAGCGCATCTTCGATGCGAGCTGCATTCCCTGCATTCGGCGAAACTCGAAGTCACGGGCGAGTCGCTGATCGAAGAAGATGACTGCTTCGCCAGCCATGAGACCGTTCTTCGTGCCGCCGAACGAGAGTGCGTCGACTCCGGCCTCGCTCGTAATCGCTCGCAATGGAACGTCGAGATGGACAGCTGCGTTGAAGATTCTGGCTCCGTCCATGTGCAGCAGCAGCGAATTTGCATGCGCAAAATCCGCGATCTCCCTGATCTCCGCCGGAGTGTAAACCGTACCGTACTCGGTGGCCTGGGTGATCGAGATCGCTCGCGGCTGGACGTGGTGCTCGTTCCCAATGTCGTGAAGGTGCTCCTTGATTCCGTCGACCGTGATTTTTCCGTGTGGTGATGACACCGCGAGGAGCTTGCACCCGATGTGCTTCTCCGCCGCACCACACTCCGACGTGTAGACGTGCGCCGTCTCCGCGCAGATCACGGCCTGGTGCGATTCCACCATGCTGTGAAGACAGAGCACGTTTGCGGCAGTTCCGCTGAACACCAGGAAAACCTCAGCGTCTTCGCCGAGCTCGGCCCGGATTCTTGTGACCGCCTCGAGAGTGTAGGGATCAGCGCCGTAAGAAGGCACGTGCCCAACGTTGGCGGCAGCGATCGCCTTGAGCACCTCTGGGTGGACGCCCGCCCAGTTGTCGCTGGCGAATGCGCGTCCGGAGTCCTGTTTGTGCGCCATTAGCCAAGGATAAAGCGGGAAGCGGGAAGCGGGAAGCGGGAAGCGGGAAGCGGGAAGCGGGAAGCGGGAAGCGGGAAGCGGGAAGCGGGAAGCGGGATGCGGGATGCGGGATGCGGGAAGCGGGAGGCGGGAAGCGGGAAGCGGGACGCGGGACGCGGGACGCAAATCGAGGGCTCGGACTAATGGCATCGACAATCGCGGGCTAATTGAGGATCGAGGGCTCGGACTACTGAGGACGGTCCTCGATGGTCCGCGTCCGCACTTCTCAGTCAGTCCGCGATCAGCAGTGCACTTGGTCCGCGCTCTCGGTCCTACAAAACGCCGTCCCGCTTCCCGCTTCCCGCTTCCCGCTTCGCTTCCCGCTAATGAAAGTCTCGGCTCGCGTGAACGAGCTGCTTGACCTCCAACTCGTTGAATCTGTGGCCGATGACGTTTCTCACTCCGCCATCGCGCTCGAACTTTCCCTGCACCACCACGAACGTCGAAAACTTGACGACGTCCGAATATTTCTCGACCAGCTTCTTCGAGACGATCACGTTGATGAAGCCGAACTCGTCTTCCATCAATAGAAAGACGGTTCCCTTGGCACTCTGAGGCTGCTGGCGAATGGTGACGAGACCCGCTGTAACGATGGACTCTCCACCTTCCAGTTTTTCTAGTTCCTTCGAGTCCAGCGCGCCGGCTGCGCGCAGCTTCTCCCGCAGATGCTCCATCGGATGTCCGCTGACGCTGATGCCAACCGAGAAGTAGTCGAGGAAAATCAGCTCGTCGCGGGTGAGCGCTCGCGGGTTATAAGCAGTCTGGCGCGCGGGTGCGAGAGGCAGACTGTCGCCCACTGCGCGCATCGCGACCCACGCCGCGCGACGACGATCGGGTTCCCAATACCCGAACGCTCCAGCTCGTGCGAGCTGCAATGCATCAGCGCGCTGGAGCTTGGCTCTCTGTATGACATCGTCGATCGATGCAAATCTGTCCCAGCCACGCGCTGTCTTGAGCGCCTCCAGAGATTTCTCTCCGAGTCCGCGAATGTGCCGCCAGCCAATGCGAAGCGCTGGCTTGTCCGGATTCTCGGTTGGCGCGGTGGTGCATTCCCAATCTCCGTCGCGCATGCATGGCGGAAGAACCTTGAGGCCGTGCCGCCTCGCATCGTGGATCAGAGTCGATGGCGGATAGAATCCCATCGGCCACGAATTCAACAATCCGGCGTAGAATTCCGCCGTGTAATGCGCTTTGAGATATCCGGTCGCGTAGGCGATGAGTGCGAAGCTCCAGGCGTGCGATTCCGGGAATCCATAATTCGCGAAGCTCTTGAGATCTTCGGCAATTTGAGCGGCGACCGCTTCCTCGACCCCGCGCTCGACCATCCGCGAGCGCAATTGCTCGAGCACCCGGTGCAACTTCTCGACTTTTCGAATGTGTCCCATCGTTCGCCGCAGCTCATCGGCCTGCGCCGCCGAGTAGCCACCAAGCTTCATGGCGATGGCCATGGCTTGTTCCTGGAAGATTGGAATCCCCTGGGTGCGCTTGAGAATCGGCTCCAAATCCGGATGAACGTAGGTCACGGGCTCGAGTCCGCGTCGTCGAGCGGTGTATGGATGTACGAACCTCGCCTGAATGGGCCCAGGACGAATGAGCGCCACCTGCACCACGATGTCGTACAACCGATCCGGTTTGGTATGGTGCAGCGACGCGATCTGGGCGCGACTCTCGATCTGGAAAGTTCCGATCGTCTCGCCGTGCGCGATGAGATCGTAGGTCGTGTCGTCATCGGGCGGCAGCTTGTACATCTCGGGACGCGTGCCGGTGCGCACCTCGATCATGTCGAAGGCGCGTCGCACCAGCGAGAGCGCGCCCAGTCCGAGAAAATCGAACTTCGGCACTCCCACCGCATCGAGATCATCCTTGTCGAACTGGAGAATCGTTCGGCCCATCGTCGTGTGCTCGACCGGCATGTAGTCGCCGAGGAGCGCGGAAGAGAGAACGAATCCACCGACGTGCGTCGCGCGCAGACGCGGCATTCCCTCGAACGCCGCCATCGCTGCGAGCATTGCCTTTCCGCGAGGGCACTCGACGTCCAGCCCGAACTTGGGGGCGAGGGTCTCTCTCACGTACTCGGCCCCCTCGGCCGGATCACTCCAGTGAATTCTTTTGGAGAGGTTGGTTGCCAGCTCTACGGGATATCCGAACGCGCGCATCGAGTCGCGCACGGCATTCGGGCCGCGATAGGTCTGCACGATGCACGTGATCGCAGCCTTGGCGCGATTGTATTTGTCGTAGACGTAATCGAGCACTTCCTCGCGGCGATCGTGCTCGATGTCGACGTCGATGTCCGGCGCTTCGGTCTGTCCGTCGACGCGGATCTCAGAGAGGAATCGCTCGAACAAGAGTCCGTGACGCACGGGATCGACAGCGGTAATCGCCAGACAATACGCGACGGCCGAATTGGCGGCGCTGCCGCGTCCCTGGCAAAGAATTCCCTTCTGCTTCGCGAAATGAACCGCGTCCCACATCACGAGGAAGAATCCGGCGAAACCGAGATTGCCAACGACGGTCAGCTCGTGCTCGAGCTGCGCGGTTTGTTTTTCGTCGATCTCTCCCCAGCGGTCGCGTGCGCCGGCGAAAACCCGATCGCGCAGGAAAGTGTCGTCGTCAAAACCATCTGGAACCGGAAACTGCGGCAGCGGCGGCCGTACCCACGAGAGGCTGAAATCGCACTCGGACGCAATGCGCTCGCTCTCCTCCAATCCCGCTTCGCGGCCCTTCCAGCGCTCGGCCATCTCTTCCGGAGACGCGAGCCGCCATTCGCCATTCGGATGCAGCAGCCCCCGCGCGAGCGCGTCATCTATAGTAGTGTCGTAACGGAGGGCGGTCAGCACATCGTGAACGAGTCTGCTGTCGTTGTCGACGTAGCGCGGCTCCTGGCATATGACCCACGGTACTTTGTGTCGCTCCGCGAGCTCGATCAACGCGGCCGCGAGCGCCGATTCGTTTCCGCTCGCGTGATGCAGCTGCACCTCGACGGCGACTCTCTCCCCGAATACCTCGCGCCATTGGCAGAGAGTGCGCTCGGCTCCCTTGAAATCACCCGTCCGCAGACTGGATGCGACCGGCCCTGATGCCGGACCGGTCAGCACCTGCAGTCCCTCGCTCCGCTCCGCTACCTGTTCCCACCCAACACGCGGTCGACCGCGCGTCGTCTTTCCATCTCCCTTCTTCCAGCTCGAGAGATCTCCCACCCGCGACTTGGTGACCAAGGCCGCGAGATTGTTGAATCCTTCTTTGCTCCGTGCCAGAAACGCGACTGGACATCCGTCGACAAGAAGCTCCGCGCCAACGACAGGCTTGATCCCCTGACTTCGTGCTTCGAGACAGAATCGAACGATTCCACCGAGATCAGCGGTATCGGTGATGCCGATCGCGCTATAGCCCAGTGATGCCGCGCGGGTCGCTAGCGCCTCGGGTGAAACGCTGCCGTCTCCAAAAGAAAAAGCGGTGTGGGCCCTGAGCTCGACGAATCCCATGCTTGAGCTTATACCGAATATATCCCGAAGACAAGAGGGAGGAATCGATCCCGCCGGCACTCCGGAACGGACGTGCTCGGCGCGCGAACTGCGACCACCCTCGCCTATGTCGACGCTGCGAAAGATGACGGCGGTGACCGGAGCCTTAGTCGCGATCGCTTGCCACAGCCGTGAACCAAAGGAGCCGAGCGCCGAGGAGCTGGCGACAGTCTCGCCCGAAGCCTTCTCGCACACGGACGCCGGCTACGCTGACGACGAAAAGTGCGGCGCGACGGATGGGGTAGTCATCTCGCCGCAGAGTATCGGACCCGTCAGACTTGGCCGCACTCTTCGCGATCTGCGCGATCGGTGCAAAATCGCGATGGTGAAAGTGCCGGGGTCAATTGCCGTCCAGGGACCGGTGCTGGCAGTATCGCTCAGCGGAGGGCTGATTCTTTTTACGGTTGCGGGGAAGGACAGCGCGATTCAAACCGCGGGCACCAGCAGCCCAGCATTTCGTACCGCGAGCGGCATCGGCGTGGGTACGTCTGGCGCGCGATTGCCGTCGCGGCTCGGCTCGGTTTGTTTCCGACGGGATTCGCTCCGGATCATGGAGGTTCTGCTCTCGCGCCGGCCGATGCGGTGTTGACGAGGAAACGGATTTCCGCCGATCATTGAAAGCGAGCCGCATCGCGCTTTCCGCTTCCCGCTTGCCGCTTCCCGCTTGCCGCTTCCCGCCTCACCTAGCACCTGATCTGTGAAACTCGAAGACCTCGTCTCAACCTCAGCCGCCGTCGCCGCGACCTCCGGCCGGCTTGAGAAGATCGCCAGACTCGCCGATCTCCTCACCCGATTGAGTCCCGACGAAATCCCCATCGCCGTCGGATTTCTCATCGGCTGGCCGAGGCAGGGTAAGCTCGGCGTGGGTTGGTCAGCAGTATCCAAAGCGAGAGAGCACCCCGCTGCGACGACGCCGAATCTGGAACTGCGACAAGTCGACGATGTTTTCGACAAACTCTCATCGACGAAAGGCCGCAACTCAACCGCCGAGCGTGCGCGGCAGCTCGAAGATCTCTTCAAGCGCGCGATGACGGATGAACAGAGATTTCTTTCGGGACTCATCGTCGGCGAGATTAGGCAGGGCGCGCTCGAAGGAGTTCTCGTCGAAGCGATTGCCAGAGCGGCGAATCTGCCCGCCGCCGGAGTTCGTCGCGCCGCAATGCTCGCCGGCGACTTGGGCGTCGTCGCCACCGCTGCGCTCGGCGAGGATCGCGAAGCGGCGTTGGCCGCGTACGGGCTGCAGCTCTTTCGCGCGGTGCAGCCGATGCTCGCGGACTCCGCCGACACCGTCGCCGAGGCGATGGCGGAAGGCGATGTGGTCGGCGTCGAATGGAAGATCGACGGCGCGCGAATTCAGGTGCATCGCCAGGGCGATCGCGTCGCGGTTTATACGCGGAGCCTGAACGATGTGACGGACGCCGTTCCAGAAGTCGTCGAAGCGGTGCGCGCACTTCCCGCGCGTGAGCTGATTCTCGACGGTGAAGTGATCGCTCTCGCCAAAGATGGAAGACCGCTCTCGTTTCAGGACACGATGCGCAGATTCGGCCGGCGCATCAACGTCCTGAAGCTACGGGACGAGCTGCCACTTTCGGCTTTTTTCTTCGACGTTCTCTACCTGGACTGTGTCCCGCTGATCGACGAGCCACTTTCGCGAAGGCTCGACGCGCTCGATTCAATCGTGCCGGAAAATCTTCGCGTTCCACGCATCGTTACCGCTAACGTCGAAGACGCGCAGAAATTTCAGGCCGACGCGTTGGCGCGCGCGCACGAAGGCGTGATGATCAAGTCGATTTCCGCGCCGTACGCCGCAGGTCGACGCGGTTCGGCGTGGATCAAGGTGAAAGAAGCTCGGACGCTCGATCTGGTGGTGCTCGCCGTAGAGTGGGGATCGGGTCGTCGACAAGGTTGGCTCAGCAACATCCACATGGGCGCGCGCGATCCCGCCACGGGCGAATTCGTCATGCTCGGCAAAACGTTCAAGGGGATGACCGACGAAATGCTCGAGTGGCAGACGAAAGAATTTCTCGAGCGCGAAATTCGACGCGAAGGTCACATCGTGCACGTGAGGCCGGAGCTGGTCGTCGAAGTCGCGTTCAACGAAGTGCAGCGAAGCACACAGTATCCGGGCGGAGTCGCGCTCAGGTTCGCGCGCGTAAAGGGTTATCGGCCGAATAAGAAGCCCGACGAGGCGGACACGGTAGACTCCGTACGGGCGTTCCTGACGTGAACGGCGGAACTACTGAAAGGCGGAACTACTGAAAAGCGGAACTACCGAAAAGCGAAACTACTGAAAGGCGGTACTCGGTACCCGACAGCATTGAGCGGTTGAGCGCTAGCGGAATAGGCAACTGACTCTGCCCGTTCGCATTCCGCGAGCCCGCTTCCCCCGTCCCGCTTCCCGCCTCCCGCTTCCCGCTTCCCGCTTCCCGCTTCCCGCTTCCGCCCCCATCCTTCCTCATGCAAAAACGCCAGCTCCCGCTGTCGCTCGCCTTCCTGCTGCTCGGTACGTGCAGGAACAGTGAAGCGCCAATCGATCGGACAAATCCGCCTCCGCCCCAATCGGTGTCCGTACTCACGCAGCACAACGACAACAACCGCTCGGGCCTGAACGACAACGAGACGGCGCTGACCGCCGCCAACGTCAACACTCAGCACTTCGGAATGGTGTTCGCGCTGACCGTCGACGATCAGGTTTATGCGCAGCCGCTGGTTGTCGGGCACGTCATGATCAGCGGCGCGTCTCACAACGTCGTGATCGTCGCCACGGTCAATAACACTGTCTACGCATTCGACGGGGACGACGGCACTCTCTATTGGCAGAAGAACTTCACCGCGGCTGGCATGCGGCCGCCAAGTCGGTTGGACATGACCGGAGCGTGCTCGGGTTCGTACACGGACTTCAGCGGCAAAATCGGAATCGTCGGCACGCCCGTGATCGACGCTTCGACTGGCACGATCTATTTCGTCGCGCGCAGTACGACCGGCAGCTCCTTCGTTCAACATCTGCATGCCGTGAGCATCATCGACGGATCCGACATCCTCGGCCCCACCCAAATCGCCGCCACCTATTCCGGCAACGGCGACGGAAGCGTCAACGGCGTGATCACTTTCGATTCCCAGCGACAAAACCAGCGTCAGGGATTGACGCTGTTGAACGGTGTCGTCTACGTGACTTTTTCGTCCCACTGCGATTGGGGACCATATCACGGCTGGATCCTGGGATACGACGCTTCCACCATGCAGCAAAGGATCGTCTACAACGACACTCCGAATGGAGCGGATGGCGGGCTGTGGGAAAGCGGAACCGGCATGGCAGCGGACGCGGATGGAAATCTCTACGTGGTGACCGGCAATGGTACCGCGGGCGATGCTGGTGATCCGGCCAATCCCACGAATCGTGGGTCGAGCGCGCTCAAGCTCACTCCGAGCGGTTCGACGCTGCGCGTCGCGAGTTACTTCACGCCGTACAACTTTCAGTTTCTCAACGACAACGATCTCGATTACGGAGGAATGGGCGCGCTCCTGATTCCCAACTCGAGCTATTTCCTTACCGGCGGAAAGGACGCGACGTTGTATTTGTTGAACAAGGATGACATGGGCGGCTACCAACCGTCGTCGAACGCTGTGCAGCAAGCACTTCCACTGGCGGGCACCAATGTCAACCTGCATTGCCAGGCCGCCTACTATAAAGGAAGCTCCAGGGAATTCGTCTACGTGTGGTCGGAGAACAATCCGCTCCGTCAGATCCCGTTCGACCGGGGCAGCAACTTGATGAGTCCGTCGGGAGAGATCGTCGCCACCGCAGCAGGGCCGACCGGACAGAGCGGGGCGATCCTGTCGGTTTCTTCGAACGGATCACAGGCGGGCACCGGAATTCTCTGGGCATCTTACGCCGCCACAGGCGACGCCGAGCACGATGTGTCGCCGGGAATACTGCGAGCGTTCGACGCGAGTGATGTGCGGAAGGAGCTCTGGAACAATCAACAGGCGCTGCGCCGTGATGCAGCAGGGAACTACGCGAAGTTCGCGGCGCCGACCATCGCGAACGGCCACGTATATCTGCCAACCTTTTCGAATGTGGTGGTGGTGTACGGACTCCTGTGACGCGGGAAGAGGGAGGCGGGAAGCGGGAAGCGGGAAGCGGGAGGCGGGAAGAGGGAAGAGGGAAGCGGGAGGCGGGAAGAGCGAAGAGGGAAGCCCGAAGCGATCTGGAGGACCGAGGACTCGGACCAACTGCATTGCTGATCGCGGACTGATCGAGGATCGAGGACGCGGACTGACTGAGAGCTCCGGACTTCAATGCGTCGGAGCGAGGACCTGTCGCTCGCGCATCGAACGAAGCTGCTACCCAGCGCCGCTAGTCGCTATCGCTGAGAGCTAATCGCTCAGCGCTGCAAACGCCGGAACAGTGCACCTGGCCCGAGGGTGAAACGCAGTTGCCTTTGCCCCGACGCCACCTGACCTGTCAAGATCTTTTCCCCAGGGCACGTAGCTCCAAGCTGACGGCCCGCACCGGTGAGCGAGAGCAGTTGCAGTTCGCAGTTAGTCCGCGTCCTCGATCCTCAATCAGTCCGCAATCGTCGATGCCGTTAGTCCGAGCCCTCGGTCCGCTTCCCGCGTCCCGCCTCCCGCTTCCCGCCTCCCGCCTCCCGCCTCCCGCTTCCCGCTTCCCGCTTCCAGCCTCCCGCTTCCCGCTTCCCGCCGTACATTAGACCGCCGTACCAACCATCCGCCCCTGTGGACGATCTCTTCGATCAAATCCAGAAGGAATTCGGGACCAATCACTACACCATAAGGAAGGAGCTGCGCGGCGGCGGAATGTCGCGCCTCTTTCTCGCGCGCGACAAAACTCTCGGCCGCGAGATCGTCGTCAAGGTTCTGCCCCCCGAGCTCACCTACGAATTCTCGGCCGCGCGGTTCGCGCGCGAGATCAAGCTCGCCGCCGCGCTCGCCGAGCCACATATCGTTCCGATCTTATCGACCGGTCGGACCACGGGCGGATTCCCCTACTATACGATGCCGTTCGTCCGCGGACAGTCGCTCCGCGATCGGATCAGAAAAAGCCCCATTCCGCTCGAAGAGAGTCTGGCGATACTGCGCGACGTCGCCGCCGCTCTCGCGTATGCGCACAAACAGAGAATCGTCCACCGCGACATCAAGCCCGAGAACATTCTCCTCAGCGAAGGCACCGCAGTAGTCACCGATTTCGGAATCGCGAAAGCAGTTCAGGCGGCGCGGAACGAAGCGTACCTGCAGGTCAAGGACGCCCATCATCAGATAACTCAGCCCGGCGATAACGTCGGAACTCCGATGTACATGGCGCCGGAACAGGCAGCGAACGATCCGACGACCGATCAGCGCGCGGACATCTACGCGTGGGGTGTCGTCGCCTACGAGCTGCTCACAGGAAAGCATCCGTTCGCCGAGCATGTGTCGTCGCCGCAAAATCTTCTTGCCGCGCAGATGTCGGACACGCCGCCGCCGCTTTCGAACACGGGCTCGCGCGTTCCACGAGCAATCTCCGACCTCGTGACGCGCTGCCTCTCGAAGCAAAAGAGCAATCGACCCGCATCCGGCGCTGAGCTTCTCGCCGCGCTCAACGATCCGTCGAGCGTGCGCGTCCCACGCTTCGCGATGCCGTCGCGCCGGCGGATGGGCGCTCTCGTCGCCATCCTCGTCGTTGCAATCGGGCTCGGCGGCGGAGCGCTTTGGCGTGCGCGATCCGCATCGGACAAGCCTCCCTTGATCGCAGTTCTTCCATTCGACACCCAGGGACCCGGCGCTGACTCCAGTTTCGCCGACGGACTTCGCGATGCAATCACTGGAAAGCTCGCGCGACTCGGCGGACTGAGCGTGATCGATCCGAAGAGCGTGTCGTCGCTCGCATCGTCGCCGGGAATCAGTGCGCAGCGCGCTGGCAAATCGCTCGGCGCCGAGTACGTGCTGCGCGCATCGGTGCGCTGGGCGAAAGGATCGGATGGACAGCCGATGGTGCGCGTGAGTCCCGAGCTCATTCAGGTCTCCGACGCGACGACGCGCTGGGCCGGCGATCCGGAAATCGTGTCGCCCGCGGATCCTTTCACGATCCAGGCACGACTCGCGACGAAAGTTGCGGAGGCGCTGGACGTCGCCGTCGCGCCGCACGAACGGACGACGATGGCACTGCGCGCGACCGACGATACAGGAGCATTCGCCGCTGTCGTGCGCGGCAAGCGCATCTATGAAGAGAATACCACCGCGTCCTACTCCGAGTATGAACGCGCGTTGCGCGAGTTCGAGCGAGCGCGCCGGCGCGATCCGGGTTACGCTGATGCGCTCGGCCTCGCCGCGCAGACGTTGGCGATCATGTCCTATTCCGGCGGGACGAAGATGCTCGATTCGGCGGCTCGTCTTGCGCGTCGCGCATTGGAGCTGGATCCAAACCAGGCGAACGCCGTGGAGGCGCTGGCATTCCGCGGCTTCAACCGGCCCGCCGAGGCTCTCACTATCTTGCGACGGGCGCTGCGCGAGAATCCGTCGAACATCGAGTTGCTCGCGGACGAACAGCGCGCACTGCTGGTCGTCGGTGATTCGGCGGGCGCGTGGGAGAACGTGAAACGGATTCTGCCGCTTGCGCCGGCGTCGCGATCGGTGCTCGCCATCTGCTTCGGTACCGCGGTGGCGCTCCGGCACTACGGCGACGCGGGAAAAATTGTCGCGCGCGAGCGTGCGTTCGATCCAGCGAACACCGCGATGATCTACCGCGCGGCTACACTGGCGGAAAAACTCGGCGACAAACCTGGTGTATCGCGCGCGGTGCGAGAGCTGCGGGCGCGGGGAGGAAGGTTGGGCGCATCTGACGGAGAGCTTCTGCGAAACGGTGATGCTGCGTTACAGAACGAGCTCGCGACCGCATCACTTGCGTCCTTCGCGCCCGGTTCCGCGCTCGACAGCGTGAATTTCTACGCAGAGAAGGCGGAGCTGTTCGCGACGCGCGGAGAATACATGCGCGCTCGGCCGCTCGCGGATTCCGCGTGGCGTCTCGAGAAGCGGATGGCGGACGATCCCAATCAATCGACCTACGTAAGGCGGACGCAGTACGAAGTCCTTGCCTGGCTCGCCGCGCTGCTCGGCGATCGCCAGATCGCGCTCACGATGCTGCGGCGCGCAAGTGAGAGTCAGGCTATCGCGCTGTATCCCAAGGGAGTGGACGCGGTGCAGTTCTCGTGCACGACGGCGGCTGTGTACGGATTCCTTGGTGACGCCGAGAACATGATTCCATTCGCGCAGCGTTGTTTCACGAGCGCGAACGGATATCCCGTCGCGTATCTCAACGATCCCGAATTCGCGTGGCGGAAGAAGGATCCGCGGTTGGCGGCGCTAGTCCAGTAGGGTCGGCGGGCCTACGAACGACAACCTAAAAAAACCGGCATCTCTTCTTAACTACTTCTTTACTGCAACTGAACGGGTGCGGGGTGTGAGCAAAACCGTGCTGAGTTGCGGGCTCACTACCGAGAGACGGCTCTCTTCGCCGCCTGGCCCGTCACCACCGCGGTAACCCGTCACTCACACCGTCGTTGCTCACACCCGGCACCCGTTCAGTTGTAGTTAAAAAAATCCAGTCTATCGAGATATCAGTCCTCGCACCCGTTCTGTTGCAGTAAAAAGGTAAGCTGCCGAGATGCCAGTCGTGCACCCGTTCAGTTGCAGTTAAAACGAGATGCGAGTTCCAACGCCATCCAGAAAGGCCCGTAGCGACTGGCCGGTTCGGCCGACAGCCGCCTGCCGGTAGTTTTTATGTTGCAGTTGCTAGGACCTCGCGCCCTCCACTCCCTTTACGACGCTCGCTCTTCTCCGCGATGCGAATCAATGCAGCAGCTCGATGGAGAAGCAACCGGTCCACATTCCCGCATTCCCCCGCCTCTTAGGCTTTCAGCTCCCGGTAAAGCCACGCCTTCGCCAGCTGCCACTCGCGTTTGACAGTGCGTGGTGATCGGCCAACGACTTCTGCTGTCTCTTCCACCGTCAGCCCCGCGAAGAAACGCAGCTCGATGATGCGTACCTGCTCGGGATCGTACGCGGCAAGCCGCGCCAGCGCCTCGTCGATTGCCAGGACATCCGTTGCCACCGGATCGCCGGAAATATCCGCGGCACTCCCGATCGACACCAACGTCGCAGACCCTCCGCGCTTGGTCGCCTGCCGCGCCCGCGCGTAGTCCACCAGCACTCGACGCATGAGTTGTGCGGCAACACCGAAGAACTGGGCGCGGTTCGCCCAAGTCGCACGCCGCTGATCGACGAGACGAAGGTACATCTCGTGAACCAGTGCCGTCGGATCGAGCGTGTGCTCACCGCGCTCCCGGCGCAGCTGCTGCGCGGCGATGCGCCTGCATTCGTCGTAGACCGCCGGCATCAGGAGATCGAGCGCCTCCGGGTCTCCCTGCGACCAACGGATCAGGAAGCCCGTGACATCAGTAGACGGTGACCTACTCCTTCCCGCCGTCACCGCAGTCCCAGCGACACCATCGTGTTGTCCATATCGCCAAACTCGTTGAAAGAGAGCCGATCAAAGGGGCAGGCTAGCCTCGCCGTCCACTCACCGCAGCGACGTGGCCCCAATTCGAGGCGGATTTCGCGTTATTAGATAGACTCGCCCGAAGCCGCGGAATCACAGCCAAATGTGTTCTCCCGCCAGAGAGGCGTCTATAAACGAAAACCGGAGGTGTTTTTATGAAAGCGCGCCACCTGGCATTCACGTCTACTTTCCTCTTCGCTCTCCTCGCATGCGATGGCTTACGTCCAAGCGGGCCGACCTCGGTTGAGATGCAATCCGCCGTCCCGCTTCCGGACGCGGTTCGAGATGGGTCGTCAGCATCGCCGTTGGATAAGCAGGGTCTCCGACCCGGCAGTGTCGTCTTCTACAGCGCGCGTGGCGGCCTCACGAAGATCTATGCCTTAAATCCAAAGGCTGCAAACCCCGACGCCGACGCCGTACAACTCACAACCGGTTCGGGAGCCGAGCTGTGGCCCGATGTTTCGCCCGACGGCCGCTACGTCGCCCTCGCCTCCAACAGTTCGGGGCACAATGAGATTTACGTTCTCGATCTGCGCGATAAGACGAAAACACTGCGGAACGTCAGCAATATCTCCGGAGCCACCGACAGCAACTGGCCGCGCTGGTCGCCGGACGGCCGGCGGATCGCGTTTCACAGCAACCGCGATGGTAACTACCACATCTTCACAGTGAAGGCAGACGGCACAGACCTTCGTCGCATAACCACCTACGCAACCAGCGCCGCAGCGCTCGACCAGTTTCCGGACTGGTCGCCGAACGGGAGGCAACTCGTGTTTCGCCGCGGCGAACCACCGGGTAACCCAGGGGACATCTACGTCGCCGATGCCGATGGTGAGGAACGGAACGTCCGAGCCCTCACGACTAACCCGGCACTCGATCAAATGGCGGCCTGGTCGCCCAACGGCAGGCAGATCGCGTTCATGAGTACCCGCGACGGGTACCCATCCGTGTTCGTTATGACCCCGGCTGGCGACACTCCCGAGCACGCAGCCGTCAACCTCACGCCCAGAGACCAGAGTTCCGCGAACTCCGACTGGGCCAGCCGCGCACCGGCCTGGTCAAAGGACGGTGAGCAGATCTACTTCTCGTCGTTTCGGCCCAGCACGGGCGGAGCTGGATCAGCCTTCTTCGAGCTCTTCGTGATGAAAGCAAACGGGAAGAAAGTCAGGCGGCTCACGATGGTAGCGGGTGAGGACGGGGGACCGCGCTCGGCCTTGATGCGCCGCGAAAGAGGAGACCATGACTCGGACAACAAACAACGAGACCATGACTCTGACTCTCACCGATAATTGCGACGACGGAAAACTGGCCGCCTGGTCTCGCTGTCACTGGAGTCCAGCGCGCGCCAATAGAGTTTGATATCTGGGATCAAGAGCCACACGCGAGCCCCTGTAATCAGGCAGCAGATAAGCGATCGCGTTCGAGCCTTCGGCGAAAGCCTTCTCGAGCCACACAATGGTGTTGTTCGTGTCCCCCAGCGCATTGTAGATCACGGCCAACGAGGCCGGCGGAATATATTCGTGGCGCGATCGCTCGAGCAACTTATCGAGTAGTGCCCTGGCCTCACTCCGCATCCCGGCTCTGGCCTCGACGATCGCCAGGAGTGCAAGAGCCGATGCTGACGAATCGCTGATCGCGACAACTCGATTCGCTTCGGCGAGCGCCTCGTCGAAGTGGCGAGCGGCGGAGAGAGCGCCCGCAAGACGCCCGCACGCCTGAACATAGGAGGAGTCCAGCGCGAGGGTCTGTTTGAGCTGCGCGATTGCCTCTTCATGACGTCCCGCAGCCGCCAAGACCCAACCGACATTGGTGTTCACGATCAGCGAAAAAGGGTCGAGCTCGCGCGCTGTCGTCACCTGCTGGATAGCTTCGTCCATTCGCTGCTTCGACATCAGCATGTTCGCGTACCAGATGTGCGCCATCGAATAGCTGGGATTCAGCTCGATCGCACGCCGAAATTCCTTTTCCGCATCCGACCATCGCCAACTGTAATGCCACACATAGCCGAGCGCGGCGTGTGCTTCGGCGGAATAGGGATCGAGCTGCAACGCCTTGATCGCCTCGGCGGCGGCGCGCGGACGATACTCGCGCGGAGATCCGGTGCCAACCATTACAGTGCCCATTTGGTTGAAGCAATCGGCGAGCGCGGCGTGGGCGGGTGCGTACGTAGGGTCGAGATCGATCGCACGATTGAATTGCGCGACCGCCAACCGAAGCGAGGCCGGCGTGCGCTTGTTCCATTCGTACTTTCCTTTGAGGTACGCCTCGTACACTTCCGGGCTGACCGCACGCACCGTAGCCAGGCGTTGACGCGCCATTGGGTCCAGCGTGAGCTGAATGGCAGCAGCGAGCCCGCTCACGACATCCGCTTCCAGCGCCAGAACCTCACGCGAATTTCGCTCGTAGGTTTCCGACCAGATCACCTTACCATCGCTCGGCCTGACGAGACGAACATCGATCGCAATCCGGTCGGGCAGTCGTCGTACCGATCCCTCCGTGATCATGTCTGCACCAAGCTGTGCGGCGATATCAGCTGGCGACTTTGCGCGCTGCGCGGCACGAGTCGTCGACACGCGCGGGAAGATGCGAATGTCGGTCGCCGCGCCCAGCTGCGCGATCAGAGCGTCAGTGATGCCATCGGCGTAATACGCTGCGCTCGGGTCGCCGCTGGCATTCTTGAGTGGCAATACTGCCAGTGTAGCGATGCCACGCGCCGCGCCAAACTTCTCTCGCAGTCGAACGGCCGTAGATACGACGAGGGCTACCAATAGCGCGGCCGCAGCGGCCCCGTAGAGACTGCGACGACGAGCGGAGACGAAAAGTCGTCCGACCATCGGCCATGCGCGTCTTCGCCTGATCGCATCCAGTGATTCGGAGACCGCGCGTGCGCTCTGGTATCGTCCGCCGGGATCCTTGACCAGGCACCGCTCGATCACGAGTCGGAGCGCCAGCGGAACATTGCCGCCGAGCGGTCGCGGTGGCTGGCCGAGAATGGCGGAGCTGGTCTCGAAAGGAGTATGACCAGTGAAGGGAAGCTCTCCCGTTACCAGCTCATACAACAGAACGCCGAGCGCCCAGACATCGCTCCGCGCATCGGCCCGCTCCCCGCGCAGAACTTCGGGTGCCATGTGGCTCAGGGTGCCGGCAAGCGCATCGGGTCGAGTGAGAGTTGCGTCATGCGATTGTTCGCCCTCGCGCGGGATCCGGCGAGCCAGGCCGAAGTCGAGCACGATTGGTGTGCTGTTCGCGGTGATGACGATGTTCGAGCTTTTCAGATCGCGGTGGATGATCCCGTGGTCGTGCGCGTGCTGGAGCGCGGCAGAGATCTGGAGAGCGTAATCCAAGGCATTGTCGAGCGGAGGGATAGCCTCGCGAATGATGGCCGACAGCGTCCGTCCCTCGACGCACTGCATCACGATGAATGGGACGCCGTCCGACTCACTGACGTCGTAGATGGCGCAAATGTTCGGGTGCGTAAGAGTTGACGCGTTTTTCGCTTCGCGAACGAGCTGCCGTCGCGCGTCATCGACGACGACTCGCGCTCCGATGGTTTTGATTGCCACCTCGCGGCCGAGGATAGTGTGTCGCGCGCGGTAAACGGCGCCCATCCCTCCGGCAGCGATAAAAGCGGTGATTTCGTATGGACCGAGTCGCGTGCCGGGTGTCAGGCGGGCGTCGTCACCGGTATCGGCCGAGCCGGCTGTTTCTACAAGGATTTGCGTCGCGGGACTCTCGCAGAACCCAGCCGCCGACTTCTCGTTTGCCAGGAGCAAGTGAACTTCGTCGCTGACCGCTTGATTACCTGCGGCACCAGCGGCAATGAACGCGGCTCGCTCCGACTCGGGATGTTCGAGGGCCTGGAGGAACAGCGCCTTTATGAGCGCCCATTTTTCAGGCGCGGCATCGCGCGTCTGGGCGGTGAACGCGGCGGCGGACTGACGGCGGGATTGGTCGACAGGTGACATCGGAGGAATTCCGTTGACCGTCGGTAACCTTACAGCTGCGGACCACGAGCTTACGACTGACGAGCTGAGAGGTCAAGTGCGGGATGCGGGGGGTACTTAATTAATCCGCGATTATTATGAGCTGCAAAAGAATTTCCTGCCGGATCGGCTGGAATTCGCCCTCGGGAGCAGGGGCGGCTACCGAACGCTGATAGCGCAGAGTGGCGCCTGCCAGCCTAGCGGCTTGGCGGGATTGCTCTCCAGTGCGCGCTCTTGTGCATAACGCCAACGGCGGCGCCAAGTAGCGCTCCGATTCCGGCGCCCGCGATACCACCACTCAGACCCGCAAGCTCTCTGTCTTCCTTGCTGCCCTTGTTTGTCTGCGAGCCAATCAGCACACCGGCCGCGGCACCTGCAACTGTACCGAAGAAGATGTCGCGCATCACGTGGCCGGGCGTGTCGCTTCTGACGTGCGCGGCGACCGTTTTCGTGTCTTTCCGTGTAGCAATCACGGCGTGAGCGCCCACAGGAATAGACCGCGTAAGTGGTGCTTGCTGTGCGAGCATCGTCGCCGGCGCCAGACATACGCAGAGCAGTACCAGGGTGAGGCCACCTTTCATGCTGCCTCCATTTATGAACCCACGTGACAATGCCGCATGACCCAAGGTTCGATGAGGCCGTGATGGAGCCAGGAGGAAGGCGGGTGGCGCTCCGAGGACCGTTGGTCCGAGCCCTCGGTAATCTCGGCCCGCCTCACCTCAGTCCTCTTACGACACTCGACAACGCGCGCACCCGCACGCCGTCGCTGGCACTCGAGGCATCGCGATCGAGATCCGCCGCCAGCTTCCGTAGCGCCGTCGCCCGCGCCGCTCCGCTCATCCGCTCGGCGCTTCTCAATGCGCTCATGATCGCCGATGTACGTGACGGCGCGAGTCCGTTGTCACGTACGAGCTGGTCGACATACGCGCGCGCCACCACGAACGCCGCTGGCCACACCAGTTTGGGCTGACTCTGCGGGTTGAGCTGATCGAAGCGCACAAGATTCGCGGCGTCGATCTCGTTCTGACTGAGATCGGCGGTCGGCGTCAGTTTGAACACATCGAGTCCGCGCGCGATCTCAGATCCGTAGATGTAGCCATTGTAATAGTACCCGGCCCAGAAACCGCCGATTACCAGCTTCGACGCATCGATTGGCCCGCGATCGTAGTAGGCGATCTCTTTTGGATGGGCGGGATCGGTGAAGTCGAACACCGACAAGCCTCCCTGGTACCATCCCTGAACCATGATGTCGCGGCCCGGCACCGGGATCAGCCCACCGTTGTGCGCGACGCAATTCTCGGTGGTCGTCTGCGCCGCCGGCATCTTATAGTAGCCGACGGGAGTCAGTTTGTCGTTTCGTAGCGTGAACAGTGCGTCGGCTCCCCAGTCGATGGGATCCGTCGCGCGGCACTTGGGCTGCGTCCCGCCGCCCCACTCATCGGTGTAGAGCAGTTTCGATGCATCGTTGCTGAACGTCGCCGAATGCCAGAAGGAGAAGTTCGAGTCGGCGACAGCCTGCAGGCGCACCGGGTGCAACGGGTCCTTGATGTTCAGCAGCAATCCGTATCCGGAGCACGCTCCGGCCGCCAGCCCCGCATTGGGATACACCGTGATGTCGTGGCACTGCGATGGTCCTCCCGTTGAGGGTGGACCGAAAACTCGAACGTTGATCCCGAGATCCCGCAGTGAGTCGGCGATGATCCGCCCGCGCACTGTATCGGCGCGATTCAGCTGCGCTTCCGCGAGAAGGTGCGCGGCACGATCCGAATCAGCCGCCGTCGCGGTCGCCGGAAGTCCGAGCCGGCCGAGAAAGCGACGGGCCGCGATGACCATCGCACCATTCGCGGTGTCGGCCACCGCTACACCATGGGTGGGCGGGGCCGTGAGGTCGTTGAAGATGCGCGCGGCACTCACGATTGCTGCCTGCTCGGGGTGCGCGAGTGGAACGCGAATTACTTCGACCCGGAACAGCGCGCTATTCGGGTCCGTGACATCGCCGGTTTCGCAGCTGGCCATCTCACTGCGTGACCGCACGCGCGCCAGTCCCGATACGTAGACGTAAACGACGCCCTTGTCAGCCGGGTCCGGCACCAGCGTGTGCGTGTGCGAGCCGCGGCAAGTCTGGACGTCAGCCACTTGTCTTGGATGCATCGGGTCGGCGACATCGAAGATGCGGATGCCGATCATCCGTTGCGTGCTCACGCTGTCCTGAATGCCCTGAGTGCCGCAGTCCAACCGGCTCCCCGTGTTTTCCGCCGAGACGAAAAGAAGATGTCCATAGACGGAGACGTCGCCTTGCTCGGTGAAGCACACGTCGGCGCTGCTCAGCGTTGGACTGAGCGGATTGGCGATGTCCCAGATCTGCAGTCCGCTGAAGTTTCCCTGATAGAGATAGTGGCTGCCGAACGCCATGTCGGAGTTCGCGTAGGTCAGTCCGCCCGGCTCATTTGGATGAAACACTTCCGGCTTGTTGCGGTGTGCCACCAACTGAAGACCTTTCGCGGCGACGCCGGCGTCGTACAGTCCTGGCTTGAGACCAACACGGGGATCGTTGGTGGTGGACTGTGCGTGGGTTGGCAAGGCGAGCGCGAGAAAAGCGCCGGCGCAAATAAGTGAATTGAGTGAGAGAGGCGTGCGACGGAGCGGGCGGTTGTATTTCATCTCGTTTGGCTCGGGGTGAGTGTGTTCAACATTGCTGCACACACGCTATGGCGTGAGTGTGTTCAGAATTGCCTGCATGCGCGCTATCTCGGCGCGCTGACCTGCATCGATGTCGGTGGCGAAGGACGAAATCTCGGCCTGTTGACCAGCGCCGGGTATGGCGAAAAGCGCCGCGACCATGTCGAGTGCGCCCTGGTGGTGCTTCATCATTCCAGTCAGGTAGAGCCTGTCGAATAGAGGGCCGCGAGCAGCATCGAGCTGGCGCATCTCGGCCGGTGTGAGCATCCCGCTCATCATCATCGGGTGCGGCCCCATGTCCATGCCCGGCATGTGCATCGGACTTTCGTCCGTCACTGGGTGGGCTCCATGCAGCATGTGAAGCGGGTCGGGAGCGCTCAGGTGATGTTCGAGCAGCCACTGCTGCATCATGGCGATCTCGTCCCTCTGGGAGAGGGCGATGCGTTTGCACAGTGTAAGCACGTTTGATCGCGCGCCGTGACTGCCCGCCCAGTCCGACATCACGACGGCCTGCGCGTGGTGGATGATCATGCCCTGCATGAAATCCACGTCGGCCTTGACGTACTCGTGCGAAGCTGCTGTTGCAGTTTGTGCGGGCAATCGCGCCGATGCGGCCGCAACCGCAACCGTCAGCGGGATGACGAGCAAATACGCGGCGCGGAGCCGGTAGGGTGGTTTTGACGTCATGAAGCGTGACACGAAAGTTAACACGATCGCCGAGCTGCGATTTAAGGACAGTCGGGGGCGAAGCGCCCCTGCAACTTAAGAACTACCGGCCGGCGCCGGCGGGCGAACCGCGTTTGGCTACGGGTTTTCCCGGGTGCGCATGACCTGAAAACCGCAACTGAACGGGTGCGGGACTGGCATCTCGGTAGCCTGGGGTTCCTTAACTGCAACTGAACGGGTGCGAGGACTGACATCTAGGTAGCCTCGGATTTCTTAACTACAACTGAACGGGTGCGGGGTGTGAGCAAGACCGCGCTGAGTTGCGGGTTCACTACGTCGGGGCGTCTATTTTCGCCGCCGGACCCGTCACCACCGCAGTGACCCGTCACTCACACCGTTTTTGCTCACACCTCGCACCCGTTCTGTTGCAGTTAAAAAAATCCAGCCTATCGAGATGCCAGTCCTCGGTTGCATGGGCCGACTACCCAATCTCACTCACCCCTGGCCCCGCGCTCGTCACCAGCATCTCCGCCCGCTCAGCCGCTGCTGGAAACCGCGCGGCGTACGCTTCCCCCCATCTCGTCCGAAACAAAGCCGCGTCACTTTCCCGCACGAGCGCCCACACGCTCCCCCCGAATCCCGCCCCGAACGCGGACGCGGCGATTGCGCCGAGCTCGCGCGCGCTTCGCGCGAGGAAGATCGTCTCCGGAATCTGATTGCCAAGGAGTTGCTCAGCGCCGCGCTGCGACTGATCGACGAGCCTCCCGAGCGTCGCGAGATTGCCATTCGCGAGCGCATCGGCTGCCCGCGGAATGAGGCCCTCACTCTCCAGCAAAAAGTGCTCGAGCCGCGCGAGTCTGTCGGCATCGAGTAGCTCGCGGACGCGACTCGTCGCATCTCTGGACGCGTTAACGGCCGCAGCAAGAGTCGGGTAGCGCTCGCCGGTTACCGATTCCCAGCGCTCCACGATTTCAGCACTCATCCGCGACAGCGCGTTGTAGCGCTCGCGCACCGCTCCGGTTTTCTCGGCGGCGACACCGCTCGTGGCGACGACGAGCACGTGATCAGCGGGGAAGGGGACGGTGCGCTCGAGACGAACGGGACAGAACGAGTATTGCGCGAGCGCGCCGGCGCGCGCGCACAGGATCGCCGTGTGGTCCTCGCTGCCTCCGAACGTTCCGACACCACGCTCTCCCACAAGCTCGCCGAAGCTCTGCCCATTCTCGATGGTGCCGAGGTACTCGGCGAGTTGCTCGGTGGTTGCGATCGCGCGTCGATACAATGCGCTGGACTCGATGTCGTTCGCACGGACGAGCGCAAGGAAGATGGCGACCACCAGCGCGCTCGAGCTGCTCATGCCGGCAGCCTGCGGAAGATCGCTGGCCATGACGATGTCCGCGCCGACAAGCGCAGCGATTCGCGAGCTCGGCCTGCTCGACCTGAATCCGGTAGCTGGGAAGTTGCGCACGATTCTCGATGCAACCGCGTGCACGTACGCCGACCAGTGGCCCGGCTGCGCGGAGTTATTCACGGTCGGCTGCGCCGAATCATCCATCGTCGGCTGCGCCGAATCATCCATGGTCGGCTGCGCCGAATCATCCATCGTCTGCTCTTCCGACAAACGGAATTCCAGCGTATCACCCGAGATCGCATCGTGAACACGCACACGATCGTCTCGTCGCGGCGTCGCAGCCACACAAATTCCCCGTTCGGCTGCACAAAGGAGACTGCGCCCGCCTGCGTAGTCGGTGTGTTTGCCGAGGAATTCGATACGCCCCGGCACCCACCATCGGAACACGACGCTATGATCCGCCACATGCGAAGCCGCACCACGGAGATTTTTCTGACTATCAGGGAAGCGGAGAAGCGCAGCGACAGCTCGGTCGAACAGAACTTGCTTGCGCTCCGCTTCCTGCCCACTCATGCCGGCCGCAACGAGCAGCGATCTTGCGTCGCTCATGGCGGGTTCGGCGAGCAGTGATTTGCGTCGCTCATGGCAGGTTCGACGAGCAGTGATCTGCGTCGCTCATCACGAATTGCTCACAACTTCACCGCGACACCTCGCAGCCGGGCGGCCACAACAGGAATGTCGGTGCGGTGCGACAGATCCAGAACCGGAGCATCCGCGGGGATCACCTGAAAGCGAACGCCGAGCACGTCGATCGCGTACTGAATCGCCCCGGGCAGCTCGATCTCGCCACGTGATGACGGCGGCACGTCGCGACAGGCGCGGAAGATCTCCGACGGCAGACGCCAGCAATTCATGCTCACCGCGGCGCTCGTCCCCAGTGAAGTCATCGCCGCGGCATCCGGTTTCTCGATGATTCGACGAAGATACCCGTCCGCTCCCACGTCCAGAATTGCGTACTCCGCGATCCGCTCGGAAGAAATATCGTCGCGCCGTAGCAGTCCCTCCCGTGAGAAACCGACGCCCGCCGGCCCGGCCGCGGTGCGCAACGATGCGAGGATGTCGGCTGGATAATAGTTATCACTGTTCACTATCACGAAGGCCTCGCCTGCCGTGAATTCCTCGGCTGCAAGGAGCGCGTCTGCCGAGCCGTCCGGCTGGAGCTGCGTTGCGAACGTGACGCGAATCCGCTTTGGAATCGCCGTGCTGGAGTATCGATCGATAATCGTGCGCTCGTCGCGCGCAACGACAATGCAGACGTCGGTGAAGCCCGCGTCGGCGAGCGCAGTCAACGCATAATCGAGAAAAGGATGGTCGACCGGAATCATCGCCTTGATGCCGGCATCCGCGGCGGCGAGCTGGCCGGGCGTGAGCGCGACATCACGACTTCCCTTCTGCATCCGCGTTCCACGTCCGGCCGCGAGAACCACCGCCTTCGTGCACGGATGCCGCGCGGCGATAGCCGACGTTTCACTTCCCGCAAGCTCCGGCTCGCTCGACCACACGCGCATGACGACGCGCAGCAACACCACGCCGCTCACGACAAACAACACCGCCCATACAATGCTCTGCGTGATTCGGCCGTAGATAAGGCTGCCGGTCCCGAATAGACCGGCGTAGACAAACATCACTCCGGCGGTCCACCCAAGTAGCATCTGCGGAAAACTGTCGGGCGAAGGAGGCAGCGCCGACTCAGCGCGGAATTCTTTCCATCCCGGACCAGCGGGCCGCGTCAACTCGTAGAAACGCAGAAGTGCGGCGGGGTCCACCGGCGACGTCATTAGCGTGACCGTAATCCAGACGATCGTCGTGACAGCGACAGTGGCGAGCAGCGGCACCGGATCCTGAATGTCGGCGCCGAGCTTCTTCGCGACGAAAAACCCCAGCGCAATCAGAAACGAGGATAGCATGGCCGAGATCTCGCTCCACGCATTGATGCGCCACCAGAACCAGCGAAGGAGATAAATGAGACCCGTCCCGGCACCCACCGAGAGAAGAAGCTGAAATGCTTCGCTCGCCGTGGAGAGAAAAAGCGTGAACACGCCGCAGAGGATCATCAGCACCGCGGTGAGGCTGCGCGAGACCCAAAGGTAGTGGCGCTCGGATTTCCCCGGCGCGAGGAAGCGCTGGTAGAAATCGATCACGAGATACGAAGAGCCCCAATTGAGATGTGTCTCGATCGTCGAGCGATATGCGGCGAACAGCGAAGCGACGATGAGGCCTTTCATGCCGACCGGGAGCAGCGTGAGCATCGCCGGATACGCCAGATCGTTTCCAATCAGCGCGGGATTCACGTGCGGGAGCGCGCGCTGAAGGTCGGCCAGTGTCGGAAACACGAGCATCGAGCACAGCGCGACGATTATCCACGGCCACGGCCGCAGCGCGTAATGCGCGACGTTGAACCAGAGCGTTGCGCCGAGTGCGTGTCGCTCGTTCCTCGACGCGAGGATCCGCTGCGCGATGTAGCTTCCGCCGCCCGGCTCGGCGCCCGGATACCACACCGACCACCACTGCACGGTGAGTGGAATGACGAGCACGGTTAGCGTGAGCGTCTTGTCGTGAAAATCCGGCAGTAGCGACAGCGTCTTCGGATTGGTTTTGGCGAGCAACCCCGAGAGGCCGCCGACCGCCGGCTGATGCAGTGACACGTACGCCGCGGCGATCACGCCGACCATCGCGAGCGCGAATTGCACGAGATCTGTCGCGAGCACGCCCCACAACCCTGAAACCGCGGCGAAGAGGACGACGGCCGTGCCGCATACGGCTATGGTTTCGAAGCGTCCCCAGCCGAGCATGACGCTGGCGATCTTGACGGCAGCGAGAGTCACCGTCGCCATGATCATGATGTTGAAGAAAAGCCCGAGGTAAACGGCGCGGAAACCGCGGACTGCTGCCGCGGAACGGCCGGAATAGCGAAGCTCGTAGAATTCCAGGTCGGTGAGGACGCGCGACCGGCGCCAGAGCTGCGCATAGAAAAACACCGTCGCCATCCCAGTCAGCAGAAAGGCCCACCACACCCAGTTGTACGACACGCCGTGTGAACGAACGAAGTCCGTTACGAGATTCGGAGTGTCGGTGGAGAAGGTGGTGGCGACCATGGATGTGCCGACGAGCCACCATGGCGCGGACTGACCCGACGTGAAAAACTCGGCGACGCTCGAGCGGGCGCGCCGCAGGTAGAACATCGCCGGCAGGTAGCAGAGCACCAGGCTTACGACGACGATGATCCAGTCGAGCGATGTCAGCTGCATTGCGGGAAGCGGGAAGCGGGACGCGGGAAGCGGGAAAGCGGGAGGCAGGACGCGGGAAGCGAGAAG